>MGNI01000133.1:7310-7687 GCA_001795115.1 Chloroflexi bacterium RBG_16_48_8 | reverse complement strand
TATTTGCGGATCTCACTGCCCTCCTGGATCTCCTCCAATGCAATTTTGTGACCAAAGGGAATGTTATCCTTCGCTACAATTAAGCCCTTGTAAATACTGCTGCCCACAATTTCAACCGTATCTCCGAGGGCGATAGCTTCAATCGCCGTAGCCACATTATCCAGGTGGATGAGTCGAATGGCTCTCTTTGTTTTTCCACTTTCCATCAGAAAGAACTCCACAACTTGGCGCTGGCCTGCCATCCTGGATGAACTCGAGGCAGGCGATTATGAGAGCTGATCAAGAAAGAATTTGTACACCCCGCTCCCGGGATCTTGATTTGAATGGGTCCCGATCGTATGAGGCATGAGCAATTCGGCTCGATAGACCTTGCCCGA
>MGNI01000133.1:3716-7299 GCA_001795115.1 Chloroflexi bacterium RBG_16_48_8 | reverse complement strand
CAAAACAGCTTCAACGCTGATCATACCAATGATAATGATTCAACCCATCCCTCCAGCCATTAAACCAAAAAACATATAAGGACACGGATTTCAATTTTCTGTTGCTAGATCCTCCTGTATCCTAATTATCCGTGCTTCACCCTCAAGCCGGAGGGATGTCCAGATCCGAGGCACACTCTACCGATCACTGGCTAAAATTCCAGCCCTTGCCCATGAGTCCTTAGGGATATCATGGATAATGATGGTCAACCCTTCCGGATTGACACCTGCGCTCTCCACCATTGCATCTGTAACCGCTTTAACGATTTTCCGTTTTTGATCTTCCGTTCGACCTTCCCACATATTGATAAGAATGACTGCCATAACCTTAGCCTCCTGTATGAATTTCGTTTTAATCAATGGACGTATTCTACTTTGAAAATGACCACTCTCTCAAATTTTCCTACAATGACGGGGAGATTCCAAGAGATGTTGCATCCCATCCTCTCAAAATGAAAGTTGGGTGGTCTCCCTCTAACTCAACACGAAAGGAATGAACTCTGGTCAGCTTCTGTAACCAGAGGAATCTGTCATCCTTCGAGCAGGACCACAACATCGGCAAAAAAGGAATAGGATAGTTGCTGGAAGTACAAAGATCCTCGATCTGAAAACGAGAATCAAGTCTAAAGTCCTCCAATTGACAGGTGACCAGCACTTTCAAATGCTTGAGAGATCGTGACAGGCCGACGCAATTCAAGGCTTCGATCCTCATTAAAGCTGTCATCTCCTTTGGCAGGGCGAAGAACGACTTTTGTCCTGGTATCGTCTATAACGTTCGAACAACCCTCCCCATGCCCAGAAATTCATCTATCACGCGGCAGTTATGTGCGATAAGAAACCCGTTAAAGGTCATAAATTAATTGAGTTTTTTCGCATTGGAGGATTACCAAAGAGTCATGGGGATCATGGCCACAGCTCTCTGTTCTGAAATGAAGGATCGGATTGGATCGTATGAGTACCGAAGACTCTAGAGCGTGTTTTCCCCAGTTCGGAGAATGCGAATCGAAAACCAACCCGTTAACATCAGTCCTTTCCCATACACAATGAGCACGACAATGGAAGTGATTTGACCATACCGCCATGCAGGTGTGATCAAGGATTTTGGGAGATCCAAGTAGAATCGGACATTCCTGAAGGCAATCGCAGTCAAGGAGGAGAACAGGACGAGCCCAAGGGCAATGAAGAGCCAACCCGGATCGACCTTGGCAAAAAGAAGATCCAACTTAAAAACATGCATCGCCATCACGATCAGGATCGGCAAAAGAATGGATCCCAGGCTTGTTCGCTTAAAGTAATCAGGAGCATCTTGATAGATCACAGCTGCGACTTGCCAGAGATGCCCAAGGATTTGTCCCCAGATAATGAGTCTGATTAATTGGGCGATATGGCGTTCTTTGGTTGTACTTTCCTTCATAGAACTCCTTCGAAGGTTGCAAGAGCTCTGTACCTAAGGAACCATCCAATAACCATTTTTCCGTAATGAATGAGGTCGAGATCGCAAGGAGCATTCTCTGTCCAAGCGAAGGGTGCATGCAAGATGTAGTATAGCCGGCAGCAGTAGAAATTTCAAAACGCCAAGCCAGGAATAGGATCTAAATCCATTGGCATAACCTTGCCACCCGCGTTTGTATCGACGAATTCAAGAAAGACTTATGATGTCTCAAACACGTATGCATCATAAAAGAGGGCAACCTACTGTCGCAGAACATAGCTGGCTTTGGATCCGTAGATCGTATCACTATTTCAACTCGGGATGACAGCTCTGGCAAAGGTAGGATAAATCTATTCTTACTGCCCAAACATCTCCATCAACATTGGGTTGATCAAGGTCCAATTCGGCGCAAGCACCTGAGCCCCCTGACTCGTGGTAAATCCTTGTGCCATTTCCCGTGAAATGGTGCGTAAATCCATCCCATCCGGACCAGCACGAAGCAAGGCTATTCCCATTCTCGGCCATAACCAGATAGGCACATCTGTATCCACAGACCTCATTAAAGTAGGAAAAGCTTTTACAAGATCTATCCAATTCACAGGTTTGGTTAGATAACTTAGCATACCTCTTAAGAATAACTGCCCCTGGCTCATGCGGAAGAAGTCATCCGTTCCTTGCCGATCTCGCACAAAAGCCAATGCCTGTTGGCCATTCAACACATAGTTGCCTGGTGGATAACCAGCTGCTGGCTCCTCAAGCTGGATTGGGATTCCACCGAGGGCGTCCACGAAATCCTTAAACCCATCAAACTGGAATCGCACGTAATGATGAACATCCACACCAAAGTTATGCATCACTGCTTGCTTTGCAGCCTCAGGCCCTGTACCGGGTTCCGAGTTTTCTGCAAAGAAATGGGCCGTATTGATTCGGTCGTTCTGTCCATTTGGCAATTGAATCCACAAATCCCGTGGGATAGAAAGCATTCCGATATAGGGATCTAACGGGAAAATTGTTATGAGGATCATGGTATCGGTGCGAGCCAAATAGGTGCCTTCCGGCGCTCGATCGATGCCCAATATCAAGGTATTCGTTCGCAAAGGAGCAAAAAGATAGAGGGCGACAAGAATTCCAAGAATCAATCCGAGAATGAGTGCAGATGTTCTCCTTCTGCGAGGAGGTCGCTTGACTTGAACGGGTTGTGTCTCCGCTAAGGGATCCCAATCCGGGTATAAAAGATAGGTGGGTTTATTTTCCTCACTCATAGGTCGCGGATTCTAACACTTGTAGGTCAAGTAGTGAATGAACTCATTTTTATAAAAAATCACTATGCAATAATCACTTGGGACATGAACTTTTCTTTTCGAACCCCATGAAGGATATTTATTGAATCCACTGAAAAAAGCCCTTCAAGATAGAAGGAAGTCAACATCCAAGGTTCCCAAATCCCTTAGATCCTGCTCGGTAAAACCTGTCTCCTCCGCAACCGCCCCTGTAACTTGCAAAAGGACAGGACCCTCCTCCTGCGAAGCACAGCCAATGAAGAGAAGCGTCAAGACAACAACAAGCAACAAAGTAGGTTTAAAGGAGCTTTTCATTTTCTTCCTCCTCTAAGAACTTTGGGTAGTACGTTCTTCTGGTTTTGCGGATTAACCAGAGAATTGACTAAAACGAATACAAACAGTGATGCCAAAATAAGGACCACCGCTACAGGTTGGGCAGCCTCCAGTCCAAAACCATTGAATCGTTCGTAGACCAACACAGGGATGATTTTCGGGTGGTAAGCGAGAATGATGATGGCACCGAATTCGCTTATCCCTCGCCCCCACATCATCAGCGCACTGGCTGCGATGCCGCGCCAGGCCAGCGGCAGGGTGATATGGAAGAAAGCCTGCCATTGTGAAGCACCTTCTGTCTCAGCCACGCGCTCCAGTTCAGAATCGATGAGTTCGAAAGCCTCCCGGGATCCATTCACGAGGTATGGCAAGCTGACGAATAGCATCCCAACGACAATCCCCGGCACCTGATCTACAAAGCTGATCCCCACTTTCCCAAGGAGAGCCCCGATGAAAGTCTGCCGTCCAAAAACCATAAGTAAGGGGATCTCGACGGCAT
>MGNI01000133.1:333-3686 GCA_001795115.1 Chloroflexi bacterium RBG_16_48_8 | reverse complement strand
GGCCCTCCACCCATTGTTTGCCCTTGAAAGGAACCCTGGCAAGCAGATAGGCCAGCGGAACACCCGTCACAAAGGCAAACAGGGTCGCCCAGGCAGCAGAGTAAAAAGTCAACCAGAGGGAATCTTGGGTTTCACGATCCAGGAGTGTTTGCCCTAAGGATTGGACATTGATGCTCAGCAACGTGCTAAGAATAGGCAGGATGATGAAAATCAGGAGTACACTGCCTGCCAGAGCAGAGCAAAGAGTAAACGAATCGAATCTGGTTTTTCCCTTCTGGGGTTGCTTATCTACTATCACAAGATCCTCTTTTCCTACGGACGGGGTTCACAGAGCAGCTTAAGGCTTTCCGGAATCACTTCAAAACCATCTGCCAGGGGAATGTCCAGTGGCGGATGTTTATTGGTGCGTAAGATTTCCTGACCTGCTGGACCAAGCAGGAAGGCCACGAAATCCTCTGCCCATTCAGGGTGAGGGGCATTGCTGGGGATGGTCACTCCGTACCCAATGGCTGTGCCCTCAAACTCTGGTTTTACTGTGGAGAAACGCTGAAAATCAAGCTGCACCTCAACCCTAGCATAGTGCTGATTTAGATCGGGATTTCCCATATTAAGTTGATCTGGTAATGCCACATAACTCAACCCATGCTGCTTGATGACGCTTTCATACTCGAAGGCATAGTCAACATCCCCCGATTCCAACAGGGCGATCAAGGCGATACTGCTGCCCCGCATGACCAGGCTGGTATTTTCTGTTGGCTCCAGGATTTCCGGCACATGCACGATGGACTTCTCTCCCGATTTTTTCACACTGATTGGCATTTTGAATTGTCCCAGGAAGATCTGCTCAAAGATGGTTGGATCCTGATAAACGTCCTCAGCCAGCTGCATAATCATCAAAGTGCGGTAGCCTAAAGCATCAAAGCGGGGATCGGAGAGCCCCAGTTTTACATCTGGCTTGGAGATGATCTCGTACCAATTCTGATCGTTGATCTCATCACCATATCTGCTTTCCTTCCTGTAGGCTAATGCCAACCGGTTGGATGCGAATTCTATAAACCAATCCGCATAAGGTGTACTGCTTTCTGGTACAGTACGGATGTACATCAGCATGGGGATTAGGGCGTAATCCGCAGGGATAACGACATCCACCAGATCGTGGATTTCTGTGACATGGCGGATGACCTGGATGCTGCCGTGGGCTTCCACCTCCACATCCACTTCGGGGTGAGCATTTTCATAGGCTTGCTCCAACTCATTAAACGGAACAATCATACTGCCCGCAATTAAAATCTTAAGTCTTGTCTTCTCGACCTCAGATCTGCATCCTGTAAGTGCAATGAGTGAGAGACTTAAAAGGGTGACAATCCCTGTGATTTTTGACCTTACGTGCATGCATCCAACCTTGTTCATCGGGAAAATGAGAGGGTTATTTCACCATCAGGTGGATAACGTTTTTCACCCAGAAACCTCCATCCATACCCCCCATAGCCATGCTGAGCGTCCCATCTCCCTCCAGGGCGACCAGGCAGTTTTCACAAGCTTGGACTTCAGTCAAGGGTAATTCAACGCTGTATCCGTCAGCAGCTGTCATCACCAATACTGTGGCTTCTTCGTTTACACCAGCCAGCGATAGAAGCAACCCCAATCTCACACCGCGAAAGGTCAGGACGCCTTTCTTGGGATGCTCAATATCAATCGCCTCCACTCCCAGAGCTTCAAGGTTTTCCAGGGTCAGCACAAGCTGATTACGAAGGTCGCCGGCTATCTTCAAGGCTGCCCCTTCAGGCAGCGTCAAGTCCATGGTCGATGGCTCCTCCGTCTCCGAAGCGAAGGTTTCTAGGGAAGGAATCTTAACACCTTCATTGGGGACAATCACAATTTGAGCGATTTGGCTGACCATTTGGCCCTTTTCCAGCCCATTCCCAACCAGTCGCAGGGGGAATTGATCTTCACCCAGGGGTTCGCCATTCAAGAGAGATGCAACAATCAGTTCGTTATTAAAAGTACTCTTACTGCTTTCAATGGATACGCTATACCCATCCGCAGCAAAGATCTCCAAAGCATATCCGGCTGCAGCATAGTCATCGTTGTAAGCTCGGTCCTCATGGACATTGGCATCGTCCACTCTTCCTGCCAGAAGATAGAGGGGGACACCGCTCCATCCATTACCCTCCCCATCTACCCAGGATGAGGCGTGGCAGCCTGATGCCATGCACGATTCAAAAGAAGCCCGGTCCAGATCCTCCGTGATGGAACCCTCCAAGTACAGCACCCATTCCTCCGTCATCGGTCTGAGTTCAAGCTTCTCCACCCATTTGACAGACCAATGACCATCGACAACTTGGTTATTGCTTTCGCTGATGACAAAGATTCTCAATGGACCATCCTCATCCTCAGGGAGGCCTTTGCCATTCCTTTCATAGGCAACGATCGCTGTGAGGGCTTCGTTAAATTTTTTTTCGTTCCCTGTACCAGGATCATAGGTTGTGAAATTCCCATGGGTGGCTTGATCGTAAGACATGGTGATGCTGTAACCATCTTTAGCGACAATTTGGATACCCATGTCCGTTTGTAGACCTCCAACCAAATCAGCTAAATCGATGAGGGATACCCCCTTGAACTGCATCGGAGGCGTGATCACTCCTGTGCTGGATTTGGTTCCGCTCCACCCCTCAACCGCAGGTAGGGCTTTCAGATCTTCCAGGGTAAGCGTAACTGAATGATCATAGCCAACAATCTCGAGTAAGGGACCAGAGGTCAGATCTTCGCTGCTGGAAGTTTCATCGCTCGCACAACCCACAGTGAGAAGTGCAAGGCAGAGTAAGCCGGTAATGAACAGTATTCCATTCTTCATCGATGGAGCTCTCCTATGAAAGGTGATGGTGGCTTACATCGGGATTTCAACACCTGAATTCTGCGTGTTGTAGCCCCCTAATCTTTCAATCGCTTGACGAAATTTCTTGCTATGCAGGGTCTCTAAGGCTGGTAGAAGACCTGGACTATGGAACTGCTCTTCTGGGATAACGAGATCATATCGCTCGTTAAATAGGGGAATAAAGTCAAGTTCTGATTGGATTGCTGCGGCCTGAAGACCTAATCCAACGTCAGCACGTCCACTAAGCACCTCATCCGCTACATGCAGATGTGTGTGGACCTCCCTCTCATAGCCCAGGATCTGCTTACAGTCAAGTTCAAGGTGTTCCAATTGTTGGTCTAACCAGATACGGGTCCCGGAACCAGGTTGTCGATTGATAAAGCGCACTCTCGTACCAATGAGGTCATCAAGACCGTGGATGCTTAGGGGATTGCCAGGGGATACCATCAACCCTTGCTGTCGGTGAATCAGGGTGACA
>MGNI01000133.1:0-196 GCA_001795115.1 Chloroflexi bacterium RBG_16_48_8 | reverse complement strand
CAATCGGAATGGCATGGAAATCAGGCGTTTTCTGATCCTGGCACAGAGTAGCAGCAAGCAGTTCAAGAGCCAGATCATGACTTCCAATAGCGACGATAAGATTCTGCTTGGGGTGGGCAGGAACGATTAAAAAATTCACATGGTAGGCGTCAGCAGAAGCCCGGTAATATTTCTCCACAAAACCCCGCACGATTTT
>MGNI01000132.1:27034-28899 GCA_001795115.1 Chloroflexi bacterium RBG_16_48_8 | reverse complement strand
GCATGGATGTGGCTGTCTTTGATGCTATTCAGCATGTGATCGATGGCAGCTTCGAGGGGGGAGTCTATGTCGGCACACTGCTTAATGAAGGGGTAGGGATCACACCCTTTCACCAACTGGATGCTTTCGTTTCAGAAGAACTAAAAGCCGAGTTAGATCAAGTGAGAGCGGATATCATGGCTGGGAAACTGCAGACGGGACCCTAGTGGGGTTTCAAGCCAGCCCTTCAGCCAATATCCCCACGCTTCCTCCTCATCTGGAAGCAGTTGCCCCCTCATCTGGAATATGCCCTGATTTACTTAAGGATCTTCACATATATGGGCATCCTCCTTTCCTTTGAAAGCTGGTATGATTGTCCCTTAAAGCCAACCCATCGTGGAAGCAATCTTTGTTTCCAAAGGGATGAATGGGCATTCGTAATTTGGATCAAGGTAAAAGTATGGAAGGATCGACTAAGGACAGGTTCGCGCGAACGGATGAAATCAAATTTCCCGTAAAGGAGCAATCTCTGGCAAAGTTCTTTCTAGAACTGATCGAGATTGTTCTTATTGCGGGTGGTCTTTTTCTAACTGTAAATACCGCCACAGCCAGGGTGCGGGTGGAAAGTATCAGTATGGAACCCAATCTCTACGAAGGAGAATTTGTCGTCGTCAATCGCCTGGCCTATCGATGGGGAACGCCCGAGCGTGGAGATATCATCGTATTTTATTTTCCGGAAAATCCCAAGAAACGCTATATCAAGCGGGTCATTGGGATTGAAGGGGATCTTGTATCTGTCGCCGATGGCCAGGTTTATGTAAATGGGGATCCTTTATTTGAACCCTACTTGGCAACCGCCCCAAATTATACGGGTGAATGGCGGGTTGAATCTGGGGAGCTGTTTGTATTGGGAGATAATCGCAACAATTCCAACGATTCGAAAAATTGGGGGAACTTGAAGTTGGAAGCAGTTATTGGTAAAGCCATCTTCATCTATTGGCCTCCGGGTGATTTGGGGCTTATCCCCCACTATGATCTAATGCAGAACGCCAGTTATTGAACGCCATCATGTAGTAAACCTCTCATCAACCAGCCCGGGGTGCAGTTAATTTCCAGGCTGGTTTTACATTAATTTGTAGAGACGCCCCCCCGGGGCGTCTGTAGATCTCCGCAGGATCAATTTATTGGGGTCGCGTACGGGCGCGGCATTCGCTCTCGGGATTGGCTCTGGTTGAGCCTTCTGCGAATGCTTCGCCCCTGACGGCAGTTTGGGGCTGGCTCAATGATCATTGGTCAGATTCATCCTTCCCAAATCTCGTTCATAGTTGGGCTAATTGTCGGAGTTCAGGCCATATGAAGGGCAGGGTCACGAGACCGCCAACAAATAGTGCGAGCAAGGCACTTAGGAAAGGGCTAACAGGCAAAATGTGTAGACCGCCAAGGGTAAGCAAACCACCCAACAAAGAACCGATGGTAATGCGAATGAGAGGTTCTCGTTGTTTGAGGATCGTTGGAAATCGTCGCGAGAGCAGGATTAGAAGGAAGATGGCCTCGATGGTGAAGGCAAGGCTGTTGCTCAGTCCGATCCCAGATGCGCCCAGGGGTTGGAAGAGCAGGATGCTCAAAAGGAAAAAGGATGCTGTGCTGATGACTGCCGCCAGGAGGGGGATGCGCGGATCGTGGCGTGCGTAGAAAGCGCGTGCCCCTATCTCAAGGAGGGAATGGCCAACCAGGCCAACCAGGTAAGCCCGTGCGGCCCAGACGACGAGTTCCGTACCGGCAGGATCGAAGTTGAAAGCGATTCGAATGAGTGGACGTATCCCCACAATCATGAGTACCGAAATTGGGATGGTGAGAGCCAGAAGGATGCGAATAGCGCGATTAAC
>MGNI01000132.1:26522-27025 GCA_001795115.1 Chloroflexi bacterium RBG_16_48_8 | reverse complement strand
TTGATCTTCATCACCTTTCGTAAAGAACTCGGAGAGGGTTGGAAGAAGGGCGGTCCCTATGGCGGTTCCGAGGATGGTCTCCGGCACCTGCATGATCAACCAGCCGTAGGCCAGGGCGGTGACCGAGCCGATGTCCAGTCGCGAGGCGAGATTGTCCTGCATCACAAAAATCAATTGGAAAGCCCCGATGGAGAAAATGCGGGGGGCCATCATTCTGGCCACCCGATGCAGCTCGGGTTGGCTTATCCCTAGCAGGGGCGACCAGTGGAATTGGTAGCGGAGCAGACCGGGTAGTTGAACGACAAGGTGGAGAAGAGCCCCGAGGATCACACCATAGACCAGGCCATGAATTCCCAGCCCGGCGGCGGGCAATTGTATCCCCAGGATTTGATAACCTTCGCTGGGTGCAAGAAAGACGGCACCAAAGATCTGTCCAGCGTCGTACAAGACCGGCGCCAAGGCTGGGAGAAAAAAGTGCTGATTGGCCTGCAGGCCGGCGATAA
>MGNI01000132.1:22842-26502 GCA_001795115.1 Chloroflexi bacterium RBG_16_48_8 | reverse complement strand
ATCAAGGTGGCAATAAGGTTGTAGCGCATTAATTCCGCGACAAGATCCTGCAGTTCCGGGGTGAAACCAGGAACAATGCCAATTTGAGCTTTCACGATAGGCTCGGCAAAGAGGAGAATGGCGATTGAGATGGAACCGGTGATGAGGAAAGCCCAGTTGGCAACCCGGCTGAAAAGTTGCCAGGCAGCCTCTCGCCCTTTTTCCTCCATTGTGGCTGATAAAACTGGAATGAAGGCAATGGCCAGTGCTCCACCGGAGATAACAGCGAAGAGCCGATCGGGTAGATTGTTGGCTGCGTTAAAGGCATCCAGTTCCTGGCTGACACCGAATTGGCGGCCAATGACGATTTGCCGTACAAGCCCCAGCAATTTATCGATGCCAAAGAAGATTGCAATGATCAGGGATGAACGTGCAACGTGGGTTGCCCTCATTGAGAATTTAAGCTTTTTGTCGGTTGTTTTCACAAGATAAGCTCATAAAAAGCTAGTAGCTGACCCCTAAACGGTCGAGCTGAGTCTCACTTGGCTCGAACCCCGGGTGCCATTCCAGGCTGGTTTTATAATCTTCAATCGCGCCTTCAATATCACCGAGCGCTTCTTTTGCAAGGGCTCGCCAATACCAACTTTCTTCCAAAGCTGGCTCTTCTGCATTTACAATCGTTTGCGTAGCAAGATTGAGAACGTCGTAGTATCTACCGGTGAAGTAATAGGCGAAGTAGGGACCTGTCTGGTACCACAACATACGCCAAGGTCGTTCTTTAGGTTCTAAGGCAGCATAAACTTTAAATGCTTCATCATAAGCCAGGGCTGCTCCACCATAATCTCTGAGATACATTAAGTTGGTACCTCGGTTGTACCAAGCAAAGAATTGATCCCTTCCCGATAGATTGAAGATTTCTAGGGAGGCTTTCTCAGCAGCGTAGAGGTAGTTTTCAGTTTCGTCCTCCTGAAGCCCCAAGATAGAAAGCACCTCAGTCTTACGATCTTGTGGATATATAAGAATGTAGGTGTGGTTGAAGTGTCTCCAATAACTCTCAATCTTCTCATAGGGTTCAAGAAGTGTTTTACCATCGGTGAATTCACCGGTAAGTGAATCGAAAGCGTGGAATACCCCAAGTGAATCATCATATCCTGCAAGCACCTGATAATGACCTACCCACCCGGTATCATACCAATCTAATCCTTTTTCAATGATCACTGGAAATCCAGCTGCAATAAACTGCTTCAGGAGATCATTATTGCCGCCAACCCTTACAATCACGCTAAGATTTGTTTCTTCCTCAACAAAACTGGCCATTTCGTAAGGCATCACATTCCTGTCACGGGCATGAGGTTTTAAAAGAGGCGCGGTGTCATATTGATTCCCCTCCCAACCCCAGAAAGATAACGCCATGGCCAGGTTAGTGGGGCCGCAATTATTCCACTTCTGGTAATCATGCCGGATCCCAGTAAGGAGGATCGAGGACGGGATGGGGGTGGAAGTGGATATGGGTGTTGGGGTGAAATCTGGAGTTGCTGTCGGTCCTGGTGTTACAGTGGAAGTATAAGTGGGAGATGGGGTGGGAGTAAATGCGTCCATCGTAGCCTGGACATTGGCAAGAGCCGTTGGATTAGGTATGAAAACCGCCTCTTCTGGGGGAAATAAGGCGTATTTAATGCTGGAACGCAAATTGGAGATACGCCAATCAACATTTTCACGGATGGTGGGGATTTGATAGAGGACGACAACACTTCCCAGGAGGACCCCAATCAGACTGAAAATTAGTATTAATTTGGTAAACAAGGAGCGTTTTTGGCGGTTAGGCCGAAGATGGTACATGGTGTGATTATACTTGATGAAGGGGGCTTAAAGGCTTTCCCAAGCTATTCTGGCGCGGCGTCGAAATCGCTCCAGAACTTTCTTCAGGGGCAGACCTAGGGCAAGCATCATCAGGAAATTGCCAATGGCACGGGCGGTGTCCCAGGCGAATGAACTCACCAGGTAGTAGCGCCCATAACGTAGGAGCGTTTCAGTCCAACCTAATCCGGCTTCCCAGCCGATATCAGGTGCATTCAGAGCGTAAGGCCAGAAGTATAAGCTTGTCAAAGCACCATAGATCCATCCCCAAAGGGTGCTGTAAAGTAAGAGGGAAGGGAAAGCCAACTTCCGGCGTGGCAGCCAGGCCGCACCCATTCCAATCCATCCGGCAGTAATCATCTGGTAAGGAGTCCAGGGTCCAAGCCCACCAGCAGTCAGCGGACCGGAGACGAGCATGGTCAATGCTCCCATGAGGAAGCCAAGACGAGCGCCAAAAGTGTATCCCACAAGGATGATCAAGAGGAAAACCGGGGAAAAACCTCCGGGTAAGGGGAACACCGTATCAATGACACGCAAGATCGTATTTAACCCGACAAGGGTGCCGATCATGGCGATAGTATGCGGGGTGAGTCCCGTCTGGGCTTCACTGATCAAGGCGATAAGGATAAGAACGACTGAAGCGCTGAAGATAAGCAGTGCAGTACGGCTCTCGGCAGTAACGGAAAGATCAGGCGCCCAAAAAGGGAAGAGAAACACAATGAGGCCCACCAGGCACAGCAGGAGGAAAGCCAGGTTGGCTGGTGTTGCACGCCTGAATAGGGCAGACATTGTCAATGCATTTCCTCCCGGTAGATAACCTGCTCTCTTTCGGGTCCTACCGAAATGGTGCTTACGGGCGTGTCAACTAATTCCTCAATACAGCGGATGTAGTCCTGGGCTTCATGGGGAAGATCTGTCCATTGTCTGAATTCCCATAAATCCGTTTCCCAGCCTTGAAGTTTCTCATAAACGGGGGTGAACGTGTCAAGGTCGAAGGGACCATCAGGTAGATCGGGATATTCTTCCCCATCTCTGCGGTAGGAAGTGGCGATATGAGGGTAATTTAATCCAGAGAGGATATCCAGCTTAGTGATGGCCAATTCGGTCAACCCATTCACGCGAGTTGCGTATCGAAGAAGCACGCCATCCAGCCAACCACAACGTCTCGGTCGCCCTGTAGTCGTACCGAATTCGTCCCACGGATTGTCACCGCTCCCTCGCAAATGTTCCAAGATGGTGTCATGCAATTCAGTTGGAAATGGACCTGTTCCTACGCGAGTTTGGAAGGCTTTAGCGACGCCGATAACTCGGCGGATGTATTTCGCCCCTACACCGAGTCCGACCAGTGCACCCGGAGCGATGGGGTGTGAACTGGTTACGAAGGGATATGTGCCATGATCCAGATCGAGCAGAGTGCCTTGAGCACCTTCCGCCAGGACGACTTTTCCTCCCTCTAAAGCATTTGCGATGAGGGAACCCGTCTCTGCGATGTAAGGTCGCAATCGCTCTGCATAAGCCTCGTATTGTTTATGGGCTTCCTCTGGATCGGGTGCATCCAATCGATAGATTTTAGACAGGATCTCTCCGGCATGAGCGACTTGATCTCTGACCAATTGAGCAAATTGAGAAGGGTTTCGCATCGTGGAGGCTCTAATCCCCCTCCGAGCGGCTTTATCTGCGTAGGCTGGACCAATCCCGCGCCGGGTTGTGCCAAGGTTTTTTCCACCTCGAAAGCCCTCCTCAGCGCCATCCAGGGCGAGGTGAGCAGGTGTAATGATGTGGGCTGCACCTGAAAGCAAAAGACGGTCAGGAGAGACGTCGATC
>MGNI01000132.1:22172-22827 GCA_001795115.1 Chloroflexi bacterium RBG_16_48_8 | reverse complement strand
TGGGTGAGTTCATCGATGATTTTTCCGGGGTTGATGACCATGCCGCTGCCCAGGATGCAGGTTGTGTGAGGATGGACGATCCCGGAGGGTATCAAGTGCAGCTTGAAAATGGCATCCCCGACGGTGACCGTGTGTCCAGCATTATCACCCCCGGCAAAGCGTGCCACGATGTCTGATCCAGCAGCTAGCAGGTCTGTAAGTCTGCCTTTTCCTTCATCGCCCCATTGAGTCCCTACGATAATATCAAGTGGCATCTTCCCCTCCACGGGGAGTATATCATGAGGTGTGAATCCGGGGATGAAGAGGGTTTTGATTTGAAGATTATTCTCTAGGGAGGAGCGAGTCGAAGATGGCGCGAATAAGGACTACTTTAGTGCGTTTAGGAAAGAGTGAGACCAGAGGTCTTCTGGTTTGGACAACCTTATCATGGGAAATCTTTAATCCGAGGGTGCCATAGTTCGTACGGATTTTCTTAGGGGTGAGGAAAGGAAAAGAAAAGAGCGAAGGACTTCAATTTCCTTCAGGAAGATAAAAATGATTGGATCTGCGCACGAGCTACACGCCAATCGGGGTTTCCGGCTATAATGCTAGATAGATGATGAGTCCAACGCGATTTCGGAGGGTATGCTTTGTGTTCATCCTTCTGCTCATGGCC
>MGNI01000132.1:18947-22166 GCA_001795115.1 Chloroflexi bacterium RBG_16_48_8 | reverse complement strand
TTTTTGGCTATGGGCAGAGAGGTAAATGCCAGTTCGGGGTTTGCACCGGAATTGCAGCCCACACCTTTTCTGACTCCAACGCCAGGTCCCGATGGTCGGATTGTTTATATTGTGCAGCTAAGGGATACTTTCTTCGATATTGCTGCAATTGCAGGAATTACATTAGATGAGCTCTACGCCCTCAATGGCATTCAACCGGGCGATTATGCTGTCCCGGGGATGGAGCTTCTCCTGGGTTTGGCAGGACCTGTCGAGCTAACGATCGATCCCAACGCAGTCATTTCCCCGACACCCGCTCTACCAACATCAACCCCGGAGTTCAGCACAGGCGAGGTTTGTGTTCTCCTCTTTTTGGATACGAACGGCAACGCAAGTTTGGATGAAGGCGAGTTGGGATTATCGGGCGGACAAATCAGCATTGTGGATGTGTCCGGGATGGTGGCAGTGGAAGCGTCAACTGGAGAAAATCCTGAAGGACAATGCTTCGAAAATTTAGAAGCTGGGGACTATAACGTGAGCGCTGCTGTGCCAGAGGAATATAACCCGACAACATCAATGAGTTTGCCCTTGCGGCTCATGGCTGGGGATATCAAATATATCCAATTCGGTGCTCAACCAAGCGCAGCCATCAGTGATCAGATCCCAGATCAAGGACAGAGTGGATCCCTGTTGTTAGGTATTTTTGGTATTTTTCTCCTCCTTGCAGCCGGCGGGCTTGGCTTTTACGCTTCCCGCTATGGTCGTCGATCACCAAAACTCGGAAAATGAGCCTGTAATAAACGCATTTCAAGACCTTACAATTCCCTTACAAACTGACCACTAAAGATCCCAGATCGTTATAATCGAGATAGTCGAACACGTGGGGTGTAGCCATGTGTGAAAAGTCGTTAGCCTCCCTTCACGGGGGGCATTAGGCACCAGGAGGTGGGTATCGCGGAGCTCTAAGGATTTGGGTTCCAACCCGTAAATCGAAAAGCGAGGCCTCCTGCCGCTGCCTCGCTTTTCATTTTAAGACTCACCTAAAAAAGGCCACTTAGATGAGAGGAACCCCACATATGCCTCTCTCTTCTATCTTGAAGGGTTTTTTTCATTGGACACATTTTAAGAGATTCCCTGTAGGTCATTTTGTGTTTATGAAGTAATCCTCATCCTCTTCAACGGCATATTGAATGGAGAAGAGCCAATGGGAGGGAAAGCATTCGCTCGCGCTGGATTCCATTTCAGATTGCAAATTTCCTTTGGTGTTGAGTTAGAAGAAGGTGTGGGGCGGTGAGGCTTACACTCCACAACTTTCACCCCGAGTGCCCATCATGCAGTACTTTAAAAACAACACCTCGGAAAACCCGAAGAGCGTATGCGTGATTTTCCACTCGGGTTACAATACCTGTTGAACAGCATTGTGAGGTTATCTTTTCATTGTAAGTTCCTCCCTTGTAAACTCGCTCTCTTACGAGATCATGTTTCATGAGTCATCGATGGAGAATGACTATTAAACCCGGATCGAAGTACTTTCCACTTTATGAATATTTGCGCTTGAGCGAAAAGGATCCACTCGTCTTAACGTTAAAAGAAATGGAGATCCTCCTTGGGAGACCACTTTCCCAGTCCGCTTGGAAAAGCAGTGCTTTTTGGAGCAATCGTACTTCGGGTGCATTACAGGCCAAGGCCTGGATGGATGCCGGTTACCAAGTGGTGGATGTAGACTTTCAAAAGGGAACAGTGACCTTTGGAAAACCTTCGATTCATTACGAGGTAAGAAGAGAGGGAGACACGATTCTATGGACTGGTTCCATGGTTCGAGCACTTCGGGTTTATTTAGGGTTCAGCCAGGTGGAGCTCTCCGAGATGTTAGGCGTTCGACAACAAACGATCAGCGAATGGGAGAACCAGATCTACATGCCAACACGGAGCCGCTCAAAACACCTTCATATGGTTGCTGAAAAGGCGGGTTTTGATTTTGGAGGAGCCGATCAACCGCTCAAAGAGCCACCAACCTCTTGACAAATATCACGGAACCGTGTAATATGTCAATTAATGAGCGGATATTCTATCATGGGTAGTTGGGGAGAGGCCACCTGACACTTAGAGATCCGACGAGCATGTCGGAGGGGACGAAGCGCCTGATGGGGTTGCTGGGGGGATAAAATGGCAAATTGCCACAGCGAACCACGGGCGCTTTTCCTTTTTATGGACGAAGAAGCAAAGACTGATCGTGAAATTTGTTCAGGTCAATTTCCATCGCACCTCAAGGGAAAACCCTGCCCCTTTTCTGATCGTGGCCGCATCCCCGAATATTCCGAATTTTATGGTAATTTCGTTTTAAGGAAGCACTCAATGGATAGGGAAAATCCATGGGTGACATCTTGCATGCTTCAGAAGCTGGGGCAACTGGACCAATGGGAGAAGGAGGTCGCTCTGATTTTTCCAAAGGAATTAGGTCAGAAAGATTTGTACAGGTGCAGACAGATGTTCTTGGTACTATTATTGGATTGAGAGCAGGTAACCACGATCATCCATGTCCTGCGATCGTATTAAAGTCGGATAAAATGGCCATGGGGAATTTCCATCAGGTGTGGCAACATGGAGTCCCAGGGTGCATGTTGTAGTAATGGAGGTTGCAGCGTTGTCCCATGGCATCCGCTTGATGAAAACCAGGGGTACTTAGCAATAAAATACTCGCCATTACCAATAAGCCCCCAATCCTTACCCTGGAAATGAGTGATGCAACATTTCTTGGAATTCGACCATGGATGCATTTCATCAAGTGTTGCACTTTTTATACTCCCAAGGTAAGAGTTGCCACACTCTACCTCAACAACGATGGAAGTATGCAACATCAGATAGAATACACCCATTCACCTACGGACACTTGGCAATTTTAAAAAGGGTGATTTAATGTGAAGGTTCATGGTCTAGCAGTAATGGCCTTTGAGCTTTGCTCCATTTTTTCTAAATCTTCTCACTGGTGAATCTGTTGAGGAACCAATACTTTCAAGGGAAAAGACGCCGGGGACTTAAACAAGCCCTGGACGAGGCTGGTGACTCTGAGTTGAGGGAGTTGCGCGCTGCCCTGTCTGCTCGTCAAGAAAGGATCGCGCAACTTGAGCTTGATCTATTTGATATGCGTGCCGACTTAACAGCCTTTGAGCATGAAACGGAGAAAAGGTTAGGTCTCTTGCAGCGTCGAATTGGGAGGCTTGAAAAGCAGATTGAGGATGC
>MGNI01000132.1:14421-18903 GCA_001795115.1 Chloroflexi bacterium RBG_16_48_8 | reverse complement strand
CCGATTCGCCTGATATTCCAGAGGATGTCGTGGAGCAATTTCGCAAGACATGGAGGCGCAGTGAGAGCCCTTCTCCCCCACCTTTAAAGAAAACGGTTAATGAAGCGACCAAGGAAGAATTAAAAACACTCTATAGAAGATTGGCAAAACGATTCCACCCAGACTTGGTGACGGACCCCGCAGAGAAGTCATGGCGCCAGGAAAAGATGGCGAAAGTGAACAAGGCTTATTCTGAGTTGGATATGAGCGCACTTTCCGCTTTTGAAGAAAATCTCGATTGGATTCAAACCACACCTGTGAAATCTCGCGAAGAGGAAATTGCCGGTCTGTATTCGGAAATCAAACGACTTGATGGGCTCATCGCAATGCTCGAACGCGATCTGAGAGAGCTGATTAATTCAGAAACGGTCAAATTGATGCTGGATGTAAGCATTGCCCGTAAAGCTGGTCAGAATCTTTTACGCACCATGGAAAAAGAATTGCTGGCAAGGGTCGTTTCCTTGCAGAGTGAGCTTGCTTCCATTACATAATCTTTTGAAGACTTTTATCATTTGTTAGTGTTTCAGCTGGAGATTTTACTTTTTCCCGGGGGAAAAATGACTTCTAAACCTAATTTCCCGATCAACCGTGAAAGCTATAATCCCATATATGCCTCTCTCTTCTATCTTGAAGGGCTTTTTCCAGTGGACTAAAATGATGAAATTAATAAATTGGATAGGGGATTGGACTGAGAAATTCGATCATCGAATCGCCATTGTGCTATTCTTGGTCAATTTCTTTCTTGTTTTCGCGATATTTCTTCCTAACCTCAGTGACATCAATCCATGGGATGAAGCTGCCTATGTAAGCGGCGGTCAAAAACTGATGGATGGTGGTGCATTCCCTGCTTATGCAGGAAATCCACTCACGAGTGTATTCTTTGGGCTAACCTATCTCCCTTTCAGAACATCACCCTACTGGATGGTTCAAAGTATTTCTCTCGCAAGAGTGCTTCTATTCTCTCTCCTATGGATCGGAACCTATCTGGTTGGGAGAGAACTCTCCGATTTTGCGCCTCCAAAGATTGCACTGGGTATTTTCTTTGTGACACCCCTCGCCATTGAAATGCTCCGGTTTCCCAGTGATCCTCTATTTGCCTCTTTTGCCGCATTGAGTTTATGGCAGTTGTTGAAATATAAGCATTCGGGGAATCGTAAACATATCATCCTTTCATCGTCGTTTATGGGGTTGGCGGCTCTTGCCAGGAATGATGGGTTATCCCTCTTTATGATATTCATCTTACTCGTCCTGCTGCTCAGCCTGCGTAGAAGGGATCTGTGGCGATCCCTGCTTTGCAGCCTTACACCTTTTTTCATCCTGGTCGGAGGATATATCCTGTTGTATGGATTAGCGACAGGGGATTTCAGTTCGGGAACCATGGAGCGTACCTATCAAAACTTCGAATCAGGACAGCAAGTTGTATATTCAGGTGAAGGGGACTTCAGCCCTGTGATTGAATCGCGCTTAGAAGCTCAAAGACTCTTTGGTACAGCAGAGGAGAATCAAAATTCTGTTTTCAAAGCGATTCGTCGAAATCCTCAGGAGTACATAAGACGTCTGATTGCAGCGACGAAAGGCTTGCCCCAGCTATTCCTTCATGCTTATGGAATACGTTTCGCTTTAATCCTCTTCCTTCTGGCGTTTAGAGGAGTGGTCGAACTGGCGAGACGAAAGGAAGTTGTGCTCATCCTTATCCTTATTCTGTGGCCTATGCATTTGCTAACTGGGTTTGTTATCACTCTCTTCCGAACCGGACACCTTCAATTTCCCTATTATGTTGTATTTGCTTTATCATCCATAGGCCTATTCGCGATCCTATCCAATTTGCGATCTCGGATTGAGATAGGTTGGCTTACCCTCTTCCTGGCGGGTTCCTGTGTGTATGGCATTCTCGATAACAAATTGGCTATCTTTTACGGTGCAGCGGTTTTTCTTCTGAGCCTTTGGATCCTCTATTTATACCAGAGTCAGATAGGACAGCAGCTAAAGGCTTCCATGTTTTTATTGCTTTTATGCGCGGGGATTATTATCCGAGGTGAATTCCCTAGCCCCAAGATTCGAACGCTTGGATCTGATCCAAAAGAGCAGGCGGTTACCTTTATGATGGAGACCTTTCCATCTGATGCAACCATTGCAGCGGGGGCACCGGGCGTTGTGTGGGCCGCGAAAATGGGGTATGCCGGTCTTGCCTCAGGGGACGTACCTCGAGAACAGACATCGCAGGAGTTTCTGCAATGGTTAGGAGATCAAGGGATAGAAGCCATTTACGTTGATCACGACTTATATATCGTCCTTCCCGTTTTATGGAACTTAATCGAGCCCCAGATTGGAAACGGTTTGGAACGTGTATTCGAAGTGGATCGTGGGAACTATCAGATCCTCATTTTTAAACCATGATCTTATACAGCCTATGGGGGCTATGAGATCTTTAGGATGAAACCCACAGGAGTGTTTGCTCCCCGTCTCTGCCTTAGAGCGATCTTTGAAGCATTTGTCTGATCACAGTGTGTAGAATTCCGCCATTGCGGTAGTACTCGATCTCCATTGGTGTATCAATGCGAACTAGCGTCTTGAATTCCATGGTTGAGCCATTGTCCTTTGTTGCACGGACTCGTAGATGGGAACCGGATTCTAATCGGTCGCCTAGATCGGGAATATCAAAAATCTCATGACCAGATAATTCCAAGGCTCTTACGTTTTCTCCAACTCTAAATTGAAGGGGGAGCACTCCCATGCCAATCAGGTTGGAGCGATGGATCCGTTCATAGGATTCGGCGATAACGGCTTTCACTCCAAGCAGCAAGGTGCCCTTAGCCGCCCAATCTCGAGAAGAGCCACTTCCATACTCAGCCCCGGCGATGACGATGAGTGGGATACCCTCTTCCCGGTATTTCATGGCGGCCTCATAAATACTCATTCGCTCGCCCTCGGGCAGATGGATGGTTACACCCCCCTCAACTCCAGGCACGAGCAGATTCTTGAGACGAATGTTTCCAAAGGTACCTCGGGTCATGACGCGATCATTCCCGCGACGGGAGCCGAACGAATTGAAGTCTCGAGGCTGAACGCCATGATGGATCAGGTATTGACCGGCAGGGCTATCCACGGGAATTGCTCCAGCAGGGGAAATGTGATCTGTTGTGACGGAATCTCCCAAAAGTGCAAGGACACGAGCGCCAAGAACTTCCTTGATGGCTGGTGGCTCGGCTGTCAAATTCTCAAAGAAGGGCGGTTCCTGAATATACGTTGATTGTGGGTCCCATGCATACATCTCTAAACTTGAGACAGGGATTGCATTCCAGGTCTCGTTTCCAGTGAAAACGTCACGATACCGGTTTCTGAACATCTCTGGGCTTAAGGAGTGGTCGATGACATTTTGAATTTCTTTTTGGGAAGGCCAGAGTTCGCGCAGGTAAACAGGATTCCCACTGGGATCCTCTCCGAGGGGTTCGTTTACCAGGTCGATATCGGTTGTTCCAGCCAAGGCGTATGCTACGACAAGGGGTGGGGAGGCAAGGTAATTTGCGCGGACATGCGGGTTGATGCGCCCTTCGAAATTGCGGTTGCCAGAGAGGATGGCAGACACAACTAAATTTTCCTGATTTATGGCTTTTACCACTTCGGCCGGAAGCGAGCCGCTATTTCCGATACAGGTCGTGCATCCAAATCCTACAACATTAAAACCCAGGTCGGCTAGTGGCTGGAGAAGTCCACCTTCCCGGAGATACTCTGTAACTACTCGAGATCCGGGTGCCAGGCTTGTTTTAACGTACGGTTTTACATGAAGCCCTTTCTCCAGGGCTTTCTTGGCCAACAGGCCTGCTCCCACCATGACAGAAGGGTTGGAGGTGTTAGTGCAAGAGGTAATAGCCGCGATTACAACGGCTCCATGGCCGATTTCAACTTGGCTTCCGTTCGAGCGGATGGTTGTCACACGACCCATTTTTGATCGATCTATTTCAAACCCACCTTCCATGGCAGGAGCAACCAGCACGCTCCGGAAAGCTGATTTCATCTCTGAGAGAGGGATTCGATCTTGAGGCCGCTTGGGTCCAGCCAGACTGGTCTCGACTGTCCCCAAATCCAACTCAAGGATTTCACTATAGACAGGCTCGGGTGAATCCTCGGTTCGAAAAAGCCCTTGTTCTTTACAATAGCGCTCAACCAGATCCACTAACTCATCGCTTCGCCCGGTAAATCGAAGGTAACGAAGAGTTTCTTCATCCACCGGGAAAAATCCCATTGTGGCCCCGTACTCTGGAGACATATTGGCGATCGTCGCTCTGTCAGGGAGGGTCATTTCTGAGAGACCAGGACCCATGAATTCCACAAATTTCCCAACAACTCCGTGGTTGCGAAGAATCTGGGTCACCGTCAGGACGAGGTCCGTTGCGGTTGTACCTTCGGATAATTTCCCCTTGAGTCGAAAAACGACCACATCTG
>MGNI01000132.1:11462-14401 GCA_001795115.1 Chloroflexi bacterium RBG_16_48_8 | reverse complement strand
GCGGCTTCAGCTTCGATCCCGCCAACACCCCATCCCAAGACACCCAGGGCATTGATCATTGTAGTGTGAGAGTCGGTGCCGACGAGCGTGTCTGGGAAGGCTTCAACTTGACCATTGATCTCTCTGGTTAGGACAACCCCCGCCAAGTACTCCAGGTTGACTTGATGTACGATACCTGTCGCTGGTGGGATCACTCGAAAATTGTCAAAAGCTTTCATACTCCATCGCAGGAATTCGTATCTTTCTCGATTGCGATCAAATTCGATTTCTGCATTTCGACGTAAGGCCTCTGGGGAAGCAAAGAAGTCCACTTGCAACGAGTGATCAATCACAAGATCAACAGGAATTTGAGGGGAAATTAACTTTGGGTCGCCCCCAAGGCGATCGAGAGCCGAGCGCATGGCAGCCAGGTCAACCACGGCGGGAACGCCAGTGAAATCCTGCATGATAATCCGTGCGGGTTGGAAGGGGACATCGGGTCGGTCGCTGCTCTTCGGCTTCCAGTTGCTCAGCGCTTGAACATGTTCTTCCGTTATGGTGTGACCATTGATCTGACGTAAAACAGACTCCAATAAAATACGGATGGAAAATGGCAATAAACTCAATTGGGTCATCCCAGCTTTTTCAAGAGAATCTAGACGGTAGATTGTGAAATCTCCCGAATGGGTTCTTAAGGTCGAACGAGCGTTGAACATATCAAGTGACATCAGACACTCCGCAGGCAGAGAATGACAGACATTCTAATGGGTGGATCATCCAGAGAGTTGAAAGCTTATACAAAAGTATAATCGATGCAAGACCTTTTTTATGTCTTACCAATTCATCGTGTCTCTTGGGTGTATTCCATGGAGTGTTGCCTCGTGCACTCCTGCGGTGAGAGTTATGGTGGTGTTGGTCAGCTGCGTCGCCCAACAACCCATCGAGAATTCATGTGAAGAAGGGGGTGACATACCTTCAGGCGTCGGATCCCTACAAATGGGCAATCTTTACTACCATGGACGATTCCATCTGCAACAGCTTGCATCCAGTTTCACTTGAGAGTTAGAGAGATGCACAATGGGCCTCTTTCAGGGCAGTCGGTTTCCCAACCGATTGGGCAATGAATTGGAACCCGACCCGCTCTTAATCTATTTCTAAAGTCTTATATACAATATCCAAAGCGACATTCTCGTCTAGCAAATGCATGAAGGCATCCACCTTTTCAGGCTGTCCCAAGCGGGTCTTGCCATAAGCTCGTTCGATGGTTTCAACGGTTTCCATGGTGTTCCTTTTAACAAGGAGGACGGGAACCCCAAGACTTTCTGCCTGCTGCAGAACGACCGGGCTGGGATGTAGGTAGCCTGTCAGGATCAATACTACCGTTGATGTCTCCAATGCTGCCAGTTGAATATCTGCCCGATCTCCACCTGTAATGACAGCCTTATTTTGTTGGCGACGGAACCGTGATAGAGCGGCATCCACCGTCATAGCTCCGACAGTAAAGACTTCAACCAGGGCATGAGGATCAAGACATTCTGTGAGAACTTCTGCCCCAAGGAGATCGATGAGTTCACCGATGCATAATGCAGAAAGTCTGGGGTTGCTAGGCAGGTTACCGAGGACGGTGATCCCTTGCTCTTGGAGATAGGGTTGAGCATATTCTTCGACGAACGGACGTGCTTCCTCTGGAACATGGTTAAAAATGACCCCTAAGTATTGCTCGCCTAGCTTGATGCGAGCAGCGAAGACATCGTCAATGATTTGCATCTCTTTGTGATAGCGGATCATCACCAATGCAGGTGCACCCAGGGCTTCTGCTACTCGTAGATTGGATATTCCCATGGTATATCCTTCGCGCAGGCTGGCTCCACCCTCCAAGATTAATACATCTTTTCCCTTCCCAATTCGCCCCGCAGATTGAATGATTTTATCTAGGAGATCTTCGGTTCCAAGTCCTTTTAATCGGCTTCTTAATATGGATGGCGTGATGATGACGGGCGAGAGTTCTGTGGGATTCTCATTTAAGTTCAACATCTTACAGAAGAAAGCCGCATCCTCGTCAACAAGGTGACCTTCTGATGTTCGCCAAGGTTGCGTACTTACGGGCTTTAAGTAGCCAATTTTCAAACCTTTTGCCTGTAATTTCCTTCCAAGAGCCAAACAGACTGCAGACTTTCCTGAATACGGTTCGGTTGAGGTGATATAAATCGCTTTCATAGGGTGCTCCCTACTCCACTGGATGGATTTGATTCAAAATCTCGGGCACTGAGTACAAGGCGCATATCGAGGGCAACACCGCCTCGATCCTGTTCATAGACGATGAAGGGATTGATATCCAGCTCCATGATCTCCGGGAAATCGGTCACCAACTGACTGATCCTCAGGATCGTGTCAATAAGTTGTCCTTTATCTACCGGCTGCTGACCCCTGACACCATCGAGTAGAGCATGTGCTCGTATCTCATCCAGCATCTGCTCTGCTTCGAGCCGTGAAAAGGGTGCCACACGAAAGGTGACATCCTTCAGGGTTTCGACATATATTCCACCAAGGCCGAAGGTGACTAAGGGGCCAAACTGAGGATCGCGGTTCATACCGATGAGTACCTCCAATCCGGAGAGGACCATCTTCTGGACCAGGCAGCCCCAAAGACGCGCCTCTGGAAGGTAGCGTTGAGCTCGATAGGTGATCAAGTCAAAAGCGTCTCTGACATCGGTTGCATTTTGGAGACCGACTCTGACACCGCCCACATCCGTTTTATGTAAGATATCGGGTGAGGCGATTTTGAGGACAACGGGATATCCCATCTTCTCTGCTATTCTTATCGCTTCCTCTGGATCTGGGGCAAGTTCTGAGGCTGGGATATCGATTTCATACGCAGTGAGAATGCTGCGCCCTTCCGCATCTCCGATGGTGACTCGACCGGATTCTAGTACTTGCGTTATGGGTGTTCGCACTCTTTC
>MGNI01000132.1:10952-11426 GCA_001795115.1 Chloroflexi bacterium RBG_16_48_8 | reverse complement strand
ATTGGTATTGATGGTAGGTCTTCATGGCCTTGAAGACGTTGGCAGCTTGTTCAGGATAGGGATAGTTGGGGATGTTGTGTTGTTCTAAAATGAGCGTTCCTACCTCAACCCTGGCCTCGCCCATGAAACAAGCTACTATCGGGATATCCGTTGTGGTGGCGACATCTGCTACAACTTGTGCTGTTTCTGCAATCTGCGTCATGGCTTGGGGTGTGAGAATCACGATAACGCCGTCTACATTGCATTCTTTGACAACCTGTTCAAGAGCGAATCGATACCGATCAGATCGGGCATCACCAAGGACATCCACAGGATTGGCTGCACTGGCGGCATCTGGCAAAAAGCTTTCCAGTGAGCGAATGCACTCTGTTTCGAATCGAGCCAGTTTCAATCCGGCACGCTCAAGCGCATCCGTTGCCAATATCCCCGGACCGCCAGCGTTTGTGATGATGGCAATATGCTCACCTTTCAATG
>MGNI01000132.1:8304-10912 GCA_001795115.1 Chloroflexi bacterium RBG_16_48_8 | reverse complement strand
CTGCAATGTTTCTGCCCTAAGCACTCCCGCTTGACGAAAAGCGGCTTGGTAGGCTTGTTCTGACCCGGCCAGAGATCCAGTATGGGATGTCACCGCACGTGCACCAGCTTGGGTGATACCCGATTTAATGGCAACGACCGGCTTCTTCCTTGTGACTTCCCTTGCAACCCGAATGAATTCTTGCCCATCCGGTAGGCCCTCGATATAACAAAGGATGACACGCGAGGATGGATCTTCTTTCCAGGCACGAAGGAGATCAATCTCATTGACATCAGCCTTATTACCGAGAGATACGAATTTGCTCAAACCTAAACGTCCAGCCTGCGCCCAGTCGAGAATAGCTGTACCTAAGGCACCCGATTGAGACATGAATGCCATAGGTCCGCCTGGAGGCATCCCGGCTGAAAAAGAGGCGTTCAGGGGTGTGATCGTGTCAATTACCCCCAGACAGTTGGGACCAATAAGTCGAAT
Organism: Chloroflexi bacterium RBG_16_48_8; assembly: GCA_001795115.1. Lineage (GTDB taxonomy): Bacteria > Chloroflexota > Anaerolineae > Anaerolineales > E44-bin32 > MGNI01. Next base: position 10,441 of record MGNI01000132.1, on the reverse strand, counting down.
ACCATATTGTCGGGAGATTTCAATGACTTCCAGTTCGCGTGCGAGACCTTCCTTGCCGGCCTCACGAAATCCAGCCGTGATGATAATGGCTGCCGGGACTCCTTTCTCACCGCAAAGCCGAATCGCCTCAGGCACAGCCGGGTAGGGGATGACGACAATGGCTAAATCTACAGGCTCAGGGACATCCAGGATGGATGGATAGGACTTCAATCCCAGGATGGTTTCAGCGTTATGGTTAATAGGGAAGATTTTCCTGTGGTCATTAAGGAAGCCGCATTCGACCAGGTTTTGAACAACTGTATGTCCAAGCTTGGTCGGATTGGTTGAAGCTCCAATCACAGCTACAACGTTAGGTGTAAAGAAAGCAGATAACGACAATTGTTGTTCTCCAGGCATTGCTAATAATGAGGTTAAAGATAATTTTGCTGATAATCCTTGATCACGGATAAGTGATTGGATGGATGGAACAATCTGCCCATGATAAAGGATGATCATATTAATTGAGTTATTTATGTGACAATATTATCCCATATCCATTCCTGATTGAAGGTATTGGTCGGGGGCTTTCTTGAAATGAAACACAACAAATCATCTAAACTATGTGACGATGATCTGCATAATCCAAGCGAGCGAAGATTTTCAGATCGTACCTGCTTGCAGAATGTGGGTTGGGTAGATCAGCAGTACGGGTTGAATGGTGGACGGTCTTACCCTTATTAAACATCCATAAGCGGTATTTTATGTGGATAGGCGCACTCTGGTGCCTCTTTACATTGAGGATGCCTGGATTATTTGATTGGCCACGGGAGCGAATGTTTTCCGATGGATGAGAGTTGGTCCCAATTGCTTTAAGGCTCTACGGTGTTGTACAGTCCCATAACCCTTATGATGCGAGAAACCATACCCGGGGTACACGCTATCCAGCTCTTTCATGATTTCATCACGGGCAACCTTAGCGATGACAGAGGCGGCCGCAATGGATAGGACATCTCGATCGCCTTTCGTGAGAGGCGTTTGGGCGATAGTAAGATTGGGTAATTCAAGGTGATCGATAAGCACGTGTTGAGGTGGAATAGACAAGGCGCGAAGAGCGCGGTGCATTGCCTGATGGGTAGCGCCGATAACACCTAATTTGTCCACCTCTTCTGAGGATGCGTTGCCCAAGCCTATGCTGAGAGCAATTACTTGGATGCGCACATAAGTGGCTGAGCGTTGGGCTGGTGTCATTAACTTAGAATCGCGAACATCATCCAGTGAACGTGCCAGGTTAAAATCTGTCAGGGGAAGGATCACTGCGGCGGCAATGACGGGGCCTGCCCATGCTCCACGTCCAGCCTCATCTACACCTGCGATATGTAGGTGCCCTGTATCTCGAAGTTCGTATTCATGGGCAAGGCTAGGTCGCTGACGTCTATTCCGAAGGGGTGGCATAATCCTTTCTTTTCCAATTTCTTCGTATGCGGAATAAATCAAGAAACATGTTGGCTGAATCTCGGATCACATGGATTCGACTGGCTGAGTAATAATACCAATGAATAGGAACTTCAACGATCCGATATCCGCGGCGGAGCGCAATGAAAAGCACCTCTACATCAAAGGTCCACCCATCCAACCGCTGTACATGAAATAGGTCCTCGGCCACGGATGAGCGAAAACATTTGAACCCACATTGTGTATCCTTGAAACCTGATACAGCCAGGATTTGCACCATGAAGTTGAAAACCCTACCAATCCAATGCCGTAGGACGGGTTCGTTAAACCGTATGGCTCCCGGTACTTCGCGGGAGGCAATGGCAATATCAAATTCCTGCAGGGCCGGGGGGATAAATTTGTTTACCTCATGGATAGGCATGGATAAATCCGCATCACAGATGAAGCGGAATTCCCCGTGCGCTTCAAGCATTCCGCGACGGACAGCCAAGCCTTTTCCTGCGCGATCTTCACGAAGGAGGGTAAGGTTGGAATATCCGCCTGCAATTTCTTTTACAATTTGTGCGGTTTGATCCTGACTTCCATTATCAACGACGAGCACCTCGGCTTGGTAAGGTTGATCCTGAAGGAATGTCATGATCGAGGTAAGACTACCCGGCAGACGTTGTTCTTCGTTATAAGCAGGGATGATAATGGAAAGAAGTGG
>MGNI01000132.1:6133-8293 GCA_001795115.1 Chloroflexi bacterium RBG_16_48_8 | reverse complement strand
TGTTGGGGGTTGATAGACTACAAAATCCCCATATCTTTCAGAACGATAAAAGCGAAGATCAAGGTGAGCATAATTTGTATCACTACGAGGATTCCTATGATTACCCATTGACCTCTGGACATACGGGATCTGCGTGAGGGTTTTGAACTCTGGGTTTGACGTTGGGGTGTATCCTCCAATGGGGTGAATTCTTGCAATGGTTCCTCTTCCGGTAAAAATCGATCAATGGATTCGAATAAGTCTTCTTGGGGGAGCTCAACAAAAGCGTCTTCTTGATATTCATTGAAGGGTTCAGGATAAGAAATTGGTTTAGGTTTGGGCTGGACTTGTTGGACGGGAGGTTTCTTCATTTTAGGGTCAGTGATGAGCGAACCGGCGGATTGGGGATCTGGAAACTGGGGATATAAAATGGCGTCAACCAGGGTATGCATTTGTTTTAGATTGAGCGCTGCAGGGAGTTGCTCAAGGTTGGCTGCAAAATATTCAATAGCATCTGCAGATACGACACGGCATGCTGGCCGTGTTCCATCGATTAATGTACGTGAGTGTGTAAAAATTAGGACCGACTCGGCCACAGGTGCCTTGAAATTCTGAATTTCAAGCAGACGAGAGACCTGCTTTTGAATGTTCAATGCTAAGATCAATAAATTTGGTTTTGTGCGGATGAAGCTGCGCGATCTCTGGTTGAGCTTAAGCCATTCTGTTTCATTGGCGCGAAAAACACCAATCACGGGAAAAGCCATCAAGATGCGAATGCCTTGAGGGCTGATGAGGATCATGTAAGGTTCCCCCTCATCAATCCCGGGAATGGGGATATTCCTCAGGAGAATATGTTGACCCTTAAGCGACCGTCCCAGGCGTTGCGTCACCACATTTTGTGCTTGCATACGCCCGTACCAGTCTGTCCTGTAATCCAACATGGCTTTCAGGCGATTGGTAAGACTGATCTGGCCTTCTTCATCAACAAATTTCGATCGCTCGATTACATCCATCTTCGTTTCCTTTTGTACCTTGAGCCAGAAACATCCTGTAAGGTTTTCCTTCTTGTCTCTTTCCCGTATTCGTCTTTGGGATGATCCTCCTGTCCTTAACTAGTATAGATCATTTTTCCCTATCAAGCTTATTTTAACAATGATTGCAGGGTGTATTCTATCCGATGTTGCATACTTCCATTGGCGTTGAGGCAGAGGGTGGTTGTAGGACTATCGCCAACCTATATCCCATTTTGACATAAAATGAATGGAGGTTCGTAATCAAAATGGAAAACCTCACCCATGCCCTTTCATACCGTTGGAGAATGGAATTGAACATCCACAGAAAGGATTGGGGATTGTGAATGGGATAAAAAAGCAAGGTTCTTGCTTGGGTTTAAATTTGGGAGAAGGCTGGTTGGGAACGTATTCAACTAAATTCCACGAAGGAAGTTATAATTGGAATGAGGTGTTGAATGCATCGGAATAGAATCTATCTCCTTATGTTTATGGCTGTGATAAGTTTGTTTTTTCCTTTGGATGTAAGTTCGGATTCTGATCAAAAAATCATACTGCTCCAGGCAGAGGGTCCTTTAACGCCTGTCATGGTGGAGTACCTCGAGCGAGGTTTAACCCGGGCTGAAAGGGAAAATGCGGAAGCTGTTATTTTTCAATTTGATACACCCGGAGGCCAGATTGACCATATGAACCGCATGGTCCAAGCCATTCGAGCCAGCGAAATCCCAGTTGTCGTCTATATTGCCCCGCGAGGCGCAATTGCTGGAAGCGCCGGGTTAATTATTGTGCTTTCTGGCCATGTTGCTGCCATGGCTCCGGAAACTGCCATTGGGGCTTCCAGCCCGATCAGCTCCCAAGGTGGTGATCTAGATGAGACCAGTGAGACCAAGGAGAAAGAGATTCTCAAAGCTGAGGTTCGTAGTCTGACCACAAGACGCAGTCCTGAAGCGGTAGCCTTAGCAGAAGCAGCCATAGAGGATGCCAAGGCAGCTTCTGTGTATGAAGCTTTCCAAACCGGGCTGATTGACATCATCGCTAACGATCTGGAGGATCTCCTGCGGCAACTTGACGGAGTACAGGTTGAACTGAGTACCGGTACGAGGGTGCTGCGGACTGCTAACGCGGAAATCGTAGAAGTGCCGCAAAACTTTATTGAGCAATTCTTGAACAC
>MGNI01000132.1:5220-6119 GCA_001795115.1 Chloroflexi bacterium RBG_16_48_8 | reverse complement strand
TTATTCTTTTAACTGTGGGAGTCCAGGCGCTTCTAATCGAGATTTCAAGCCCCGGAGGATGGGTTGCAGGTTTTATCGGTGTTGTCTGTCTCGCTTTAGGGACCTATGGTATCGGGGTTATTCCAGTTAATTGGTTCGGTTTGATTTTCCTGGCAACTTCATTTGTGCTTTTCTTCCTGGATATCAAGGCACCTACCCATGGTGCCTTAACTGCAGCAGGGCTGGCCTCCTTTATTGTGGGGGCTCTTGTGTTATTCAACTCACCCGGGACGCCAGATTTTCAAAGAGTCTCGGTTCCATTGGTTGTTGGAACTGGTTTAGCCACTGCTGTAGGTTTTATTTTCATTATTGGCTTTGCCTTACGAGCTCAAAAAAGACCAGTACAGGTCGGGGTAGAAGCCCTCATTGGTGAGGTGGGTTATGCCAGGTCGGCGATCGATCCTGCCGGTATGATCCATGTAGCTGGGGAACTCTGGTCAGCTCAGTTGGAGGAAGGTGCAGCCCCTGTTGCTGATGGTCAGGTTGTAAGGGTAGTGGGTGTCCAAGGATTACGTCTGCTTGTGGTTGCTGAACTTGAAAATGCGAGTTGACTTGACTTGGTACAAACTGTAAACTAGCAGCGCAGATAGCACTGTTGGAGGAGGTCATGTCACCTATTTCAAATCGCCTGATTGTGCGCACTGGTCCTAACCCGGGCATGGTATTCGATTTAACAAAGGAGATATCAACGCTTGGCAGAGACGTAGCCAATGATATTGTCATTGGAGACCCAGAGGTTTCGCGACAGCACTCGCGAATAACCAGAACACCCGGGGGGTATGTCGTGGAAGATATGGGGTCAACCAATGGTACCTTCGTCAATGGTGGGCGATTATCAGCCCCTCGTGTGTTGAGGGAGG
>MGNI01000132.1:4580-5121 GCA_001795115.1 Chloroflexi bacterium RBG_16_48_8 | reverse complement strand
CGCTCCCACGATGCGTGAGCCAGTCCCCATGCCTGCAACTCCTGCACCCGCCCCAGTAAAGCCTGTTATTTCACAAGGTCCACCGCCACGATCAATGGCTGACAAACCCCCACGAAAAAGACCCTCTTGGTTGCTGGCAGGATGCGGTTGTTTGGTGATTATCGCCGTCCTCGTTGCGGTTTTTTGGTATATGGATATCAATCATCCAGACATTTTATATGCTCCCTTGCGCTTATTGGGCTTTTAGTTGAGAACGATTGTGTTCAGTCAAAGCACAAGATTTTTTTTAAGTTGCTACCATTGGGGAGACATGGACCATTCAACATTGCAGCGCAACACCTAAAACGAAACCGAACGAAATTTGTTTGGATAGTGAGGTTCCTTGCCCTGATCCGTTAGGAGACGATCGGGGCTTTTCTCTCTGCAGCCTTATCTGTTTCATCGTACTGGATAGAAGGATAAATCGCACTTTACTTAATAGAGCCGTCACTCAGAGACCAGGATCTTTTTAAGGAGTGTTGAACGTTTAGATCCATACGTA
>MGNI01000132.1:3718-4572 GCA_001795115.1 Chloroflexi bacterium RBG_16_48_8 | reverse complement strand
GGTTTTAGGAATACTGCTGGAGGAGGTAATGCGGCAATTAATACCCTTCTTGATCCTCTCGATCCTTTTGGGTAGCTGTGGACCATCTTCTGTTACTCAGCCAACCCAAGCATCCATTACAGAACTAAAGGTCGATTTCGAAGAAGCTCGAGAAAGGATGGTAAGTGGAGGTGTTGTGGGATGGGGGGTCGAGGATGAAGCCGTGATTGAAGCTATGGGGGTGGTCCCAAGGCACGAATTTGTCCCTCCAGACTATTTAAACCAGGCTTATGAGAATATCCCCCTTCCGATTGGATATGGTCAAACCATTTCGCAACCTTATATCGTGGCATTGATGACACAAGAGCTGTATGTTTCTCAAGGAGACCGTGTCCTCGAGATTGGAATGGGTTCGGGCTACCAGGCAGCTGTTTTAGCCCAACTGGGGATTGAGGTGTATACGATCGAGATCATCGCTCCATTGTTTGAAGAAGCTACGAAGAGATTGGACCGGTTGGGATACACCCAAATCACGACCCGACACGCGGATGGTTACTATGGTTGGGAAGAGGAAAGCCCTTTTGATGCCATCATTGTAACGGCTGCGCCAGACCATGTCCCTCAGCCTCTCCTGGCACAGCTGAAGGTTGGAGGTGTGATGGTGATCCCCGTGGGACCCGTTGGGGGTTTTCAGGAATTGTGGCGGATAACTCGCACAGGGGATGACACCTACCAATCAACCAGTTTGGGGGGTGTGCGTTTTGTGCCTTTTACCAGACAGGGGGAAGAACCCTAGTACAAGGTCTTAAGAATTAAAATCCCCGATTCTGGAAGTGATTTTCCGTTATTCAATGGAAGCAACGTCCGCCCTGCAG
>MGNI01000132.1:0-3697 GCA_001795115.1 Chloroflexi bacterium RBG_16_48_8 | reverse complement strand
TACTTTTTATGTTCTTAATCGGATCGTTCCTCTGACGGTGCAGCTAACATCGCGCAAAGGTAGGCAGCTGTTCCTAGAGCGAGTGTAGTCTTTAAGCCCCATTCAAGTCCCACAATTGTTGCCAGGACCCCGGCTATCCCCGAAACTGCACCATTCACCGACCATGCCCAGGGTATCAGCCCTTGTGATCTTCTTTCCAGGATACGAAGACCAGTTACAAAGGGAATGCCCATGAGGAACCCTGCAGGACCTAACAGAAGGACAACCAGGAGAAATCGCATCCATTCATGCCACGGCAGGGCAATTGAGATTACGAAAGGCATGCAGAGATTCAGAAGGAGGAGAGTTCCCACAAGCCCTAAAAGCGTAATTCGGAGGGAGATTCTCTTGGAAAATATGCTGCCCAAGCCTGAGGCAAGCAACAAGCTGAAGAGTACAGCAGCCAGGGAAATGGAAGGACGGTCCAATAGCAAGGTTAATTTTTGGATGAGGGCGATCTCGACGAAGAGATAACCCGCGCCCAGGCAGGCAAAATAAAGGGGAAACCGTCTTCCTATTTTAGGAGTCGATTTTCTATGTCGAAGAAAAAGGAGAGGGGCAGTAGCTACTGGAAGCGCCAAAAGCAGTATGAGAGCGAGAAGTGCCATCAGGACGAAATAGCCGCTCCCACCAAAAGGTTGCCAGATCAGACCGAGGGTTGACAGGATCTCCGGAGTTTGACGCCAGCGAAAGAAATGAAAGAAGAAAGGATGATCATCTGTGGGAGGAGAGATATCAAAAACATAGGTGGAGAGGGTATTATCGAAGTCCTCCAGAAGATCCTGGTATAACTCATGATAAACATCCTGGGGGATTTGGTTATAACGATTGAGCTCCGCCGGGTCCAAATCCGGAAGGAAGATGGGATCAAAAGCATTCTGCTGTAAAAATTCGCGCACGATCTGGAGATCTGTGGAGGAGAAAGGCTGCTTGGCAGCGATCATGGTTGCAGTGCGCATACCACGAAATGCTACCAGTCGTGAGGATGGTTCTTCCACTCCACAGGACCTAAGGGCGGATAAAAGGGTAGCCCACGCTCTGGCAGATTCACTGGGCGGGGTACCCAGCCATCGTGTTATCACTAATAAACCATCAGCCTCGAGGTGGTTGTATGCCAGCGATAAGGATTCAACGGTAAGCAAATAATTTTCGGTCAAGCTGAAGGCGCCCGATGTCACCGGGCGAAATCCATCGCTGAGAGCGAAGGTGATAACATTGAAATTTAACCTGGATGCCTCTAAAGCGCCACGCGCAGTTCTATCTAGGATGTGAAGTCGAGAATCCTTCAGAAGTTTCTTACTGAAATTTTCGTACTCGTTGTTCAGTGCTTCCAGGATGAGAGGCTCATCAAGGGTAAGGGTGACTTCATCAGCAGAGGAAGCCAGGGCGATGATGGCTTCTAAACCTCCTCCAGGCTGGAGAATGAGCGCTTTGGCTTGAGGCCTCAGGTAATAAGCTATCCCGGTCGGCATAGAATCGGATAACTGTTTTGCCAGGGAATCATTGGGTGATAGTTCCGTTACAGGGATCGGCCCATCACCATCGATGTAGAATGCATGCTGCCGAGGCGGAAGAATGGAGGCATTCATGCTAAGACCGGGCAGGACGTGTGTGGTTTCGGTTTCGATTACATCCAGACGGCTTGAAGCGCTCCATCTTGTCAGATTATGTTTTGCATCTGGGGCAAGCTGAGCAATAGATAATGGCTTATAAGGTGAGAGGTTTAACTGTAGGGAAGCAGGCATCCAGAAAAAACCGAAGCTTAGGAAGAACATCAAGGGTGTGAGGATGCGTGCGCTGCGTCGGTTATAGGCAAAAAGAATCCCCGCGAGAAGCCCCAAGATTGAGCTTAAAAGAACGGTCCTTTCTCCTCCGAGCATAGCAATGGAACCCAATGCCAGAGGACAACCTATGGCTGAACCGATGAGATTGGCAGCATAGGGCTGATAGGCATCTTCTCCTGCTTCGTTTAAAGCAGCCCCAATCGTCCATCCCGCAAACAAAAAGGGAAGACCGGCGGCAGCGAAATAGAGAGCCAGGATCCATAGCTGCTTTGGATCCCAGGCGATGCTGTAGGAATCAAAAGGCAGGTAATTGATGATCGCGTATGCCAGAATCACAGAGACAGCAAATTCCCCTGCTAACCAAGAGAGCCCTGGCGGTCGCGATCGTAGAGAGAGGAGCATGCCACTGGCCGCGAAGCCCAGGACCGCAAGACTTACAACCACAAATGCAAAGTGATGGAACTGTTGAATAGCAAAGAGCCGCGTTAGCGTAATCTCGAATACAAGCGCAGCAGCTGAAAGTAGTGCAAGACCAATTGCATTCCGTAGGCTGGACCTTATCATGGGATTATGCCCTCGTAACATCTCGATTGTAAACCAAAGGTTTGTAGGGAAGAAACGAATAGGAAAACTCAGTCATCCATTATGGTCCTGCCCCATCTGTCAATCTCTTGCCGTCCAGCATTTGAAGTGGAATAGTTAAGATCTCCTGATGGGCATTCCTGAATTTGTCTCGAGGTTTTTGGATGTTGGTATTCCTGTCTAACGTAAGACCACCCGCGTGCTGTCTTCATTGTTGACCTTTCCCTTTAGCAGTGCTTCAGAGTTGTTAATGTCTTTCAGCGCCGGGCTGCTTATAAAGCTCTTATGTTGTACGTATGAATTTCTAACATTCCCAAGCTATCCTTCTAAACAAATCAGGACAACAACGATCGAATTTTTGGGAGGATTTCAAATGTTAACTCTATATGGACGACCGAGATTGGCGCGACAGATTCACTACTATAGGCCCGTAGAATTCAACGGTGGGCGCCGATTGCCCGTAGATTTTCATGTTGAAGACGACGAGTTCGTTCTCACGGCTGAAATCGCCGGGATAAAACCAGAAGATATCCAGATTGAGATCAAAGATGATATTTTAACGGTGAAAGGTGAAATAAAATCTGAGACCAATGGGGATGGCAAGTACCTTCTAAGAGAAATCTACCAGGGCGAGTTCTGCAGAAGCCTGCGTCTTCCGGAGCCTGTTGAAGTGGAGAAAGTTGAAGCCAAGTTTGAAAATGGGCTGCTCAGGATTCATCTGCCAAAAGTCGAAGAAGCACGCCCAAAGACGATCAAGATCAAGACTGTCTAAATTGAGATTGAACAAAAAAAAGGTGGCTTATGCCGCCTTTTTTGTTTAAATCATACTCAAAAGTGTCATTATTCGGAACTTCTTGAGAATAAGCTTAAAAATATGCTCTCCTTGAATCATGAAAGAAATCAAGTTGAGAATTCTCAATAACCGAAATAAAGCAGCTTCCGTCAGGATCATCACTGGATTTGATTCAATGAGCTACTTCTTATTCTGGGCAAACCGCCGAAAGTATTTTGACAAAATGAGTTGCCTGAATGGCGGTTTGCTTAAGTGATTGGCTAGGTTTTACGTTCGCTGTTTGTCAAATTACTTCCGGCCAATCACCTGGCATAAAAATTGCATGATGTGATTTGATGAAACTGAAGTTTGTTTGTTGAACAAAAGTTAAACCTTCCAAGTCGAAAAAAGACTTGTCGTTTCAGCATAAGGCTTATCTTTGCCCTCTGAGGGGTAAATTACATGAATGAATGTGGAGCAAATGCATTCTATTTTCTAACCCATAGCAAAGGAACTGGGC
>MGNI01000131.1:4964-8008 GCA_001795115.1 Chloroflexi bacterium RBG_16_48_8 | reverse complement strand
AAACTGGACTTCAGATTGATCTACAGAGGCAATCTAAAGAGACTCGAAATAATCCAGTACTCAATCGCAATAGGTAGGATGAATTCCCTCATTCTAAAAGAGGTCCAATAGGATTCAACACCAGCTTCTCCCACCCCGCTAGTTCTTGCCACTTAATGTCATTCTGAGGAGTGAAAGCGACGAGGAATCTCGTTATTCCAACCGCACGTTACACTTACCGGACAAATGAGATCCCTCCACTTCGGTCGGGATGACATTAAGCGGTCGGGCTTGGGAGCCCGACCTGCTTTATTTTCTTTCCTGATCCAGGCGAAAAGGAGAACCATTAATTCACGCAGTTAAACCGGAATTGGAATAATCTCGCTAAATACCTAAGATTGTGCTCTGAGGAGTTGTGGTCGCAGAAGGGAATAGAGCATCTCATGCACAGGTGTTGCCATACCCACTTCACGTCCCAGTCTGACAACCGTTCCGCTGAATGCTTCCAGTTCGAAGGGTTTTCCTGCAGCAACGTCCCGCTGTGTGGAGGAGGTTGTTGCAGGTTCAAAATTCTCAAGGGTGGCCATTGCTGTAGGGACGACATCCGCTGCCAAGTAGATACCCTTCGCCCTTGCAAGAGCCTCAACTTCCTCCATGGCACGAACAAGCATATTCCTGCTCTCAGGGCAATTAAGGAGGTCCCCAGAAGGCACTCGTGCTAAGGAAGATACCCCTCCATAAGATGCCATGAAAAGATATTTTGTCCACATGGGAATAGATATATCCTCAGGTTGGATTGCCTCTACCCCACATTCCGCCCAAGCATTCACGATTCGCTGGCAGCGTTCAGATCGGGTTTTATCCAGCTCGCCCACATAGACTTCACGGATCATACTGGGTTGCCGGATGATCCCAGGGGCTTCGATCATGCTGACAATCCGAGCGAACCCCCCTACGACATATTCTGAACCCAGGAAAGAAATAAGCACTTCATGCGCATCAACGCCATTCTGGAGGGGCACGATCGTGGTCCCTTTTCCCACAAGGGGCTTTATCATTGAAGCTGCTTCAGTCAATTGAAAATGCTTCACAGCCACAACAATATAATCAACCTCCCCCACCTCACTTGGATCATCGCTTACACGAGCAGGATTAATCAAAAAATCCCCATGGACACTCTTGACCTGCAGTCCGCATGTCCTTATGGCTTCAAGGTGCTTGCCACGGGCAATAAAAGACACCTCGTTTGGGGGACTCTGTGCAAGGACCCCACCCAGATAGCCACCCACACCTCCTGCTCCCACAATAGCAATTCTCATTTCGACTCCTTAGAGGGATGCTTTGATTGCACCGCCATCAAACATGAGGGCATGGCCATGGATGAAGGAAGCTGCAGGAGAAGCCAACCAGGCAATCGTCTTCCCATATTCATCCACGGTCCCCATACGACCCAAGGGCACTTCCCTGGTTATTTTGGATTGCTCTTTTTCCATAGTCGAATTGTTGCGAACTACCCGATCTTGCATCAATCGCTGAACACGCTCCGTCCAAGTCCAGGCCGGATTGATGGAATTGACCCGAATCCCCTTGGGACCAAGTTCATTTGCCATGGATTTCATCATCCCAATGACAGCCATCCGTAGGGAGTTCGATAGGATCAAGTTATCAATGGGTTGTTTAACGGAATAAGACTGGGTGGTGACGATGCTGCCTGATCCTGCTTCCAGCATGTGAGGCACAACAGCATAGCAAAGGTAAACTGCGCTCATTAAAGTGAGATCGGCTGCTGCCTTCCAGTCATCCGGGGTCAGACTTAGAAAGGTCCCTGGGGGTGGACCGCCAGCATTGACAATCAAAATATCTATTCTCTTGAAACGATCCAGAGTTTTCGTAAGGAGATTTTGGATATCCTTTGGTTTGGTTACATCGGCTCGAACCGCCAAAACCTCAGAACCTGTTTGTGTCACAATCTCATCCGCCGTATGTTCTAGATCTTGGCTTCTAGCACAAATCGAGACCTTGGCACCTTCCTGAGCCAATGCCATTGCCGCAGCCTTGCCAAGACCCCTGGAAGCCGCGGTGACCAATGCAACTTGATCTTTCAATCCGAGATCCATCTCATTCCTCCTCTAGAAGATATTTGAGAACCGTCCAAACGGCACATCCCGTCCTCCCCGCCTGCAGAGAACTGCTGCGATCCCGCTCTCACTTGATGGCTTTGCTGGAACGCAAGAATTTTACAAAGTTTATGGAAGGGACCAATCCGCGCCCAGGATCAAAGCGATGTCCCTATCACTCCCGGGATCACTCTGACTGAGGATTTGGCTTTCGGTTAGGTTTGATAAATCCATCAAATATTGACGTGTGTATGGATTTCCTGTGTAATCAATGATCAAGGTTCGAGCATAATCCAATCGATCCGCATTACCAACTTCCACTACATTCAATCCCAGTCCTTCCAGGTATTGTGCCGTTTGACCTGCCAGACCTTCAATACCTGCGCCATTGAGAACTGCAACCCTGGCACCTTCAAGGACTGCAGCACTCAAAGGATCATCAACTGAAATGGAAGGCGTTATCGCGCTGGTTGAGGTGAAGATCTCATCCCGCAAGCGCCGGATCTGATCCGGGACCGGTTTCAAGACTTCGGCTCCAGTGGGTAAAATAGAAAGGATAACCATATCCGGAGGACCGATCACACCTTTTTGGATGGTCGAAGGATCGATCTCCATAGCTAACAGCCCCAAGCTAATAACCTGTTGCAGCTGTTTAACCAATTGATCAGGGGGGGCATTAGGATCAATGAGGTTAGTCTTAATACCGGACTTCAACTGTTGATAAAGCGTGGGAGCTTTTACCACCAATGTCGGAAGCATATTAAAACCCATAATTCGATCGCGGATGGCCAGGGCTACCTGTTGCTGCCGTTCAGCCCGATCAAAATCACCACCTTCCGTCATGCGAGCTCGTGCATACGCCAATGCTTCCGGTCCATCCAAGTGATAGGGTTTTGGATCCAACCAGATGCTTGTACGACCGATAGGGGAGATCTTTACCCTTTGTTT
>MGNI01000131.1:773-4944 GCA_001795115.1 Chloroflexi bacterium RBG_16_48_8 | reverse complement strand
ATCTGCTCAAAAGTGGAAAACTCGATGATGGCGTAGTACTGGATCGGGACCCCGATTAAATTTTCGATGGTCTTCATTGCCAACACCGCACCACCCCCGGGCAGCTTGTTGGTTTCACCAAGAAAATAGGCTGTATTGATGCGATTATGTTCAAACCCAGGTATTTCAACCCACAAATCCCTGGGAATTGATAGCATACCTGCTGTTTTCGCAACCGGGTCAATAGTAAGAAGGATCATCGTGTCCGTACGCGGTGGACCCTCTCCACTTTCCCAATCTTTAAAATCTAGCCCCATAAGCAGGACGGTGACTCTTTCAACACCATCCCAAGGTTGTGGGGTTTCCTCGATGACAATGGGAAGAAGGGATTCGCCAGGCAAGGCTGTACCAGAGGCGACATCCGACGAAAGATTGGATAAACCAAAAGGATTGGGAGCTCCCGAAGCCCAGCCTGTGACCACTTTACGTACTGTATTGAATACCAGATAACCAACAACGATGGCTATGACCAGAGACACCCCAACCATGATCCAGGTCCCTCGATCCCCCTTCAAGCCCTTTGTTGCCATCGGCAATTTCATTAACTCCCTTCCGTTCACAAGGCTTGCCAGCTCCTTTCGAGAAACGAGCGGATTATATCACGCCCACTCCTCATGATTGGCCGCTGCCTCCCAAACTGCGAGTTGTTTATGAAGTGCCTCTTCTAGAATTGCATATTGTGTGCCAAGCTCCCTTACACGGTCGATATCATTACCAGCTTTCACCAATTCCTCCGAAAGAAAAGCGAGCTGACCCTCAAGATCTGAAATCTTCGTCTCAATCTCCTCAATATCCCTTTTTGCTGATTGTGTTCTCGGGCGGGTTGATCTAGGAGAAATGGGGTTTCTCGTTATCTTCTTTTCTAAGGCGCGCTGCTTTCTCACTTCTAGGTATTGGTTATATCCTTCGGGGTAAATCTCCATCCCTTGTGTATCTGTAGAGATGACCCAAACCTGAGAAGCCAATGCGTTAATCAGATAACGGTCGTGGGAGATAAGCAATATCGTGCCCGGATATTGCATCAAAGCTGCCTGTAATGCCTCTTGGGAAGGAATATCAAGATGATTCGTGGGCTCATCAAGCAGCAGGAGATTAGCACCTTCTAACATCAATTTGGCTAAGGCAACCCGTCCGCGTTCTCCTCCTGAGAGGATATCGATAGGCTTAAAAACCTCATCGCCTTTGAAAAGGAAGAGTGCTAGGAGGTTGCGAGCATCCCCATCTCGCAAATCTGGATCGATGGTTTTTATCTCTTGTAGGACAGTATGCTCAAGATGGAGGCCCTCATGAGCTTGCGTGAAGTAAGCTACTTTGAGACTTGCCCCCAGCTTGGCTTCTCCTGCATAAGGGGGAATCTCCCCTACTAAAGTCCTCAAGAAGGTTGTCTTTCCGGCTCCATTGGGTCCCATGATGCCGACACACTCTCCGCGCAACAGCAACAGATCTGGTACACGAAAGAGCGGCGCAGGTTCCCCAACAAATCCAATCTCAAGATTTCGGGTCTCGATAACTCGATCCCCAGAGCGTGAAGCCTTCCCAAAGTGTATCCGAACACGGTGTTCCTTCTCTGGTTTGTCAACCAGATGATCGCGTTTAAAGCGATTTAGGCGTTTCCGCCTCCCTTGGGCTTGCTTCGTTTTCTGACCAGCGATATTGCGGCGGATGTAGTCCTCTTCTTTTTGGACGAAGGCCTGTTGAGATTGATATTCAGTTAGCTTATTGATCTGCCTTTCGTGGCGTTGATGCAAGTAAGCGCTGTAGTTGCCGCGGTACATCTCAAGACCTTGGGGCAATAAATCCCAGACTGTATCCACTGTGCGATCTAGGAAATAGCGGTCATGCGACACAATTACAGCAGCACCTGACCACTCTCCAAGCCAATTCTCCAACCACTCTACAGCATGAATATCAAGATGGTTGGTTGGCTCATCCAAGACAAGGAGTTGGGGATCTTCCAGAAGGAGACGAGCCAGGAGAGCTCGCGTACGCTCCCCACCTGAGAGTTCGGATAAAGCCTGAGAATGGCTGTGCTGGGAAAATCCCAAACCATTGAGCACCTGGCGAATGCGTGCAGGATAGGTGTAGCCTCCTGCCTGCTCAAACGCTTCTTGCATCGGTCCATAGCGAGCCAGCGCTTTCTCTACATGATCTGGATCCGCCATCAAATGTTCCAGATGTCTGACTTTCTCCTCCATGGCCTGAAGCTCCTTAAAAGCTAACAGGCATGATTCCCATAAGGTTAATTGCATTTCTTTCCGTCTGGATTTCGAGTAGCTTGCTTCCTGTGGCAAATATCCAATGCGCAAATTCTTGGCCCGACTCAATACACCTTCATCGGGAACATCCAGGCCGACAATGAGTCTGAGCAAGGTGGTTTTGCCTATCCCATTTGGACCAACCAGGGCAATGCGAGCTTTATGGGGCATAGCAAAGGAGACGTTTGTAAAAACGTCCAGAGCGCCATATGATTTTGAGAGATTGTGAGCAGTTATGAGTGACATCGGACCCAAGCAAGGATTATACCCCAGCGTTACCTCTCCAGACATCAATCAAAGCTACGCTTCTCAAGGCTAGTCGCAACCAATTTTGCCAAGAGGATTGTAGTAGTGATCTGGGGCAGAGATGCATCCCCCCACCACCCTCCAACTCATCGCCCATAGAGGTTTACGATAAAAGATAGAATCTGCACAAGGCAAACTGTTTCCAGTCTTTGTATCAGTGGGCTATAATTCCTCAAACACTTAAGAGTGCAGCATCGCATGAACGATTCTCAACCATATCGTTACCGTAGTTTACTCCTCTCCGCTGTAATGCTTATGCTCATTGGATGGTATGGTCTCTACCTATTGATAAATTCGACCCTGCCTACCTTGGGTCCGCGCTGGTTATTCTATGTCCTCTGGACTTCGGCCTGCACTGGCACCTCCCTTCCTTTTCTGTGGTTCCTTAACCGCAGATTTCGAATGAACGAACCTGCCTCACCCAAGGTTTTGCTAAGGGAAGGTCTTTTGATAGGACTCTACGCTGCCATATGCCTCTGGCTTCAATTGAACCGGGTGCTCAACCTCACTTTGGCTTTGCTTCTGGCAATAGGTCTATTCGTAATTGAGTGGCTCCTGCGTCTCATTGAAAGAAGCACCCAGAGGACAAGGCAATGACGCTTCGATCCTTGCCATCCGTCGACCGCCTGCTACATTCCGAATCCGCCGCTCAATTGATCTCGGCCTTTGGTCGCCCCCTCACCTTAGAAGCAACCCGCCTCGTCCTTGAATCCTCAAGAAAATCCATTCGGCAGGGTAGGGCCTCACCTTCGGAGGAATCGCTGATAGAAGAAGTTCAAGAATTGCTGAAAAATTGGTTAACGCCTACCCTTCGCTCTGTCATTAATGCCACAGGGGTCATTGTCCATACAAACTTGGGCAGAGCCCCTCTCAGCCAGGAGGCTCGGGAGGCACTCCTGGAAGCAGCCAATGGATATAACACCCTGGAGTACAGCCTTGAAAGCGGCACACGTGGAAAGCGCGACCAGCATTGCGAGGCCTGGTTATGCCAGCTTACCGGTGCGGAAGCTGCCTTGGTGGTAAATAATAATGCAGCAGCTGTCCTGCTAACCCTCACGGCATTAGCAAAACGAAGACCTGTTCTGATCTCTCGCTCACAACTTATTGAAATCGGAGGCGGTTTTCGAATCCCAGATGTCATGAGGCAATCCGGGGCAAAGCTGGTTGAAGTCGGGACCACCAACCGCACCCACCTGCAAGACTTCGAAGCTGCCCTCGATGATCGCACGGCTCTCATTCTTCAAGCCCATCACTCCAATTTTAAAATCATTGGTTTTACAGTCGAACCAACCCTGGCCGAGCTGGTGGCCTTGGGAAATCGTCATGGAGTACCTGTTGTGCATGACTTGGGTTCAGGTGCCCTCTTGGATACAGCCCAATTCGGTTTAGGACATGAACCGACTGTTCAGGAATCCCTTCAGGATGGCGCTGCCATTGTAGCCTTTTCCGGGGATAAGCTCTTCGGCGGTCCCCAAGCAGGCCTGCTCCTTGGAAGAAAGGAGTTGATTAACAAACTTCGAAAGCACCCCCTGGCTCGCGCTATTCGACCTGACAAACTCTGCCTGGCCGCC
>MGNI01000131.1:0-724 GCA_001795115.1 Chloroflexi bacterium RBG_16_48_8 | reverse complement strand
GTCTGGCAAATGATCTCCATACCCCCTGAAATAGTAGAGAAACGAGCTAGAACTTGGGCGGATCGTCTGGCCAATGGCGAGGTTATCGAAAGTCAATCAACTGTCGGCGGAGGCAGTCTCCCTGAAGAAACCCTTCCCACATGGACACTTACACTGGCTGTAGATAAACCCAATGCCTTTGCGAAGCAGTTGCGTCAAGAAACACCCCCGATCATCACCCGCATTGAGGGTGACCGTGTGATTCTGGATCCGCGCACAGTCCTTCCGGAACAGGAGGAGACATTATTGCATATTCTCAGGAAACACCTGGTGGGTAAAAACTTTGAATAAAAGCACTCTTAAGTCGATAAGTTAATGAGTTGATGGGTTGATGAGTGGCCTTCTTATCAAAATTGATATGCAAATAATCCACCACCCATCGACTTTCATACCCGTTAACTTGTTGACCTGTCGACTTATCAACTCAAGATTTGATATCAAAATCATCGATTCTGTGATCCAGATCAATACCCTATGTAAAATCATTCCCAATGGAGCCATAAATGAAAAGTGATATTGATCATTTGATGAAAGAAGCCGAGATCGATGCCCTGTTCATCACAGGTTCAGCCGCTCATAACCCGGCAATGACCTACTTTACCGGGCTGGTTCATGTTGGAGATGGTTATCTCCTCAAAAAAAGGGGTGAAGCGCCCGTGCTTTTCCATATGCCCATGGAACGAGA
>MGNI01000130.1:7135-7955 GCA_001795115.1 Chloroflexi bacterium RBG_16_48_8 | reverse complement strand
TTTTCGAGATCTTCGACGATATCCGCCGAGACCGAATGGTCGAGTTCCTTCAGGAGTGCGACCTGCTTATCGCTGTCCAGGTCGGAGATAAGATCGGCTCTCTCGGGCGGGCGCAGTTGCTCCAGTCGCTGAATGGCAGTTGCGATTTCGCCCTGTTCCACGAGAGCGCGAACATCGGTCAGGATCTTGTCGAGATCAGGTGCAAGCATGAGGGTGCCTCCAGGTTCACCCCGGAGGCACGCGAGGATTTTATGTGACTGCGGGGAAAATAGTACGGCTATGTGGGATATTGGTTATGAAAGGTCTAGATCCAGGTTTGACGTCCATCTCATGTCGATTCATCTATCTCAAAGTTCACTGGATAAAAGTATAGACCCTTTCCTAAGGCGGATCAAGAAAATACGAATAGTAGATCTGGTTGCATATGACCATTGCCCTGGGTGAGCATGAGTGAAATCTTTCACGCCTGCGGATTCCCAGGATCCGGAAATATCGTTTGCACGAACAATCTTCCTGGCTTTAGTATAGAATGCATGGAAAAAGAAGCTAGTCGGGTTTCAAGCAATCTCAAATTGGCAGGCCAGCCTTGAAAGCCCAACCTGACGATCCAAGCCCCTTATTTAGGAAGTCCAACTCATGATCTGATGATCCTGAGAGATTAATTAACCGCACATCCTTCGAATCCAAGCCCCGCCACCTGAATAGAAAGCGTCCGTGAAGGCGCTTTTTCTATTCGCCCTTGACATTGACGTTACGTTAAGGTGTATGGTTGGGCACAGGGAGGTCACGTCATCATGTACGCCATCAAGGGAATCGCTGA
>MGNI01000130.1:5722-7093 GCA_001795115.1 Chloroflexi bacterium RBG_16_48_8 | reverse complement strand
GATCGGGATATTAAGCCCGGCAGATACAGACGAAAACGGTTATCGCTACTACGATCGGGATAGTGTGATGCGATTGCAGCAAATCCTTTTCTTCCGAGAGCTGGAAGTGCCATTGAAGGATATCCGCCTCATCATGAGCCGCCCGGATTTCGACCTGCTGCGCGCGCTGGAAAAGCACCGATCGTCACTCCAGCACAGGGCTAAAAGGCTGGACAAATTAATCGATACCGTCGACCAAACTCTTGCAACCATCAAAGGAGAAATAATTATGACTGCCAGTGACTATTTTGAAGGGTTCGACGAGACCCGATATGAAGAAGAAACCAGGGAGCGCTGGGGCAACAATCCCCAGTATGCTGAGTCACAGAAGAAGTGGGCCAGTTATCCCAAAGACGAGAAGGATGCCATCAAGGCTGAAGGCGGCCGAATGGCTATCCGGATGGTCGGCGAGAACTCTGATACCTCGCCGGATGACCCGGACATGCAGGCTGCGATAGGAGAATATCATGCCTACCTCAACAAATATTTCTACACGTGCGAGGTAGATTTCCTGCGAGGTTTGGCTGACGGTTGGTTGGAGGATCCACGGTTTGCCATCAATTATGAGAGGCTCCGAGAGGGTGGGGCTGCGTTTGTGCGGGAGGCTGTCCACGTTTTCTGTGATAGGAATGCCTAGGATAGTTTTTATGAAGGACCACGCGGTGAACGGGGACATGCCGCATGGATTTTATTGGGAGGAATTCTGCTTGAGGTTTCTTTGAAATGAACTGTTATGGGAAGAATGGGTATAGGAGTTGCAAAGGGGGCGGCTTGTCGCCGCTCCCTACTCAATTTCCTTCGGGATGGGTTCTGGAGTGCTGGGTTGTAACTCCACAAACCGAAGAGATCCTTTCTACGTAGCTACGGATGGATACGTGAGGGCTCATTCTTCCAACATCTAGGAAACTTTCGCGGTTGGACACCCTTCATCATCTGGATTTATATATGGCTGCCTTCCTTAGCGACAAACGCCACCCAAGCATCCGCTATTTTATGGTCATCCTCCAAATGCAGACCTCCCACCTTCTCCTCCAGGCTTCCAACTCGTTCTGTGAGCGCCTGGAGCAGCTCCATTATGGGATCAGGAAGGCGATTGTGCCGCAGGTCCACCAGACCAGGCTGTGGCAAAGAGTTTCCATTCAGGCTTCGGAAACGCCCAGGCACACCGACAACGACGGAGTGGGGTGGGATGTCATTTACCACGACAGAGTTGGCGCCAATCCGGCTGTTGGCACCAATGCGGATCGGTCCCAGGATCTGCGCACCTGCACCGATGACGACAAAATCCTCTATCGTTGGGTGGCGTTTGACTTTCTCCCAGCTCACCCCCCC
>MGNI01000130.1:1475-5701 GCA_001795115.1 Chloroflexi bacterium RBG_16_48_8 | reverse complement strand
TTGGCGCCGATCTCGGCTGTCTCACCAATGACGGTTCCCATACCGTGGTCGATGAAGAATCCTGGGCCAATCTGGGCACCAGGATGGATATCAATGCCTGTCAACCAGCGGTTGAGGTGACTAATCCCACGGGCGATCAGGAAAAGGCGCTTGTGCCATAGGAAGTGAGCTACTCTGTGCAGCAATAATGCATGAAGCCCGGGGTAAAAGAGCAGGATCTCGGGTACAGTTCGAGCTGCTGGATCGCGCTCAAAAATCGCTTGAATGTCTTGACGAAGTGTATTAAACATACCATCCCTCCTTATTACTGTTTGTTATTGGCTATGATCTTCGAAGAGTGGAGTGCTCAAATAGCGCTCACCATAGGAGGGCACGACCACCACAATACGTTTACCGGCGTTTTCAGAGCGTTGTGCGATCTGGAGGGCAGCGTGAATGGCTGCTCCAGAGCTGATCCCCACCAAAATGCCCTCCTCTTTAGGAATCCGCCTGGCCATAGAGAAAGCCTCCTCATTCGTTACTGTGATAATTTCATCGATCATTGCCCTATCCAATACCTTCGGCACGAAGCCAGCTCCAATTCCCTGGATCTTGTGAGGCCCGGCTTGGCCACCCGAGAGAACAGCAGAATCGGCCGGTTCCACAGCCACAATCTTCAACCCGGAACGGCGTTTCTTGAGGATCGATCCAACTCCGGTCAAGGTACCACCGGTGCCCACACCCACCACAAAGAAATCAAGGTTCCCGCCTGTATCGCGCCAGATCTCTTGGGCAGTCGTTCGACGGTGAATCTCTGGATTGGCTGGATTCTCGAACTGCTGGGGGATGAAATAATGTGGATCCGCTTCTGCCATCTCTTGAGCTTTACGGATGGCGCCCGACATCCCTTCCGACCCCGGTGTCAAGATGAGTTCAGCCCCGAAGGCCAGAAGTAATTTGCGGCGCTCGATGCTCATTGTATCCGGCATCACCAAAGCGCATTTGTGGCCCTTCGCCGCGGCGACCATGGCCAGACCAATGCCGGTATTCCCACTGGTCGGCTCCAGGATGACCGTGTCTGGACCGATCTTGCCAGCCACTTCTGCAGCTTCAATCATGCTAAGGGCAATGCGATCCTTCACACTCCCTCCCGGATTCTGGAACTCCAACTTCAATAGGATCTCCACCTCTAACCCTTGGGTGAGGCGATTCAGCCGCACCAAAGGTGTGTTTCCGATCAATTTTGTAATATCGTCTGCGATCTTTGTCACTGTCATTTCTCCGTACTGCATGGATTCCTACTCGCCACTTTGTTAGGGAAAAGAAAAAGACCCATCTGGATTGGGAAAGCCTTGCGATGAGTCTCGTAGTTACCTTTTGGATGCTGTTCGATCAATGAAATGTAGCTTTATCCTGGCGCTACGTACGGCTATTCCTTTTGAGAGTAGCCATTTTTAGTTTAATAAAGAGCATCACACTCTACGCGACCCATCGCTCGTCTCGAAACTGCAGGCAGGTATGGCTTCTGGCCAATGCACTGCCTGCTAAAGACACGAGCAGATAAATCCCCTAATGTATAGAGTGTGATCGATGAACATTTCTTACGTGCCTATATTATGAAGTAAGTTTACCGAGTTAGTTGGATTATGTCAATCATCATTTTCACATTCATGATCCCACTGTAAAAAGACCACTCAGCCGAGAGGAACCGGGCATATGTGGGGGTGCGGGCGGAGACTGCACCCCCACATATGCCTATCTCTTCTATCTTGATGGCTTTTTTCAGCTGAGGCTCGCTATGGGATTAGATTTATTAAAGCATGGAGGGCGGAGAAGCACGGTGGCTCGAGAGGAATCATCTGACATGATCCTTCGAGATCAAATATTGCAAGAATTTATTGAACGGTATTCTGGTTCTCCTGCATTCATTGTTCGCGCACCGGGGCGGGTAAATCTGATCGGAGAGCACACCGATTACAACGATGGATTTGTCCTACCGATAGCCATCGATCGTTCCGTATGGATTGCTGCACGCCCCAGGGAGGATCGGAAGATCTCCTGTTATTCAACCGTATATGGTGAATGGCTTAGCTTTTCTCTGGATGAACTCCACAGGGAAGAACATACTTGGGGAGAGTATCTGAAAGGTATCGCTTGGGTTCTGCAGAATGAGGGATTTGATTTATCTGGCTGGGAGGGGATCGTGACGGGCGATATCCCCATCGGTGCAGGTCTCTCCTCCTCGGCTGCTTTCGAGATGGCTGCATTGAGAACTTTCTCGGAGATATCGGGTTTTGCTTGGGATGCCAAAAGAATGGCCAAACTAGGACGGGGTAGCGAAATGATGTGGGTAGGGGTTGAGAGTGGGATTATGGATCAAATGATCTCAGCCCTAAAAAGAGAAGGGCATGCGCTGCTGATCGATTGCCGATCTTTGGAGACGGAGGCTATATCTATACCGGATGGAGTAGCCATGGTTGTATTGGATACAGGCACGCGCAGGGATTTGGTTCTTTCGGCTTACAACCTGCGGCAAGCTGATGGTCGTGAGGCCGTCGGTTTTAGTGGAGTTGGTTCTTTAAGTGATCTTTCCATGGATGCATTGGAGGAATTTGCATCGGAGGTAGACCCCATCTTATACCAGCGGGCACGCCATGTTGTGAGCGAGAACATGCGCACACTGCAGGCAGTCGAAGCCCTGCGCTTGGGAGAACTTGGCTTATTGGGAGAGCTGATGAATGCCAGCCATAAAAGTCTGCGAGACGATTATGGGGTCTCCTAAGAAGAACTGGATCTTATGGTGGGAATTGCGCAATCAGAGGGAGCCCTTGGGGCGCGAATGACCGGGGCTAGATTTGGAGGCTGTGCGGTTTCGTTGGTCAATGAGAGTTTGATGGAGGATTTCTCCCTTCGGGTGTTGGAAAGATATCGCAAGAAAATAAGCCTTGAACCAAAAGCATACGCCTGTGTTGCTTCGGAGGGAGTTGAATTGATAAGAGGGTTCAAGAAAGCAGCGTTTTAGTCATCTTCACCGCCCGACTAGCGTCAGCTGCATATCCATCGGCACCAATCTCTTGAGCGTAGCTCTCGGTGACTGGCGCGCCACCGATGATTACCTTGACCTGATTTCGCAAACCGGCTTTTTTCAGGGCCTCGATGACCGTTTTCATATTGGGCATGGTGGTTGTGAGGAGGGCCGACATGGCTACAACATTGGCTGAACTCTCCTGCGCGGCTGCCAGAAACTTCTCGGCTGACACATCCGTCCCAAGATCAATCATCTCAAAGCCGGCTCCTTCCAACATCATCGCAACCAGGTTCTTACCGATATCATGTAGATCGCCTTTAACAGTGCCAATGACCACTCTGCCCTCGGAGACAAGATCGGATTGCTGCAGGTGAGGCTTTAGAATGGAGAGGCCTTGCTGCATGGCGCGGGCAGCGATGAGCATTTCGGGGACGAAATATTCGCCCTTTTCGAAATGTTCTCCCACTTCGGCCATAGCAGCGATCATCCCTTGATTGAGAATCTGGGATGGGTCTTGATCGAGGTCAAGGGCAGCCTGGACTTTGTCCATGGCAAGTTTCGCATTCCCAGACAAGATGGCGTCGAATAATTCTTGGATTTCTTGGCTCATTGTTTTTCCTTCGTTGTAAAGAGAAATAAGTCATTGTTCGGCTACTTTACAGTCGCTTCCCCGGTTGGTCAATGGTTCGGGGAATGATAGAGGTCCAAGAGTATATCACAACCTTTCGAAAGCCATTAATCCAGCTGTACGGTACATATCCATGGGAGGGTAGGAATCCATCTGTTCATGTTATCCCAAGCACTGGTTTGGTATCTACAGGAGGGTCAACTGTTGGGATGAGATCAAAGATGGAGTTTACAAGTTCTGCTTCGGTTTTGAAGGTAAAACCTGAACGCTCGGTTTTGAAAACCACCTTGACTTCTGTTGGGGTCTATGGATATCCTCTCTGCGTCTATCAAATTGAACTTCATACGAGGAGATTTCGCAAAGGATGGGAATGAGAGCTGTCATCTTTGATCTAGATGGTCTTATGGTGAATTCCGAGTCGCTGAGCCTGAAAGCCTGGCAGCAGTTGTTGCCAGATTTTGGGGGTGCTTTGGGAGAGGATGAGTACCGTCATTTGATTGGGGTCGATGGGGATACCACGGTAAACAACCTTCGTCGGGGCATAGACATTCCATTGAGCAATGAGGATATCATTGCTTTACATGACAGAGT
>MGNI01000130.1:1206-1446 GCA_001795115.1 Chloroflexi bacterium RBG_16_48_8 | reverse complement strand
CTTTTCGATTTGGTGAAATCTTTCCAGGCTCTTGATCTTAAGTTGGGCATTGCCTCCAACAGCCGGTCGGATTATGTCCACACGGTGTTGGAGACGATAGGGTTGAATGGCGATTTTCGCTGTGTGGTCGCTTCAGATCAGGTGGAGAGGGGGAAACCAGCGCCAGATGTTTATGAAGGAGCTGCGAGTTGCTTGGGGGTCGAACCAGCAGACTGTCTGGCCATAGAAGATTCCCCGGCG
>MGNI01000130.1:1126-1195 GCA_001795115.1 Chloroflexi bacterium RBG_16_48_8 | reverse complement strand
TGCCCTGAATGCGGGCATGCGATGTGTGGTTGTTCCCAACCACAACCTCTTGCATGAGAGGTATGAGGG
>MGNI01000130.1:0-1088 GCA_001795115.1 Chloroflexi bacterium RBG_16_48_8 | reverse complement strand
ATCTTGATAAGGTTTTGGGTTAGAGCTACCAGTTGAAACCGGAGGCCATATTGGTAGAGACAACCCGCTGAGGCTTCTTTCCACGTGAAGTGTCGTAGAGATGAAGCATACTACGTCTCTACATTTATGGATACGCCCTGGGGTGGTTTTTAACGAAATGGGCCGTCACTTTTATCAACCGGGGTGTTATTGTACAAAGGGTAATCTGAAAAAACACACAATCTTGAATGTCCACAGGGGATCGACTATAATCTTTCTGCCCGATGATGGCTTCTTGGGCGCATCTCCAAATGTACATGGCGACGTAGCTCAGTTGGCAGAGCAGGGGACTCATAAGCCTCGTGTCGGCAGTTCAAGTCTGCCCGTCGCCACCTGAACATGCCCGTTCCCTTTATAAAGAGGAAAACTGGGTGTTCTCCCCCATCAAAGACCTGTCTGTGAAGGCGGGTCTGTTTTTTATCCCGCTTTGGGATCTACGCATGTGAGGGGCGATTTACCCACACCCTCACCATGGATTGCTTAGAATGTACAAAAACCATAACGAGAGTGTTGTCGAGGAGGGAAATCCTTAAGCCGCTATTCAGATCCCTTAAGGTACGTATCAAAGAACTCGATTGTGCGCTGCATGGCCAGGCTGAAACTGTTGGATAAGTTGTGATTGTCGCCTGTGTAAAGGTAGAGCTCGACTGGTTTACCAGCCTCCAGAATTTGCTGATAGAGGATCTCGGAATTCACCACAGGGACCGTCTCATCCCCGGTCCCGTGATGGAGTTGGATCGGACCAGATAATTCGCCGAGATAGGCGTTAGCCGAGATCGAATTCCAGAATTTGGGGTTCTCCTCTGGTGAGCCGTAGGTCTCGATCAACTCGGTCCGCCACAGGCCTCGAAAACGGGGAGTGGCGTTGGGGACCGGCGTTTGAGTCCCGCGGTTGAACAAATCCGGATAGGAGCCAACGACACCAGCCCAAATGACACCAGCTTGGATGATCTCATCGATGACCATCGAGCGCAGGGTGATGTACCCACCCATGGAATGACCCCACATCCCGATGCGGTTCGGGTCGGCATCTGGAAAACGTTCCATAG
>MGNI01000129.1:7978-8683 GCA_001795115.1 Chloroflexi bacterium RBG_16_48_8 | reverse complement strand
GGGGTAAAGAAGGCGGTGGGCTTGAGTTGGCTCCAAAGTTGAAAAAAGACTGAAGCGCATAGGGGCCTAGGAAACTCAGCCGAAAACGAGGTCTGTAGAAGGCCGTTGATGGAAAAATTTCCAATAATGAGCAGATCCGAGCGAAAGCACGATCCGTAACGGCTCCGACCAGTCTTCTCAAATGACAAAACAAAAGATGCAAGTCGTCCTTACCCCCTCCTTCAATGCCCAGTTCTCCCGTTTTTCCGGCGATCAGGGTCAAGTTCGCAACCGTGGCCGCCATCAAGGCTTGAAACAGGGTCGTGGTGTGCCCAAAATAGCGCGCTTTGCGCACACCCAACTGGACCATCCTGGCCAGCCGATGTTCGCCAGCCTGGTGTAGACGTTGGTATTCCTTGAAGGCGGGACTTGCCTGCAAAGCCCGCGCCTCCTGCAGCAGCCTTTCCTGGGGATGCAGGCTCACCATTCTGCCTTTTCCAGGCCCAGCTCGAGTGCATTGGGCCCGCAGTTCACCGGCATCGCACACCACTGCGTCAAACTGAAAGGCCTGCCCGGTCTCATAGCTTCCATCACGGGCCCTTCTCCGTCCAGCACTCACCAGTCTGTCGGTCAACTGTCCGGCCGGGCAGGTGCAGGTCATGGCTTCCATGTCGATGTCAAAATCATCTTTTGGAAAGAAGCCCCGGTTAGGCCGTTTGGGCACCC
>MGNI01000129.1:7714-7967 GCA_001795115.1 Chloroflexi bacterium RBG_16_48_8 | reverse complement strand
TTGCTGTTCGCCTGCTCAAACTCTTCTCGGGTCGACCCGCCACCAAAAGCGCAGTCCCCGATCGCTTCTTCCACCTTCATGCCGGTGTTCTCTTCGCTCTGGTCTACCAGCTCCAGGGCCCGCTCGCTGTCGTATGCATTTCCGGGAAGCACATCCACTGCCGTGATCAGCTGGCTCTCTGGATCAGCAGCAACGGCCAGCTTATGCCCTTCGAAGCGCTTGCTGGCGCTCTTATGGCCGTGCCTCATCTCAG
>MGNI01000129.1:3437-7674 GCA_001795115.1 Chloroflexi bacterium RBG_16_48_8 | reverse complement strand
CTCCCTGCCTCAAGCCTGGCCCATCGTCGCTTTCTCGATCGATGTCCTGGCAGAGCAGTTGCAGCAGAAGTTCCGCTGCTTGCAAGATCTGCTTCTCCTGCTCGCTCCCCGCGGGGACCTGCGCCAGGGTTCCTCGAGCGATCTCCAACAGGCGATCGGCATCCGCCACGATCCCTTGCAAAACGCCCGCCGGGCTTCCTCGTCATCCCAATCGATCTCCGCTTGGCCTTTGATGCTCGAGCCAAAGTAGCGGTCAAAGCCGTGTTCTCGGACCCATACTTCGGGCTTGATCTGCTCGATCCTCCTGGCCAGGGTCCAGATCAGCTTCTTGATCCCGTCCGCCAGCAGGTTGTAAGCGTCCTTCACCGCCCCCCGACCCAGGATGAAGCTTGTGTCCAGCGCCACCTTCATCTTGCGCCCCTTCAGATAGCCGATCTCTCGAGCATATTCAAGACTGCGCTGGAACACGGCCCGAGCCTGGTCATGCAGGATGAGCTGGGCGCGAAACAATTGCAAGGTGCTTTTCGCAAAAGGGCGCGCATCGATCTCGGTGCCCAGGGCCACCTTCCTGCGCAGGTCATAGTCGGCATTGGCTTTGGCCTCCGCATCCGAAGCGCGGTCATGGGCTTGCAGCAGCAAGGCTGTTGCCAGCAGGCTCGGCAGCACGCTGTTGCGACCGTTGTCCCGGCAGTAGAGCATGTCGAAGTCTTCATCCTGAAAAAGATCATTTCGATGGATGGCAACAAAGCCATAGAAAGTATCTTCGCCCACGAAAGGAAGATACAGATGATCCGCTTCAAACATTCCGTGTTGCTGGGATCGCTTTCCGAGCATTGGGATCTACTCTGCCTATCTGATGAGGAGCTTAGCATATCTTGTGAAATTTCGTGAACTTTTCGGCCAGGTCTCTAGGCCATAGCCGAAGATAACCGAGTGGCGCGGCGAATACTACGATAACACAAAACTGGAAGGTACTCCCGTCTTGGTGCGCAACGACAAGAATGTTGACTTCAATTGGAGCAACGGTTCCCCAGATGAGGATATTCCCAGGGATCGCTTCTCTGCAAGATGGACACGATAACTCACCTTCGAGAAGGCTCTCTATCGCTTTCATCTTATGATGGATGATGGTGCTGCGTTGTGGATTGACGATCGGCTTGTGATAGATGAATGGAAACAGGGTGCTTCGCGTGAAGTGACAGTTGACCTTGAGTTGAAGAAGGGCGAGCATGAACTCAAGGTTGAATACTACGAGGCGAGTGGCACTGCCAGGGTTCGTTTTTGGTGGGAGCGGAAAAATGAAGCTCCTGTAGCGATGGACGATGAGTACAGCGTGGATATGGAGGCGGAGTTAGTCATTGATGCACCAGGTGTACTTGAGAATGACAGCGATGTAGATGGAGATTCGCTATCTGTCATTCTTGTTACCAATGTGGCCAATGGGAGTCTGACACTAAACGGGAATGGTTCCTTTGCATACAAGCCACAAATTGGTTTCATGGGCATCGATGGTTTTGAATATTGCACCACAGATGGTCTGGAAGAATCCAATGTTGCTAAGGTGAAGATTGTTGTAGAACCCTTAAATTACATTCCAGAGGCTGTTGATGATACTGTTTCGACAGAAGAAGAGACTCCGTTGGTGATTGATGTGTTGGGAAATGATCTCGGCTTAGGTGATACTCCGGTGGCACTGACGATCACGAGCCAACCCGAAAATGGTATCGTGGAGATAATCGAAGACCAGATCCAATACACCCCCAATGAGGATTTTATTGGTGTGGATACTTTCAGCTATACCGTAACAGATGCAGATGATGAAAGTTCATCTGCGGTGGTAACGATTACTGTGATACCGAAGAACATCGAGCCTTAAGTTCCGGCAGATCAGTCGATAGATTGACTAGGTTCGCAGATCATTAGAAAGGAAAATCGGACCGCGAAAGACATCAAGCTCCCCGAGGCATCAAGGGGAGCTTGATGCATTAAAGAGGTTAGGTGAAAATTCGTGGTGACAGAAGCAACTCCCTTACGGAAGGCAAGAACGGCGTGTCTGGAAGATTGGGAAAGGAGATCTATGGATAGATTTATGCTTGATTTCATAATATGATTATGGGGTCCAGCTGAGGTGCAGGAAAATGACGATCTCCCCAGAATTTCTGTTTGAGTGTTTTCTTGCGGGATTGGCATTGATCTTTTCATCAAGGGGATTATTGCTCTTGCTGATCACCATTGTTCTATCTATCTTGGGCATTGTTATTCGAACGCGCGCATTTCCACACTTAGCCCTTATTCTCATGTTGTTGATTTTCGTTCTTCATTTACATGTGTTTTTTATCTTCCCGATCGATGGTACAGCCCAAAATTTACTAACCCTATCCAGCCAAATGGTCTCGATATCAAGCAAGGCTCTGGTCATCTTTGCTAAGGCCATCTACAACCTTGGGATACTGCTCATTCCACTGTTGATCTATTTGGTTTCTCTGGCGCTGGTCGGTCAGCCGGTTCCTAAAGATTGAGTTATTATGCCATCGCCCCATTCCAATCCAAGAGGATTCCTTGTTGTAATCACGCTTTATCAGACAAATAGCCATAAAGTTCTGGTCTACGATCCTTAAAGAGATTCAATTCGTATTCACCCGGTGTGAAGATCCGTTTCTTATCGTTACTGAGGCTTGGATCGATCTCGGCCAGGAGAATTTCCTCCTTATCCTTTGTGCCTTCAGCAAGCTTTTCACCATTCATTCCCACGATCACACTTCGCCCCAGATATCGAGTTCCACGCTCCTCCCCTATCCGATTGGCAGCGATGAGGTATAGGCAATTTTCTGCAGAGCGACTCTGAGCCATAAACTCCGGATATAAGGTTGCGGTATTTGGCCAGGCAGTAGGTAGAAGAACGACTTGCGCTCCTTTCAATGCAAGTACGCGAATCGGCTCGGGGAATCGCAAGTCGTAGCAAATGAGCAAGCCCAATTTACCAGCGGATGTATCAAAAGGATCTTGGATCGAAGTTCCCTGCGAAAGGAAGCGGTCTACCCCCAGAAAAGGCAGATGGGTCTTGCGATATTTTCCCAGGACACCATCAGCTCCAAGAAGAACGGCAGCATTATAAATGCCCCCACCTTGATCCTTTTCCATCATTCCTACGGCAACGAGACAATCCGTATCACGACATGCCTCTGAAATTCGGTCTGTGGTAGGTCCAGGGATGGATTCGGAAAATGCTTCCGCTTCATCGAGGGAAAGTCCGTAGCCGGTGAGAGCACATTCTGGGAAAACCAGGACTTTTGCACCCAGGTTGGAGCCTTCGAAAATGAATTGAACGATTTTCTCCAGGTTCGTCTCTGGTGCTAAGAGGACGGGTTCCATTTGGATCGCAGCAAATTTGATCATGCTTATCTCCAATCGAAAGTTGCAGCTGGGTTTTTCCCCCTCGAGGGGTTTGCTCAATTCCTAAGATTTGATTAGGAGTTGGTGTGGTTTATGGCCTCTAACCTCAGTTATTGCACATCGAAACCAGGACCCTTCGATTATACATCTCTACTCCACTTCTCAGTCCTGCTGAATACGAACACTTCCAGTACAACTCCTTTAGTGGTAGCCTTGAGGCGCGGTCTATTTTTCAGATCGTGATTTTAGCTCCTCTGCTATTGGACAAATTTCGATGGATATGTCATGGATCCAGCCAAGGGTGATTTTCCTACAGGTGATTATCCTGTGGCTGGGTCTATCTTCCTGTGGACAACCTTCGGCCTATCCACAAGAAATTGACAATCTTAAAGCCTTGAAACGCTCCCTTCAACACGCAGGGGTTGATACCCGGGAAGGAGAAAAGACTCCCCGTGACCTCTTCGATGCCCAGGGTCAGGTCTTGTTTTTAAATGGGAGCGAAATAGAGGTCTATGAGTTTCAAAGTCAAAAGGAGCGGGAGATCCTTTCAAGTGGGATTACTGCTGAGGGCAGGGAAGTTGATGGGAGGACCATCCCCTGGGATACGAAGCCGGCCATTTGGGGATCGGGATCATTGATTGTCCTTTATCGGGGTTATGACGGTGGCATAATCCTCCTTTTGAGTGGGCTGATGGGAGATCCGATCACATACGAAGCACCCGCAGAAGATGAGCCATACCCGCCTTCTGTTGCAGCCGCGATCCACTATTTGGCAGATGAGCTTCAGGTTGATCCGGGTTCGATTCGGGTTTTGGATTTTGCAGAAGTGGAGTGGCCTGATTCA
>MGNI01000129.1:227-3237 GCA_001795115.1 Chloroflexi bacterium RBG_16_48_8 | reverse complement strand
GTGCTTTAGTCAACGGATCCTTATTTGCGAGTGGTAAACCATGAGCTGCATGAACTCGGCAGCTAAAAATGCGGAACTGGCGTCATCCTGGAGAGAAATCGAGTGGAAACAGATACAATCCTCAAGCCGAAATCAAGATTTTCCCGTAATGTATGGGCTGTTACTATTACAAGTTTCTTGACCGACATCTCCTCGGAAATGCTCTTCAACCTATTGCCACTCTTTCTGTTTAATGTACTTGGCGCTCGCACGACGATCATAGGTCTGATCGAAGGCGTTGCTGAAACCACGGCAAGCCTATTAAAAATTCTATCGGGATGGTTTTCGGATCGCCTGGGATCTCGTAAGGGCCTGGCTCTCTCAGGATATGGTCTATCTGCGCTTGCGAAACCTTTCCTGTATTTCGCCACTACTTGGGGCTGGGTGTTAGGGGTCCGGTTTGCAGATCGGGCGGGAAAGGGGTTGAGGACTGCACCAAGGGACGCGTTGTTAGCGGATAGCGTCAGCGAAAAGCAGCGTGGTCTTGCGTTCGGTTTTCACAGGGCAGGTGATACCGCGGGAGCCGTTGTGGGTTTGCTGGCTGCACTTGGAACACTGCTGTTTATACAGGGTGATGAGGAACTTCTCAATCGGGATGCGTTTCAGGTTATTGTTTTGCTGAGTTTAATCCCTGCCCTTTTAGCGGTATTTGTTCTTGCATTAGGTGCAAAGGAGGTGAAAGTCACTCGTTCCTCAACTGATCTTCCTCGCATCACTCTTACAGGCTTAGATAAACGTTTTCGATTCTTCCTGGTCATTATGATCCTATTTACGCTGGGGAATTCATCGGATGCCTTCTTAATCTTGCGGGCGCAGAATGTGGGATTATCTGTGGTAGGTATCCTTGGCATGATGATCACGTTTAATCTGGTTTATGCTGTTGTGTCCGGACCGGCAGGAGCTCTCTCTGACCGGATAGGGCGGAGAAGATTATTAGTGGCCGGATGGCTTTTCTATGGCTTGGTCTATCTGGGTTTTGCATACGTGAGAAATGGTTGGCAAGCCTGGATTTTGATGGCAGCCTATGGTTTGTATTACGGGATGACAGAGGGAGTAGCAAAGGCTTTTGTTGCGGATATGGTGCGATCTGAAAGGCGTGGGATCGCATATGGCGCATATCATGCTGCCATAGGTGTAACAGCTTTCCCTGCCAGTTTGATTGCGGGGGTATTATGGCAGGGAATTGGATCATGGGCGGGTTTTGGACCATCAGCCCCATTTCTGTTTGGCGCCATTCTTGCATTGATCGCCACGGGATTGCTGTTGAGGTTGTCATCGCCCCCAATTGATCGATTTGAAGGATAACCAGTCCTCTTTCTTAGTGGATTCTGCTGTCGCAACTTCTCTGCCAATCTGCCTATATGAGGTAAATGAAATGAGTCGATTGGTTAGTCGTATACGTAGCCCAGTTCGTCGAGAAGGGGGCGAAACCTATCTTCTACTGACCTTATTAAGCTTTGGAGCCTCCGTTGGACTTACGCGTTTATTCTTGGAGGTTACGGGATATCCGCAGTTGGGCGGAGCTTCTCTACACATCGCTCATGTGCTCTGGGGGGGATTGTTCCTGTTTATGGCTGCATTGCTGCCACTGATCTTTGCCAATCGATGGGTTTACATTTTGGGGTCGATCCTGGCTGGGCTCGGAGTTGGATTGTTCATTGATGAAGTTGGCAAATTCATCACTCAGAGTAACGACTACTTTTATTCCGCTGCCGCGCCGATTGTTTATGCCTTCTTTCTCCTCACCGTTCTCGTGTACCTTCAAACAAGGAGGCCGGAAAAACGGAGTGCCAGAGTGGAACTCTATCGGGCTTTGGATGCATTGTCGGAGGTGCTGGACAGAGACCTTGATCTACAGGAGCGAGAAGATCTGGAGAGCCGTTTGCGTTTTGTGGAGAAAACGGGTGAGGCTGAGGGGCTAGCTAAATTAGCCCGGGAACTGCTTGATTTCCTGAATTCGGATGCCGTTTTTGTTATCTCGGATAAGCCCACATTTTTAGAGAGGATCGAAAAACGCTTTCTCATATTTGAAAATCGTTGGATTACTCGCGCAAGGTTCAGAGCCATCCTGGCCGGTGGCTTATTGGCATTGGGGGTTGCGGCAGTGATCAATTATGCTCGTCTCCTGATTGGGACCCAAGTGCCGGAAACATTGGAAAAATGGCTAACGGTGTGGTTCGAGGTCGGACGTGTTACCGATGTTCGAGGTTTGCTCTGGCTGCTCACCCGGGTAGGATTGGAAGGAATTGTAGGGTTCCTTTTATTCTTAGCTGCAATTCAATTCATCATAGGAAAAGATCGATGGGGTCAAGCGATTGCCTATTTCAGCCTGTTGCTTTCTCTCACGGTTACGAACTTGCTTGTCTTTTACTTCGAGCAGTTTTCAACCATCATTCCTGCTCTGGTGCAGTTCCTGCTTTTATTGGGGGTTTTGAGGTATAAGCATCGGTTTTTGTCGAAGGTTCTGGATAGGCGGATGGAATAACGGAACACATAATATTCTCTGGTTGCATGCCAAGCATTGCTCGATCCAGGTATCAAAGGACGTGGGAATTAGAAAGATGGCATGGTCGTCCCGCACCGTCTGCATCACTTCCCGATAGTACACAACGCCATCACCCTTGGGGTAAAAATCATCTCAATTAACCTCATATCCAAATATAACTTCGGATCAACACTTGACTGCTCGAGCGAAAAGACTCGCGAACGTCCTTCTTCATCCTATCATTGCGTGCTACGGCAATTGGATCTTGTGAACACGGAGAACATAGGCTCCAAAATATTGCTTCCGTTTTCTGCTGTTGATCTCATTATGTTGCTATTTTTCCTGCTTCAACATTTCATATCATCACCTTTTCCATAAAGAGATTGTTCTATATTTGTTCGTCCACCAAAGGATCAATCAAATAAGCTATAAAAACCAAGCCAATATTCTTAATAAACCCGCTGTTTGTTCATCAGCTTCTTGAAG
>MGNI01000129.1:0-193 GCA_001795115.1 Chloroflexi bacterium RBG_16_48_8 | reverse complement strand
CGATATTCAACCTTTCCTGCTTATTCCCCCGTCCTTCTTCGGGATCCAGATCGGTCGTTATCTGGAAGGCTTCTTCCAGTTCTTTCTGGCACTCTCAAAAGATATTCACGTACACTTAAGTCCAATAAAACAGTCCCCCTCACATCTTAAGTATACGAGCTTCAAGGACTGATACACCCCATTGACTTTCGTC
>MGNI01000128.1:5238-6227 GCA_001795115.1 Chloroflexi bacterium RBG_16_48_8 | reverse complement strand
ACCGGAAGATAATCTTCCCGACCCGTTTCAGAGGCGATATTCAATGTGAGCTTGGCTTGAACTTGTGGCACGATCTCTTCCTCGTTTACCCCCAACAATCTTCGTAGTACCGGCACAACAAAAAGACCTGCAACAACCAACGCACTGACAGGATTTCCCGGAAGACCAATGCAGGGGACGCCATTCGCAACAGCCAGTATGGTGGGTTTTCCGGGTCGGATGGATATTCCATGGACAAGTACACCGGGATTGCCCAATTTTTGGATGACATCCGCCGTCTGATCGTGCAGACTGACGGAGGAGCCGGCAGTGATCACAATGAGGTCATCTTCCTGGTGGGCTTTCTTAGCAGCCTCCAGCAAGTCCTCATATCGATCTGGAACGATCCCTCTCAAGACAGGGATTCCGCCGGCACGCGTGACCAAAGCTGAAAGAGTGTAGGAATTGACATCTCGAATTTGACCGGGCATTGGCTCTTTCCAAGGGGGAATAATTTCGTCACCGGTGGATAGAATTCCCACACGTGGTTGTACGACAACATTGACTTCGGTCACACCAAGCGCCATGAGCCCACCTATTTCCTGTGGTCGTAACCTTCGACCAGCGGGAATAACAACCTCGCCTGTTTGCACATCCTCGCCCCTCTGAAGGATATTTTCACCAACTGCAGCTGGCCTGAGGACTTCGATTTCCTCCTCTTTAACTTTTTGTGTGTTTTCAATCATAACAACTGCGTCTGCGCCGGGTGGGATCATGCCTCCCGTATGGATAGAAACAGCCTGGTTTGGTTTAATTTCCATATCCGCTTCGGCACCCATATCAATTTGGCCAATTATTTTAAAGTATGCCGGCAAACTGGAACTCGCTCCGAAAGTGTCCGAGGCCCGGAGGGCATAACCATCCACTGTGGATCGCGGGAAGGGGGGTAGTGGATCTTTGGCTGTAATCGCTTGTGCCAAGATTCGGCCCAATGCCTCAGAGGTTGGAAT
>MGNI01000128.1:4195-5223 GCA_001795115.1 Chloroflexi bacterium RBG_16_48_8 | reverse complement strand
TTCTGTAAAAGGGGGCAAAGCCTGTAAAAACTTGTTTAGAGCAACTTCAAGGGTCAGTAGACGAAGGAATTCAGGCATTGTTAATTCAACAGATATCCAATCAGTTCAAGGTAAGCCATTAATGCAAATAAAGCCAAGGCGCTATAAGTGAATATTCGCCATCGAGCAGGATATCCCTGACGGATGCGATCCATTTGCCATATCTGTGCGATAGCCAGGGGAAGTGCGATCATGCTGCCCAAA
Organism: Chloroflexi bacterium RBG_16_48_8; assembly: GCA_001795115.1. Lineage (GTDB taxonomy): Bacteria > Chloroflexota > Anaerolineae > Anaerolineales > E44-bin32 > MGNI01. Next base: position 4,980 of record MGNI01000128.1, on the reverse strand, counting down.
GCGACCTGGCGAGGTAATCCTAAATAAAAGGCCACGAGCATACTTACGATGGCGAAGATAATTGCAATGTTGTGCAGGCGCATCCCCAATTGCCAGCTGGCACGCACAAGCAGTGTACGCTTATTGTGTTTGAGATCGGAGGCGTAATCAGGAAACTCAAAGGCGATCAGCATGGTAAAGTGAAGAGCGATCAGTGGAGTGGATGACATGATTAGAAAACGATGAATCTGGCCGGTCTGAAGTGCGTAGGCGAAAGATGGGAGCAAGCCTGCAACTAGAAAGGAAGTCATTATTTCTCCATAACCGGAGGTCATCAGACTGAACGGTGGAATGTTATAGAAAAAAGCACCTGCAAAACCAAGCAACAGGATACCCCAAGCTACGAATAGAACGGTGATATGGGCGTTAAGAAGGATGACAGCGGTCGTTGCCAATGCGAGGGAGAAGGCGGCTGCATAGAGGGCTGTTCTCCTAGGCAATCCTTCCGACCCAAGAATTCCGCTCCCTCCAGTCAAGGGGGTCCGATTCTCGTTATCCCGATCCCTTTCAGCATCGTAGTATTCGTTAAGATATTGAGTCATCAATTGGATGAACGTTATAGTGACTTGTCCAAGAATATAGGTTGTGGGGTCCAGGGAGTGTCCTAAGTAATCTGCAATGGCGCCACCCAGCCCGTAGAGCAGGACACCTCCGAGGAGGAAAAGAGGGCGACTCAAGCGGATAAATAGAATAATCTGTCGCCAACTTACAGGCATATTTCGATCTCCCAGGGGAGGCTTAGATCG
>MGNI01000128.1:3791-4163 GCA_001795115.1 Chloroflexi bacterium RBG_16_48_8 | reverse complement strand
CTGATCAAGTGCACAGGTTCATCGAATGTCTGAAACCCAAAGGCGACACCAAAAGGCACCAATGCAAGCGTTGGTTCTTGAAGCAGGAGTTCATAGCAACGTTTAAAACTGGGAGATCCTTCGCGCAAGTCCCACCAACGGAAAAGGACTCTCCTACTGAGGGAAGCCCAGATCTCATCCGCAACTTCACGTACCTTCATTTTGCTCTGATGCCCAGGTTCTAAACGGACGCTTTCCGCAAATCCGAACCTGCGAAGGAGGTGATCGTTGAAAGCTAAGATGGGAATGCGGATCTCACCATGTTGATCGATGGTGTTGAGTTTGCGGATGAAGAGGTCATGTATAGGAAAATTGTTTGTCATACTAACCCGT
>MGNI01000128.1:2534-3783 GCA_001795115.1 Chloroflexi bacterium RBG_16_48_8 | reverse complement strand
CTTGTTCACCCGATACTTGATAATGATACCGCGGCCTGCTAATTTATAACGGATCCCTGATATCTGATCACTGATTCGAGAACACTAGATTAAATGCATCCCCCCATCCACAACCAAGGTTTCACCCGTGATGTAATCGTTTTTCAAGAGGAAAACGACAGCATTAACAACATCCTGCGGCGTTCCATTCCGTCGAAGAAGCGATCCCTTTGCAAGCTCTTCCCATCGAGTTGGAGACATGCTGTCAGGTGCCAGCACCGGTCCTGGAGCAACAGCATTGACACGGATCTCCGGTGCTAAATCGATGGCAGCGACTTTGGTTAGCATCTCGACTCCAGCTTTGCTTATGCTGTGGACGGGATATTTCGCCCATGGCCGCAATCCAATGACATCGGAGATGTTGACCACCGCGCCACCCCCTCTTGTCTGCATACGGATTGCAGCTTGCTGCAGGCAGAAGAAGGCAGCCTTTAGATTAAGCGCCATGGTCTGGTTCCAATCCGAGAGTTCAACCTCAAGGAATCCCTTTGGTTGTAAAATGGCCGCTGAATTGACCAGGATATCAAGACCTTGGAATTCCATATCGATTTCCTCGAATAAGTTTATGATCTCTTCGTGGCGGCTTAGGTCTGCCTGAAGAGCGATGGCTTTGACTCCTTGTTCCTTCACCTCATCCAGAGCTTTGAAAGCTTCATCCTTGGAATGGTTGTAGTGGATGATAAGTTGACATCCTTCTTGAGCCAGGCGCAATGCAATGTGTTTTCCAACCCGGTGTGCAGATCCAGTGACAAGGGCAATTTTTCCACTTAGTTCCATACCTTCGGTTCTCCTGGGAGGGCTTTCTATTTAGCGGATGGGACAAGCGATCATCGGCGGAAGAGATTGGATAGGAAAAACCATAAGTTGGCCGGTCGCTCAGCCAATCTTCGCACAAAATAAGGGTACCACTCGCTTCCGTAAGGGACATACACCCGAACAGGGTAACCTTGTTTTGCCAGGGATTGTTGCAGATTGGTGCGGATACCGTGCAGCATCTGAAATTCTAATGCTTCTCGAGGGAGCCCGGCTTCCTCAGCGTACTTGCAGGCGAACTCAATCCGTTTTTCATCGTGGGTTGCAATGGCTGTGATCGGGGGAAGTTTCCCATTCACCGCTGTAGCTTCTGCTCCTTGGGCTAAAGCCTCATCGATGATCACCTTGGTGAGCAAGTCAAAATTCTGATCCACATCCCTTTTCCTTGGGTAAGCGA
>MGNI01000128.1:1957-2490 GCA_001795115.1 Chloroflexi bacterium RBG_16_48_8 | reverse complement strand
GTCCCTTGAGAAAGCAAAGCGCGCGTATCCTCTTCGCTCCGATAGAGATAGGATTGTATCACCATGCCCACATTGGAAAGACCTGCTTCCCTGAGCGCCTTATACATCTTGATGGTTTGATCGATGACGGGGGAATCTTCCATATCGATGCGGATGAAATTCCCCAATTCTGCGCCCAATCGGACGATGCTTTCAAGATGGTCCTTACACAGATCCCAGTCGATGTTGAGTCCCAGTTGTGTCAATTTAAGGGAAACACTGGTTTTCACATTTTCACGTTCGATCTCGCGCAAGAGCAGGAAATAGGCTTCCTTACTCTTTTCAGCTTCTTCTGGAGTGGTGACATGTTCTCCCAAATGGTCAAGGGTGGCATAAAGACCCGAATCGTTGATCGTTTGGATCACCTGTATCGCTTCCGTTAAAGTATCCCCGGCGATGAAACGAGATGCGGCTCTTCGGGCGAAGCGCCATCCGGTAACCATTCTGCGAGCCCAAAGGGCTTGCGACAGGTAAATAAGGATGGATCGTAGCAA
>MGNI01000128.1:849-1857 GCA_001795115.1 Chloroflexi bacterium RBG_16_48_8 | reverse complement strand
CAGAAGCTCGCGAGTTCGGACATCGGTGTTCTGGGTTAAGGCATAACTGCGTGCATGATCAACCCTAAGGCATGCTTCACTTTCTACGGCAAATAAATCCTCGGTATAACGATCTTCTGGAAGCGGTTCGCCCTCCTGATAAATTTGAACCAGAACTGGCTCTTTAAAGCCAAGGGCTTGATCGACTGGATCAGGAGAAGGGGCGAAGACTCCATGTACGGAGGCTGCATCATATCGCAAGAGGATGGAGCCATTTTCACTTGCCAGTGTAAAACCATCCTTCACCCTTTGCCACCAGCCGCTCAGATAGAACCTGCCATCTATACGCTGCTCGGGTAAGTTAAATAACGCCGGTGTTTTCACCGGCTTTTGAAGGTTGTCTATTGCGTCTAGCTGCAATTCTGGTGTTGTAGGATAGCATACCGCGCCGGGGGCATCCTCATGGCGTAAGGGTGCAATGGGATCAGGGAATTGCCTTTGAGGTTGGATTGTTTCAAGAAGAATGTGGATGGCTCGCTCTGTCTGCGCATAGCCACCTTCGCCTTGATGTTGATAGCGGATGTAGCCCTCCGTGTCGATGAGGTAAATAGTTGGCCAGTATCGGTTGGCATAGGATTGCCAAATAACATGATCATTATCTAAAAAAATAGGCCAGGAAATACCAAGGCGACCCACAGCTGATTTAACCTGACTCCCGTCCCGCGCAAAGGAGAACTCTGGGGTATGAACCCCGATCATCGAGAGTCCATGGTCGCTATAACGCTGGTACCAGGCACGCAGGTAAGGCAGGGTTCGTAAGCAGTTGATACAGGTGTAATCCCAGATTTGAATAAGGACCGCAGAAACACGTAAGCTTGCTATCGTGATGGGTCTCAGGGTGTTGACCCAGAGGGATTCAGGGAATTCCGGGGCGCGAACCGTAGGGCTCTCTAGTTCCATCTCAATACCATTTTAGCAAGTTTGCTCGAAAAGGACGACTGGCAAGCGTCACCAAAAAGGAGGAGAGGG
>MGNI01000128.1:0-837 GCA_001795115.1 Chloroflexi bacterium RBG_16_48_8 | reverse complement strand
GATCGGGAATCAGGAATAAGGAATGAGAATTGAGTAATGGGTAACAGGGGAACAACGAATCAAAGCTGAGTGATCGGTAATAAAGCATGATGGATAATACGTCATAGGTGAGGAATAGGGAATAAGGAGGGATCGGTAATGTGGAAGGATGGAAATCGAGTTGGACGTTGACCTCCGAAAAGGCGTTGGTATAATTTCGGGTGCAGGCCCCGTAGCTCAATTTGGCAGAGCAGTTGACTCTTAATCAATTGGTTGAAGGTTCAAGTCCTTCCGGGGTCACTGATAAAAAGTGGGTTCCACCCCTAGAACCGCCACATTTTGGCGGTTTTATTTTATTTCCAGGCCAGTTGTAGAGGCACTCTCTGGTGCAATCGGGTGCAATTCAGTGCAATCTTGGGTGTTGCTTTTCTACTCAACTGGTTTGATTTTGGTCGATGACACTATGCTGGTCCTCTGTCTTAGTCAGGTCAACCAGGATGGGTGTAACTAACTGATCAAGAATACTTGCAGCCTCAGCCTGCATTTCATGGTATAAGTGTCCGTAGAGATCAAGCGTGGTGCTGATCTTCGCATGACCCAGTCGCTGCCAGCACTCTAGCATGTTTACCGATAGGGTGATGGATGACGAGCAGGGCTTCGCTTTTGGTCAGCACGGTTGGCAATCGTTTCGGTTTGCGGGCGCGCACGGCATCGACCGATTCAAGAGGTTGCTGCAGCACTTCCCGATAGAAGAAGAGGAGCGCGCTGAGGGCTTGATTCTGGGTGGAGGCTGCCACTTTGCGTTCCAATGCCAGGTGGGTAAGGAAGGCTTCGACTTCGGGGCCCATATCCTTGGGA
>MGNI01000127.1:10638-12264 GCA_001795115.1 Chloroflexi bacterium RBG_16_48_8 | reverse complement strand
CTATCTCGCCCATCGCCGAGCTACCCAAGAGCGCCTCGATGGCTTGTAGTGAACTAACGTTGTAATACTAGATCATCATCCCAGATCGAGAACCAAAGATGCGATCCCCTCCAAAACATTTTCGGAAAAGCTGATAGAAAGCATAAAGTTCCAGGGCAAAGGGTGGGAAGCCAAGCAATCCTAAGAGTGGCATTTTGCCATAATGCAGCCCAAAGATCCGCAATGACTGGGGAATGGTGTATACCCAGATGGCTCCCTTCGCCTGAAAAGCTTGGTAGTTCCAGGCTTCCCACAACAACCCACAAATGAATCCTGCTGCTAACAGGATGAGCATAAATTGTCGATTGGACTGCTTCCAATGACAGGCAATCGTGGGCGCTCCTAATCGTTTGTTGATGGGATCGAGTAGGGGGATGTATCCAAGCCATATGAGTGCAAAAAGGTAAGTTGCAATCTCTTCCTTCAGGAAGAGAGGGGTGGTGACCATCAGCAGTCCAAGGGAGAGCCATCCCCAATCCCGAGGAGCGAGTTGGGTTGGGGGGGACGAGCCAACTTTTTTCTGGGCTGTCTTTGTAAGCAGCGCATTAAGAAGTTCGGAAGTGATAAAAATTCCAGGCATAATAGTGGCAAATGACCAAAAGAAGCCGATGTCGCGTAATAACACGTTTGCGGGTAATCCAACATATTGCCAATTCTTAAGATGGAAATTGTAAATTTCGAATAGGACCCAGACTCCAACAGAGACGAGGATGAGAAATGGAACTTCACGCAGCCTGTTTTTCAACCAGGATCTTCCCTGCAGCACGAAAAGAACTGCATCCATGGTGAAGATGTACCCTGTCCACATTATGGGGGTCATCCAAGTAGCAACAAACTTGCTTCCACTTAAAAGCAAGATTTCAGCAATAGCCATGGAGGCTATTCCAAGCCATCCATGCCAGGGGAGTGGATTGTGTTGTGGTTTGATTGATTCCGTTTTCATGAACTAAAATGGATGGTCAGAGCTCCATCGAGATCATAGGTATAATTTGCAGAAAATGGTCTTTCGATTCGGTAGGCTTCTAACGTTCTGGGAAGAAGAATGGGAAGATCTTCAACCAGCGGTAGATTATAGACATTTGATAATGGGACCCAGTGCAGCGTTCCCTCATCGGTCGGGGGTGCAGAGGAGGGGGATTCCAATTCCCCAACAAAGATATAAAGACTGATGCCAGGGGTTCCTCCAGTATCGATCATCACCACACCACATAATTTTAAGGAAGAAGGGTTCGCCCCAGTTTCTTCGAGGATTTCCCGTCTTGCCGCAGATAACGGATTTTCTCCCCGTTCAATGTGTCCACCCACGCCGTTATACTTTCCCCCCCATAAGCCGCGCTCTTCAACAAGTTTTAGCAGAAGGATCTGATCTTTATGCAGTAGGAAGCACAATGTACGTGGAACGACATTGTAGCGATCAGGTTGAAGACGTTGGCTTTCAAGTGACATAGAGCCGTTACCTAATCTGATAAATCGCGAGTATCTTTTTCCGCAATGGACTCGGTCAGGTAGGACGCAAGGGGTTCATGAACAACGACAGGATGGATGAACTGCTCGATCTCATCTTTCGTTCCAGCGATATTGAGACGA
>MGNI01000127.1:7392-10624 GCA_001795115.1 Chloroflexi bacterium RBG_16_48_8 | reverse complement strand
CCACGCTTCTTCAATCTCTTTTCTAACATCTTGGGAGATGTTCCATAGCTCATTCTTGAAGGGACCAATGGCTCTTTTACGAGTGTTATAATAGAACTGTTCATCCGTATGATCGGGTTTTCGTTCATTCTCATGATTTTCACGAAGGTAGGCATAGATCTTCTCAAGAAGATTATGTGGGATGCGATCATACATAATGTTCTGAAAGCCAGTTGCCAGGTGGACTTCGAGGGCATTTGATTCTACAAAGCGTGAAAATGCCTCTTCCGGTAGGGTAGAGGCACCATGCTGCACTGCTCCACCCATGCCGTATTGCTTAGCGACGGATGAGAGAGTCTGAAGCGTTTGGAAATCTACTTTAACCTGAGCGATGGAACCATCGGGTAAAACCACACCTCCATGGGAAGTCCCTGTTTGTATGCTGATCTTGGAAAGGCCAGGAGCACCGGGGGCGACTTTAGCAAAGACTTTGTTGAAACCATCCATGTAGGCTTTGAGTTCCGCCTCTGTGCTATTACGACCACCCACTTCTCCGATTTCTCCGCCTAATGAGATGGTTACCTTTTCTGGTTCATTGGATCGGATGAAGGATGAAAAGTCAGCGCTTAGGGAGTAATTAACCTCCTGCTGCTCTGGTATGGTAGATTGGGAGAGATCGACAAGGGTGGAGGTATCAATGTCGATGTTGTAAAAACCTGCCTGGATCGATTCGAGTGCAAGATTTCGAATGGTGCTCAGTTCCTCTTCCGGATCTATAGCATATTTTTTAGCGCTTACCTGATAGTGATCTCCTTGAATAAAAACAGGTCCCTGATAGCCCTCGGCAATAGCAGCACCTAAAATGCAGGTCGCATATTCTGCTGGGCGCTGGGAGGTGTAATCGATCTCAGATCGGGCAATCTCAAAAATGAGAGCTTTTGCATCGAGCCGCTGGCAAGCACGAAAGACAGCTTTAGCTGCATAAAAAGGGATGAAACGCAAGTTTATGGCGGGAATGGTAAAATCATCGCGAATATCTCCTCGTCCGCGAGCGATATAGAAATCATGGATAGAGGTTGGGATAACGCCTGCTTCGAGCGCGCATTCCCGAACCAACCAGCGCGCAGTAGAACAATCAGGCTCCTCAGCAAGGACAGCAACCCGCACTATTTCTTCTATTTTCTCACGAAGTTCAGCTGGATTTTGAATGACAACCTTCGATCGATCTTTTAATCGAACTGAGTCTCCTAATCGGAGAAATATATTATCCAGGTTTGCCGTCTTTACCATGATAATCTCCTTATGCCCTTTCTTTTAGAGATTATACATGTTAGCCCATCTAATTTCCAAGTGTCTTAGGTTGGGGAGAGGATTCTGCTTCTTCTCAGCTGAGTAGCTTTTTTTCAGGCGCAGATTCAACTTGTAAGTGCAACTTTGGCTAGCAAGACCTGAAAAAGGGGGAAGGATCACGCAGCAATATCATCTCAGCTGGATGCATGGATGGACGGAAGAGGTTGTATGGAAGCATTGGGAAGTTCCTCCGTCGGCCTTAATTCAGGGATTTGTTTGCTTGAATGGAATAACATCGCTATAATCACACTTGGAAATTTTTAACATGGGAGCAGAGCATGAGCGATCCATTAGGAAAGATAACGGAAGGGAAAGATATAATCGGAAAGATCCGTAATAAGCTCTCAGGTTTTTTCGGATATGGTGATCGAGAAAACCGGCGCGAAGCGGATAAGCTATTGAGGGAGGAGATAGCAAAACGTTATGAGGAACAATGGTCCCGGATATCTGGCCTTCAACGTCAGCTTATTGCTGGTGGTCAACTTAAATATCTGGATGACCTGGAAGACGGTGCAATCAAAATGCGGATTTTCTCAGACCGTGTTCGACGGGCAGCCTATGGATATGCAGGGTTCTTTGATGCTGTACGTGTTCAATCCGATGAATTGACAAAAATCTATGAATACGACATTGCTTTGATGGAAAATGTTGACAACATTTCTAGAGCAATTGATAATGTCGAAGCTTCTATCGATACGGATGGCTTACCAGCAGCCATCCGTCACCTGATTGCACTTGGAGAGGAAGCCTTGGAAGCTTTTGACCGAAGAGCAGAAGTGATTCTAGCGACCGATTCCTCGGCGCTAGGTGAGGAGTAAAACCATGGTAAGGATTTTCGATGTTGTTGAATATCCGAACGAGATGCGGGATGAAATCGTTCACCGCTTCCCAGAGGAAAGTGCAGGCGATTTTCGCATTGGCAGCCAAGTTATTGTAAGGGAATCTCAGAATGCAGTATTCTTCCGTGATGGTAAAGCACTGGACGTTTTTGGTCCAGGTCGGCATACAATCACGACAGCGAATGTCCCATTTCTCATTGATCTTATCGGGAAGGCATTCAGCGATCGCTCTCCCTTCACTGCCGAAGTCTATTTTGTTTCTATGCGAGAGTTTGCCAATGAGAAGTGGGGTACGCCTCAGCCGATCATCGTCCGAAATCCTGGAATGGGGCTGGGCGTAGCACTGCTTCAAGGTTATGGCACCTACAGCTTCCAAGTAGCCAATCCCCAACAGTTTGTGAATCAGATCGTTGGGGCGACGAGAACCTACCGAACCTCCGATATTCACGCTCGTCTCCGCTCCATGCTGCTGTCTAAGCTTCAGGATTTGTTGGGCGAAACGACTGCTGCCACCAGTGTCCCAGAGCTCATTGCCCTTGTAGAGGAGCTTGGAGTCGGCGTTCGTGCCAAAGCTCAGGACGATTTTCAAGCAGTTGGTCTGACATTAAAAACCTTCTATATTGAGAGCTTAAAACCTTCCGAAAAGTCGGCGGAAGAACTACGAGCTATGGGTATGCTGGATATGGCAACCTACACTCAATTGCAGGCAGCCGATGCGATGCGTGATGCTGCACAGAATCCATCTGGGGGAGCTGGACTCACAGCAGGGATCGGTGCAGGAATGGGCATTGGAAATATCCTTTCCGAGTCCTTGAAGCAAGGGATGCAGGGTGGAGCTTCTCAGGCTGGAGCCCCAGCAGGAGGTGGTCCACTCCCTATCATGACGCCTTCGGAGGCAGCCAGTTATCTAAAAGTTGCGGAAGAGGATGTCATTGCCGCAATTGAAGCTGGTCAACTCAAAGCCAAGAAAATCGGAAACGCGTATCGAATTAGCAGGGAAGCCATCGACGAGTATCTACGCAGTTAAGCAACTTACTAACATAAAGGCGACGCAGTTATTATAA
>MGNI01000127.1:3106-7380 GCA_001795115.1 Chloroflexi bacterium RBG_16_48_8 | reverse complement strand
GTGTGTCTGCTAACTGCAGAATCTTCCTCTCGTCGAAAGTTCGCCCTTTTTCTAATTTTCGAATGGTCGATTTTAATTTCTTGATGTGTACTGCGAGGATGGGAACCCTTTCAGTATTAATTGTGGCTCCTGAATGGAAAAAGACGAGGATTGGTTTTATCTCTGGCAGTTCTTGATCCAATAGCTTCTTTTGCAGGGTTTTTTGTAACGCATGGGTCTCAACAGCAGCATCTGCTGCCAGATTTTTCATTGGTCGCTTTCGCTCTTTCCCACGACGTAACCAGGTTCGCCACCATCTTGTTCCATCAAAAGTGATCTCTCCATCCAGCACGACCGGAACCAGTGCAAATAGTCCTGAGGGTGCAATGAGCACATGGTTAGCACCCAATTCGTAATGGAAAATGGCGTATTGCGAATCAAGTCCCTTTAAAGCTTGATCAAAAACTTCATCAATTCGCGGGCGCTTTCCCCAACGATTGCCTAAGAAGATTCCATATTGAGACAGGAGCATCCCAATGAGTGTTACGAGGAGGAGCGTGTTGGTAAGCATCTCTTGTTGAAAAGAGAGGATCAGGATCAGGACGACAACCGCGAATCCTCCGTAGGTGAGAATTTTACTAAGTTTGGCTTTACGCCCAATGGCTCGATCATTGGCATATCTTTGCATGGAGCCTCCTTAATCTAACTCAAGGCTTAAGCTTGTCCAATCTTTGATTAACTTTAGGTTTAACATCTCTCATTCACTTTCCGAAAGACAAGGCAGGCGTTTTGTGATCCCAGACCAAAGGAATTAGACAGAGCTGTTTTAACTTCTGCCTTTCGAGCATGATTGGGGACATAATCCAGATCGCACTCCGGATCAGGAAACTCATAATTGATTGTGGGGTGAATCATCTGCTTTTCAATGGTCAGCGCGCAGACAGCAGCCTCAATGGCTCCTGATCCGCCCATGGCGTGACCGATCATGGATTTAGTAGAGGAGATTGGAATGGAATAGGCACGTTCACCAAACAGTTGCTTGATAGCCAAGGTCTCAACTGAATCATTGGAAAGGGTAGAGGTGCCGTGGGCGTTGATATAGTCGATCTCCGCAACGGAAATCTCTGCATCTTCAAGCGCCCATTTCATGGTTCGGATCGGCCCTTTGGCCTCTGGATCAGGGGCAGCGATATGGAAACCATCACTGGAACTTGCATAGCCAGCAACTTCAGCGTAAATGTGTGCTTTCCGTTCCAGAGCATGATCCAATCGTTCCAATATCAAACAGGCCGCTCCTTCTGAGAAAACGAAACCTTCCCTTTTTGCATCGAACGGTCTGGAAGCCTCAGAAGGGTTATCGTTGAAACTGGTGGGTAATGCGCGCATAGAGCAGAAGCCAGCGATGGCGAAATGTTGGATCATGGCTTCTACGCCACCACAAATCAAAATATCAGCTCTATTGCAACGGATGACCTGCGCAGCTTCCCCCACAGCTTGAGTACCAGTGGCACAGGCTGTTGTAATGGTACTATTCGGCCCTAAAGCTCCAAAGGTTTGGGTCACATGGAAGGCAGGCATATTGGGAATGGCTGAGGGCAGGTAGAAAGGATTTAAACGCGCAAGGCCCTTCTTCTCTAACTCGTTTACACCCTCAATGGCACGCTCGAAGCCTCCGATTCCCGTGCCAAAATAAACTCCGACACGTTCTGGATTCGTAAACGGAATTTTCAGTCCGGAATCAGAAATTGCTTTCTGTGCGGCAGCTAATCCAAGCTGGGATGCACGGGAGAGTCGCCGAGCTTCCTTGAGGGGCATATACTCTTCAGGATGATAATCAAGGACTTCTCCTGCAATCTGGCAGGGGAGATCACTGGCATCAAACTGGGTAATTCTACGAACCCCGGATTCGCCTCTGATGAGAGCATCCCAAAAAGAGGTAAGGTCTGAACCGAGGGGTGTCAATACGCCTAAGCCAGTGATAACGATTCGAACATTCCGATTGTCCGATGCGATCAATATACCTCCTTATCACCGAGTTGATTATAACCGAGAGGATATTGCTATCTCGAGTGCACTTAGTAAGCCACCCTCGACAGCCTCTCGTGCCACTCGAATAGCATTGATCAAGGCTTTTGCATCTGAACGTCCATGCCCGATGAAAACCAAACCTTGAACACCCAATAAGGGAGCGGCACCGTACTCAGCAGGATCCAGGGTTACACCCACGCGACGGAAAGCGGGACGGGACAATAAACCACCCACGCTGGAGATGGGGGAAGCTGTGATTTCACTTCGTATCAGGTTGGATAGAAGCTTAGCAACAGCCTCACTTGTTTTTACAAGGATATTCCCCGTAAATCCATCCGTCACGGCAACATCTGCCTGACCAGCAAAGAGTTCTTTGGGTTCAAGATTTCCAATGAAATTTAAGCCTGATCCTTCCAGAAGTGGGAAGGTCTCCTTCACAAGGGAGTTCCCCTTACCGGGTTCCTCCCCGTTCGATACAAGTCCAACGCGTGGATTGGTTTTTTTCAATACGATTTCTGCATACACTGCGCCCAGCACAGCAAATTGTTGAAGATAGATTGGACGACAATCGGCATTTGCTCCAATATCAATGAGTATGGCATGACCATCCTGGACTGGAAATACTGTTCCCAGAGCAGGTCGCTTGACTCCACGGATCCTACCCAATCTAAAGAGGGCATTCGCCATGGCTCCGCCCGTATTCCCTGCAGTGACGAAAGCCTCGGCTTCTCCATTTTTGAGGAGATCCATCCCAACTGCCATGGAACTCTCCGCTTTCCCTTTAGCTGTTCGAGCAGGGGAGTCTGTCATATGAAGGACTTCGGGAGCATGGATGACTTGAATAAGATTCGGATCATATTGGAAATGTGCCAATGAAGATTTCAATAAATCCTCTGGGCCAATAAGCAGGATGGGATCGTGCCATCGTTTGGAAGCTTCAACAACCGCCTCCAATTCGGGTTGAGGGTGGGTATCACTTCCCATTGCGTCGAGTGCAATTCGCATCTTCAACTTACTCCTCCACGCTATGTCCTTTTGGGTTGACACGCAGTCTGCCTAAGCTATAATACTTTTGTTCATAGACTTATTGTTGCGCTGGTGCTGGAATTGGCAGACAGGCATGGTTGAGGGCCATGTGCCGAAAGGCGTGCGGGTTCAACTCCCGCCCAGCGCACTCAAACTGGGAGCCATAGAGTGGCTCCCGTTGCTGTTAAATGAGAATCTGTTCCAAGAAAGATTTCGTCCGTGCTTCTTTCGGATTCGAGAACAAACTTTCAGGTGTGCCTTCCTCGATGACCTTACCTTCCGACAGAAAGAGCATCCGATCCGCGGCTGCCTTCGCAAATCCCATCTCATGTGAGACGACCAACATCGTCATCCCTTCACGGGCCAAGACAAGCATTACATCCAACACCTCTTTGATCATCTCCGGATCCAGTGCGGATGTAGGTTCATCAAAGAGCATAATTTTTGGATTCATCGCCAACGCTCGCGCAATCGCCACGCGTTGTTTTTGTCCACCGGATAAATGATCGGGGTAGACATTGGCTTTTTCGGGTAAGCCTACTCGTTCTAAAAGTCGATTGGCAGTCTCAATGGCTTTATCTTTTGGCCACTTCCGCACCTTTTCTTGTGCAAGGGTAATATTTTGGAGAGCTGTTAGATGTGGGAAGAGATTAAAAAGTTGAAACACCATCCCAACTTCCGCTCGAACAGTATCCAGATCTGCATTATGATCCGTGACTTTAATTCCGTCGACGATAATCTCACCGCTTTCGACTTTTTCTAATTGGTTGATACAGCGCAGCAAGGTTGACTTGCCACCCCCACTCGGACCAAAGATAATTAAAACCTCTCCCCGCTTAACATCCAAACTGACATCCACAAGCGCTTCGCAATTCTTGAAGCTTTTATAAACATTCCGGATCTGAATGATATTATCGTTCTCCACTCTTCATTTTCCTTTCAAGCCATTTAACACCTAATGACCCCAGGAGTGTCATGGAGAGGTAAAGATAAGTTACTGTGTTCCAGGTTTCGAAGGTTCGGAAAGTCCGTGAGCGATTCAGTTTTCCGAGCTGGGTGAGGTCCCTCACCGCCAATACTGAAATAAGGGATGAGTCCTTGAGCATAGCAATGAAATCATTTCCTAAAGGTGGAAGGATGACGCGTACGGCTTGTGGCAGAATGATGTAGCGCATAGCTTGGAAGTAGCTCATCCCCAAAGAGCGAGCGGCTTCCATCTGACCTCGCTCAATAGATTGGAT
>MGNI01000127.1:311-3047 GCA_001795115.1 Chloroflexi bacterium RBG_16_48_8 | reverse complement strand
CAATGGGTCAATCTGGGTGATATCCATGGCTAATAAACCCGTTCCGATACTATGCATGAAAGCAAGCCAATCCGTATGAAGGATCGCAAGCCCAATCGTGTTTACAAGGTTTATTACGAGAGGGACAAGTACGTAGGCCACATAAATGATGATCACAATCATCGGTATGCCGCGCACAACTTCGACATAAAAAGTGGCAAGGTTATAGATAATGGGATTGGAAGAAATGCGTCCAAGCCCAAAAATCAATCCAATCACGAATGAGATGGAAAAAGCGATAAGCGTGGCGGTGATGGTTGTCTGTAAACCTGGGACGATGAATAGAAAGGCATCGGTGTAATTCGGCGAGTTAATGGTTGCATAAGCCAGGGCTACACCCAATAAAAGCACCAGGATCGCCCACCAGGGGAGATTCTTAAGTTGCGAACTGAACGTAAAGATCCCTGGTTCCTTTCTTGTGGACAAATCGAGGTTTGGTTCGGTTGGGGTATTCTGCACCGATAATCTCCATGATGATGTGAAGGATCCGCGGCAACCGCCGCGGATCCTAAAATTTTTAAGGGAGGTTATTCTTCTCCCCAATACTTCTGATAAAGGGCATCGAGGGTGCCATTCTCTTGCAGCACCTGGATGGCATAGTTGACCGCCTCGACCAATTCACTGCCGGGCGGGAAGACGAAACCCAGCTCCTCTGCGCCGGTGATCGGTTCCGATAAGAGCTTGATCTTATCCGGGTTCTGTTCGACAAAACCCTTTCCCGCTTCTTCATCGATGACCACTGCGTCAATATCACCTGCAATGAGGGCCTGGACGGGTAGATCAAAGGTGTCATAGCTTTGGACTCGATCCTCACCGACCATCTCAATGGCTTTAGCTTCATTGGTGGTGCCGATTTGCGAACCGACCATGGCACCGCTGGCAACCAGACTGGCTTCATCCACGATCTCGGTCTCATCGGAGCGGACCATGATGAATTGGGCGACCGCCATGTAGGGGACGGAAAAGTCGACGACCTCGTCGCGCTCGGCGGTGATGGTGACGCCATCGGCGACCATATCATACTCGCCGGCAGCGGTGGCTTCGAAGATGCCATCCCAGGCAGCTTCGACGAAGACAGGGGTGCAGTTGATTACCTCACAGATGGCGGCGACTGCATCGTAGTCCCAGCCTCCCGGTTCGCTCGTTTCTTCATCGATGTAGTTGAAGGGTGGGTAGGCGTTTTCAACACCTACACGGATCTCTTGTCCCCCGAGGTCAGGTTCTGTTGGTAATTCCTCAGTGGGAGCAGGTTTTTCCGTGGGTGGTGGAGATGTGGGTAACACTTCTTCAGTAGGTGTCTCCGTTCCGCCACAAGCGCCAAGCAGCAGACTGAAAATGACGATGAGCCATAGCAATACTAATTTTCTCATTTCTCTCCTCCTTACTCCTTATGTTATTTAAAAAAATGGAATATCTAAATATTAATTTATAGACACCTCCTTTGGCAAAAAGTGGATTTATTTTTTGGGTATGTACATCATTGTTATTGATCGTGGAGACATTATCCTCATAGGATAAATGCTAATCGCAAGAAGTCAAGGTCGAGCAAGATATTTTGTTGTATAGATTTTTATGATGAGTAGAAAGGATCTGGAAATGTGGGTGGGCGTGATGTATTAGCGATTTTGGTTGTTCTCATCCAATAGAATGATAAAAATCGATTCGGAAGGTGTCTCTCTCAGGGGGAGGATGAGACCAACTGCCTGACTTATTTCCATGGATAAAGATGCATGATCTGGAATGAGAGCAAACAATTCGGTCAATTCTGGGGTCTCCGGCAATCCGAGGGCTTTAGGTATGATGGATCGAATGATATCTGCCTGGTTTTGGATGAGAATTTCAGGTTGATCCCAGCTTAAGGAGAGGAATGTCAAAACGCTCTCTCCATCCAGAGTCCTTCCGCGAATTTCTGCACCCCCAAGATAGTCAATCGTTTTTGCAAAGGCGATATCATCAAGGAGGATGGTCAGGGTAGGATGCAGCGGAATAATTTCATAAAGATGATCTATGAACTCTTCACTTATTCCTGTTTGATAGGTCCATTCAAAAACATCGCTGAGTGTGGCATCTTGCTCACCCGGAATCACCGTGTTCATGGGGATCCCATGAAGGTAAATGATATTTTCTGTGGGGCGGTTGGATGCAATCCAGATCGCTCTTAATAACGGGGCATTGCGCGTTAAGTCATCCACGCCGATGATAAGAATGCTATTTATGGAGGAGGGGGCTGTTTCGCTAGGGGAGGGGGGGAGAGAAGTTGGAAAGGAAGATGGAACCTCTGGTTCTCGTAATAGGACGTTGAGTAGTCCTAAAGCGAAGCAGATGACGATCACAAGTAGGATAACAGCAATTGGTGGGCGTCTTGTCATAATGAGTTGACCATTGTGATCGAATGAGAAGGGTCTGTTCGGATTGTACTCCGAGCTCTCCAGTTGAGCAATTCCAGTTATACTGGATAGGGTGAACTTACATGATGATGCCAACTTCTCCATGGTATTTCGGTGGAGGCGAATATGGAGCTGTGCTGTTGCCCCACATCACCACTGTTCTTAACCTGGGAAGAAAGGCTGCAATATTTCTTGGAGTGTACCCTTTGATACCAGTATACGCGAAAATTGAAAGGTTTGGGGTTTAAAAGGGGAAGAGCTCTATAGAGCTACGCAGGAAAAGGTTTGTCCTAACCCAAGGATTTCCGAC
>MGNI01000127.1:0-271 GCA_001795115.1 Chloroflexi bacterium RBG_16_48_8 | reverse complement strand
AGCCAAATATGTATGCCAGAGAACCGTACCCAACCAGAAGGAAAAAGGGGATAAGCGGTTGGATTTTTGGCTTGTTCTGGATAGCATGCTCGGCCAGGAATGCCATCAATCGCCAAAAGGTCAAACGCAAGGTCAGGAAAGAGCGGTTAGGGTGCAGGTGAATGTTCATCATTTCGATGTACTCATCCTCAATACTTTTCCATTTTCATCGGCTATGACACGAACTACTCGGCTGATCGTTCGGCCATTAGGTAGATCCGCTTTGCCTTTA
>MGNI01000126.1:11709-14332 GCA_001795115.1 Chloroflexi bacterium RBG_16_48_8 | reverse complement strand
CGCCCATCGCCGAGCTACCCAAGAGCGCCTCGATGGCTTGTAGTGAACTAACGTTGTAATACTAGATCTGGGGCTTGCATCAGGTGAGTTGAAGCAAGAAGAGGGATTATTCCGGTTAAAGGGGAGACGCTCGCTATGCCTATTGGTGGTGGGAAGAGGGGCTATGCGGATCTTGGATATTGGTTGTGGAAATAGGACCTATCTTCGTGTTGCGGCAGAGGCTAATCCGCAGGTGAATGGGTTAGGTTTTGAGGTGAACGAAAAAGTAGCACAGGAGACCAAGCAGAACCTGGAAGAGTGGGGAATGAATGACAAAATGAGAGTGATTGTTAGAGATATTCAGAATCCGTCAGCTGATCCTGGAGGTGAATTTGATCTGATTGGTTTGTACAATGTGATTTATTACTTCGAGGTAGAGGAGCGGTTGCTCTTATTTCCACGTCTTCGATCGATGCTATCGGATTGTGGTTTATTTGGTTCTCATAACGAATGTGCAGTCGGGAGGGAAGGATTTATTCTCGGCAAACTTGAATCTAGCGACAAGTTCCATGGTGGGTTGTAAACCGTTACCTTCGTTAGATTAGGTCTCGGACCAACTAAAAGATACTGGGTTTGAAATAATCTCAAGTACCCGGCTGATATCTTCGAGTTCGGTTTACGGTATCGTTGCTCAGCAAGGCAGGAAGTTGAGACCAATGATTAGCCCAGAAATGTAACCAAGCGGGCGATATTGAGATCTTTAAAAAAATAGTTATCAGGTTTTGTCCTTACCTTAAGGAGGATGTTTGTGAGTAAACATGTTTATCGTAATGAAGTGTAGAAAGCATAGGACATATTTACTTTAGTCGACGAGTTCCGTTATCGATCCATTTTTCAAACGGTGAAGGTCCCCGATTCACCTTCGACAAAGCCTTCGTTAACAAAATGTGTTATTTCGCTAACGCTCAAATTCTCAATTCCTAATTTATCGAGGGTCCTTCCCCGGCGCCAGTAATCCGTGCGATGGATGAAGCAAGCCAGACGGATGATGCTTTCGATGCCTCCTACCGAAACCCCATATCGTTGCGCCAGAGAAGCAATTGGCACCAAGCTCATGGGTACATCTTCAAAGATATAGCGGTGATTGAGTGAGATTGGCGCCTTAATGCCGTAATAGCCGGTTTGGTTTTGAATAGCTTCATAGAGCGTCTCCCCCTGCACATTATAGGCCAGACTCAACCATTCCAGGGCAGTGCGGGCGCGTACGCCGATTGCGGCGGCGGCTGTCACACGCTCACGATCGAGGACTTCAAGCACACGCGCGGTGGAGGGAGTGACGCCATCGATGTAGAATTGAAAATCCCCTGCTGTTGATTCGATTCGACCTGCGTTGAGCAATGTCAAAGCAGGATGAAAGATCGCCCCCATATTATTGAGACCCGTGTGCAACACATTCGTTCCATCGATAAACTCTGGATAAGCCTCTTTTAGCAAATCCAGGACGAAATGGGTTCGAGTGGCAGGAAGTGCGGCGAGCGGAACGGCGTTTTTAATACGGAAAATTCGGGCTTCTGCGGGACCATCGGATCGACTGGCATAGATGAACGTCTCCGCTTCGGCGATGGTGACCTTGGCCTGGCAACCTTGTTCACGGATGACCTTCCAAAATTCGATTGCACCACAGGTTCTTCCGGGATGAAGCACAATGACTTGATCATTGTGAAGGAAGGATGCCAGATGGTTGGCGATGTCTCGGTGGGCAGAGGATGGTACGACTACCATGATGACATCCGCATCAGCGACGGCCTCATTGATATCGGATGTCACCTTTCGCAATTTCCCGAATCCATGAGGTCCACCTTCTGAGCTCTCCAATTGGATCCCATTAAGTTGGCGAATGGCTGCAATTTTGGCGTCCGTCCTGTTATAAAGAGTAACCGGAAAACCCATTAAAGCCAGATGGGACGCCATCGCTTTGCCACCGTTGCCGGCTCCAATTACAGTATATTGAAGTTTTTTACTCATCTCCAACTCCTTAATCATACCTAACCAGAAAGGTCTATCTCAAGCGAAGCATCTTCCCCGATCTTTAAAGACTGTATCCTCTCCACTTCTGAGATGGGATTTCCTCGTTGTGGGTCAATCGCGATGCAAGCGCCTCGATGGTCAATGGCTGTCATCATCTTACCTTGGGCGTAGGGATTATTTTTCAATTGTGGTGCGTCGAGGATCCCACAGGTCACCGCTCTTGCCAAGGTGGCTGGTTCTATAAAGGGATCGGTATCAGGATCGATTGCCAGCCCTTCGACGGCTTTCAACGTTACGCGGGCTTCGTGGACCAGCTCCTCAACGCGTTCCTGGATAGCAGGATCCGCTCGCATGTTGGGCATCCCGCGTAGGGCATTTTCAATCGCCCTTCGAGCCATGTTTGAGGCTTCAATGATCTCATTGGCGTCGGCGGCATGATCTGCTTCGGTGTGGCCAACGATGTGAACAATGTGCGGTCGGAGAGCCATTTGCAAGTAGATGCTTGCCGATAGGTGGGCTCGTGCTGCACTTGATTCCAACGGATAGCTGAGTAATCCTGTGCGAACCTGACGCCACACTTGGAAGTCCGGCCCACTCAGGGGCGCAACCATCCGCA
>MGNI01000126.1:5448-11549 GCA_001795115.1 Chloroflexi bacterium RBG_16_48_8 | reverse complement strand
GATGGGGTTCATTCAGTTCGACAGGGACGTTTCGTTGGCCATACCATTCCATCACACGCTGGTGCTCGCGAATTGAACCCTCCAGATCCCATGGGCCGCGACCATCCATTTGGTTGAACCAGAAGAGAGGGATGGCGCACCAGGCAATGTGAATGGTCTCAACATACATCTCGGCCAGTGGAATGAAATCATCTGTGCCGGAATAGGATCGCAGGAGGGGATAGTTGCCCCTTCGACTGGCCTGGAAAAGGGCACGATAATCGTCAGGACTGCGGAAAGGCACACCGCCCGCCCCGCGTGCTTGTGGATTCTGCCTTTCGGGGTGGAAGAAATTTTCCTGAGCATCCTGATCGATCCCGAGAGAGATTACATCAAGAGCCTTTGCCTCTGCGATCTGTTGAATTCCAGCAATGGTAGCCTCCAACGTGTGGAGACCAAAGTGGTGGCGCAGGATCGGATAAGGGGCTTTCCACCGGATGCGCTCGACGATGGATTGGGGGTAATCGGCTTCCGCGGCATCCAGGACCGACCCGCCTTTGAGATACATTAGTACTGCCTCTGGTGGTTCGCTCCCGTTGAAAGTCCGGTCAAAGAATCGGAGGGTTTCCGCTTTGCGGGCTACGGGAGGTGTTCCACCAAAAACGAACTTTACACCAGATCCTAAAAGTTCGTCCGCTGCCTCGGCGAAGGTACCCAGCAACCGCTCTCCGGTTTCGGGAGTGAGACGATAAGAAACGCCGACAAGGTCCGCTCCTTCCTTCCGGGCAGCTTCGATGAAGGTTTCGATCGGCACTGCGGGGCCAAGGAATACGGTTCGCCAACCTGCCAATTCGGCCAATCTCAAGAAGCGCAGCACGCCGGCAACATGAACGCATTCACCCAACGCGCCGGCAACAACCGTTTTTGGTTGGGCTTGCGATGAAGCCATCAATATCCTCCCTAAAATCCCAGGCCCAAGATCCTTCGAGTCACTTCATCTGAGAATGAGCTTAGAAACAATCTATGGCAGCACGTTGATGATCGCGCTTTGAAAAGGTATCCATGAATGTACCGTCAACGCTGATATGGGTTATGATGTTGATGATGGGGTAACAGTACCATCCCAGCGAGAAACCTGCTCTCACCGCATCATTTCATTTTTCTTGCTGGCTGAAGAATCAGCTTCCATGAAGCTGACGTACCTCTCCATATGAATGGTCGGTTACGAGTGCATTTATTATACATGATTGGTTCGTAGTTTTTACTTAAATGAACGTTTTAACAGAATGATACGATCCGGGCCGTTTAGGAAATCCTTGTTGTCATTCACGATTTTAGCGATGGGCAATCATTGTTGGGACCTTATGGTCAAAAACCGGCTCGGCGTACAAGTGGTGGCTGTAGCATAAAGTGGCCACAAATGCATAGGCCGTGCGAAATCGACCCATCACCGGGTCATATAACCGACCAACCGATTTGAAATCCACTTACATATCTTCTCCGGGGTCGGTGTTCACTCGGGTGAATGCTTCTGGATCATCGACCGCCAGATGGCGGACAAAGTGACGAACAGCTGAAATGCTTCCGGTGTAACCGTAGTTGTCGTGCAGGCGCTGCCAGATCGTGGCCATCTCCAGGTCTCGTTCCAGGTGGTCTATGACTACCTACCGATAAGGTTCCAGGGCAGAAGGAACCTTGGGAAGCTGGGGATCGGGACTCAGCGTCGCCAGCAGGTTGGGATTGTTTGGCAAGAGAGCCCCAGGCTCCAGATATCCTTCTGGCCTTACCAGCTCGTGATACTTGTGCACGGTTGGTCATGAAATCCACATGTCTCGGGCGATGCGCTGTTCGCTTTCGCCCGCCTGGAAATGATGAATAATGTCTCGCAAATGGTTCATATGTAATCGCTCCATGATGTTTGCCTCCAAGCTTTATTATGCTTGGAGGAATTGCGTCACGAACTTATCCTTTGTCTGGAGTAGTAAACACTCGGGAGGTGATGCGTGGTAAATACGTGGGCGACTACACCGGTAAATTCTAGTCCAGTCAGTGACAATGAATTCTCGAGAACTGGAAATTTAATCCACAATGGTCACAGGACAACCGATAATCCAAGTGCTTGAAGGTAAGGACCTATCGCCCAAACAACAAGCGGAGGTTCTCTTTCTATGTTCACTCGCATATGAGAATGATTTTGAACCGGTACTCAGCATATTTAAAAATCCAACCCATGTCCTTGCCTATGTTTATGAAGTTCTCGTCAGCCATGCATTGTGGATTACACGTTGGCTGCAATACGATCACTTACTGATGTTGCGAACAGCCTATATTGAAGCTGTTGCTGCTCATCCCGCGCATCAACAACTTGGGTTGGGTACTGCTGTCATGCGCGCAGTCCAAGCCTGTATTCTCGATTTCGATATGGGTGGTTTGTCTCCTTCAGACGAGCGCTGGTACGCTAGATTGGGTTGGGAGCGTTTGGAAGGACCTCTATTCATTCAAACCACGGATGGACTGCTTCCCACACCTGATGAGGAGTTCATGGTCCTTCGCTTACCCCGTACGCCGAAACTTAATCTCAAAGCACCCCTTTCAGCTGAATGGCGTGAAGGCGAGCTGTGGTGATCTTCCGTAAAATTGGGGGAATTGAGTTCTTCAACATTCTTCCTACTATCAGGCCCTCTCTTTACATTCTCAGTCTTTGCGAAGTCTTGAAAGTGGAAAAAAATCTCTTTTATACATCTATCCATTCGATGATATTATTCAGAGAATCCATCATAAAATGCATATCTAACATAAAATATATCTACTAGGATGCATCTCCTGGTATAGGAGGGTGACAACATGCAGGATAAAACACAGAAGCGTAACATCCTTCAACGGATTTTAGGGATCTGTGCCACCAATATGCCATTGGACGAAGGTTGTTGGACCTTTGAAAATGGGAAAATCGTTGTAGACCTCAATCGTGTTCCCGAGTTGGCAGGGGCCAGTGGAGCAATAAGGTTGGAGGAAAAAGATCTCACGGAGCGTGTCCTCGTATTTCAAGGGGAAGATGGTCAGTATTACGCTTTTCAGAACAGCTGTCCGCATATAAAGCGGCGACTGGATCCTCTCCCAGGAAAAAACCAGGTGCAATGTTGCAGCTTAGGACAATCGACTTTTGATTATGCTGGAAAGCTCGTCTCAGGTTCAGCACAGGGTGATGTCCAGACTTACGCGGTCTCCGTCGAGAGTAATAGACTGTTGATCACTTTGTGAAATTACGATCCATCTCGCGATGTTGGTGAAAACCAGGTATCTTTATTGAGCAAACTTGAAAATCTGGATCAGAAAATTGAAGCGATTGCTGCGCTGTTAAATGGAAATCCCAAAGGGCATGTTCGTCAAAATTTAATACCACTGCAATCCAAAGGAGGAATTGAAATGGCCACTTATCTCATGTTTGGAAACTATTCGCTGGATGCTTTAAAGCAGATCAGCGCCAAACGGACTGAAAAAGCCAATGCTTTGATCGAGAAGTATGGTGGTAAGGTTATCGCCGGATATGCATTGCTCGGGAAGACAGATCTTGTCTTGGTTTTGGAGTTTCCGGATAATGCGCAAGCGATGAAGACATCCGTGGCATTGTCGAAATTGCTAGGGATTTCCTTTACAACAGCTCCAGCATTGGGATTTGAGGAGTTCGACAAACTCATGGTAGATGTCTAGAGATGCATGGATCGTGAGCTTGAATGGAGTTGTTCCTCTAGAGTTTTACACTCTTATTTTGAAAGGGAAATAGAAGCCCTTTGGGATTTCCATACGATGCATTTGTTATTCAAACGAACGATGTTTTTTGCCAAGCGGAGAATGGATATCTGAATACCCTTTTATATAAAGATCCTATACGGTTCCGAATGAGCCAGAATATTTCCATAAATAATTCGTCTTCAACTTTTCCATTGAATTCTATAAAAGTGTTTTGGGGTATCCAATATGGATTCTTAGGATCACTCGAGAATAGATGCATAACTGCACTTCAATGTGGAGGTGTTTCATATTGTTTCTAGGGCAGGGGAGGGGAGGCTCCAGTGGATCATAGTCGTTTTAAAAAATGCGAGCTTATGCCCAGGACCATATCGAAAACGATGGATAGTTTCTATTATACGCTAAAAGAAGAGTTCGGATAGACCAGGAGTGCTGGAGGGTCAGACATGTTCGAGTTGCCTGAATGTGTGGTCTTGGCGAGGCAGGTTAATGAAACCTTGAAAGGGAAGATCATCCAGGAAGGGCGGTTGGCGAACAGCCCCCACAAGTTCGTCTGGTACAACCGCAGCCCGGAAGCATTCGCCAGCCTTACCAAATTGAAATTAATGGGCGAAGCCTACGCAAAAGGAAGGTGGATCTTCATCCCGCTAGAACCTGGATACGTGCTCTTACTGGGGGAGTTTGGTGGGAAAATGTACTATCATCCTGCTGGTTCACGAGCCCCCAAGAAGTATCACCTATACATCACCTTGGAAGATGACTCCTTTTTTACTGTGACCACGCAGATGTGGGGGGCAATGGAGCTCCACGAGGAAGGGGAAGGGCAGAAAAGGGAGTATGTCAAGCGTATGAAGACCACGCCCATCGAGCCAGCCTTTAGCCTGGAATACTTCTCCGGACTTATTCATGATCTAGTGGCTGAGAAGAATCGCAGCGTTAAAAGTCTGTTGACGCAAGATCAAATCATCCCTGGATTAGGGAATAGTATCGCTCAAGATATTATGTTCCGCGCTTTGCTTCATCCCCGCCATCCTATTAAAGATCTCACTATAGATCAAATTAAAGTGTTGTACGATGCTATCTTAACTACAACCCATGAGATCATTGATCGGGGTGGGAGATATGACGAAGTTGATCTTTTCAATCATTCTGGTGGCTATGTGCGCATGATGGACAAGAATGCAGCTGGAAATCCTTGTTCACATTGTGGAAGCATTATAGAGAAGATGCAGTATTTGGGAGGGGCGTGCTATTTCTGCCCAAGCTGCCAAATCTGATGGCTTCTATCGGTCGCTTTGCAGAAAATCACCTTGGGATATTCCTTTGGATTTGAATGAATCGATATTGATGTTTGTTTAATAACAGAAAACCATTTCATGTTCTTAGATGTTGGGCCGTAAAATAGTTCGCATGCATTTCCTATGACGAGCTGGTGCACGCCGTGATAGAGGGAGGCGCTCTGTGTCAACATCATTTGAGAAAAATTTGGATAAGTATGCTGAAGTGGCGGTTAAGGTTGGCCTCAATCTACAGCCTGGACAAAGATTGCTGATTGGAGTGCCCTTTCAAGGGAATCTGGGTGCGCCCATCGATTTGGCGCCTCTGGTTCGCTTGATTGTGGCAAAAGCCTATCAAAGTGGTGCCAAGCTGGTTGACGTGCTGTGGGACGACGATCAGGTGCGGTTGATCCGGACTCAATACGCTCCAAGTGATTCCTTTGAAGAATTTCCAGCTTGGCGAACGAATGCGGCTATTGAAGTTGCTCGGGAAGGGGATGCTGTGCTTATCATTTTCGCAGAGGATCCTGATTTGTTTTTCCAGCAAGATCCATCCTTGATAAATATCCTGAGACAGACTGCTTTAAAACATTCCAAGCCATTTTCGGAGCTGCAGAGCAAGAACCACATGAATTGGGCCATTATCACCGCTCCGAGGGACGGGTGGCTTAGGAAAGTATTGCCTAAGCTTGCGCCTGAAGAGCGTCAAGATCGGTTTTGGGAGATGCTCTTCAAGATATGCCGAATCGATCATCCTGATCCTGTCTCAGCTTGGATGGACCATATCCATGAGTTGACCAGAAGACGTGACTATCTCAATCAGAAACGTTACGATGCATTAAAGGTGACTGCGCCAGGGACGGATTTAACAGTTGGTTTGCCTAAAGGGCATGTTTGGGCGGCAGCTCGAATGACCAGCCTAAATGGGATCGCCTTCACCGCTAACATCCCAACAGAAGAAATCTTTGCCATTCCTCATAAGGATAGAACGGAAGGTGTCGTATCTTCGTCGAAACCGCTTAGTTATGGCGGTATGCTCGTCGAAGATTTCAGTATGACTTTCTCACAAGGGAAGGTGGTTGGAGCAAGCTCCAG
>MGNI01000126.1:1287-5435 GCA_001795115.1 Chloroflexi bacterium RBG_16_48_8 | reverse complement strand
AAGATTCTCGAAACGGATGAAGGCGCCAGCAGGTTGGGGGAAGTGGCGTTGGTTCCTCATAGTTCACCGATCTCTCAACTCGACGTACTCTTCTACAACACCCTCATCGATGAGAATGCTGCCAGCCATCTCGCCCTTGGTAGGGCATTCAGGTTTGGGATCGAAGGCGGAGAGAGTATGTCCGATGAACAGTTTGCTGCTACAGGTGGTAATCAGAGCCTAGTCCATGTTGATTTTATGATTGGCTCTGGGGAGATGGATGTTGATGGTCTAACAGAGGACGGAGCATCGGAACCTGTCATGCGTGATGGGGAGTGGGCTTTCGAAGTATGAATGTCTGTAATTAAAAAATAACAAAACACAGAGAAAGGGAGAAGGTGAAGATGAAAAAACAATACAAGATTGCTGTTATTCCTTGTGACGGGATCGGTAAGGACGTTATCAAGGCGGCCATGATCGTATTGAATGCAGTGAATGAAGTGTCAAAGGATGTCACATTGAATTTCATCCATTTGGATGCAGGTCAGACAGCTATTGAAAAGTATGGTGAAGCTTTCCCCAAGGAAACCCACGACGGCGTTGCACAGGCAGATGCTACCCTCTTTGGGGCGTCTGATACCCCGGGTGTGCTTGGAAGGCTCAAATTGGGTTTTGATTTGTTCGCAAACATTCGTCCCATCAAAGCTCTCCCAGGCACAAATGCACTCCAACCGAAAGCGGATTTCGTCATTGTCCGTGAAAACATGGAAGGGTTATATTCGAGGGTGGGTTGGATCGACAGGGATTATTTTGTTAATTGCCGTGTGTTTACCAGGAATATTTATACTCGATTTCTTCCCTTCGCGTTTGAGTATGCCATAAAAGAAGGGCGAAAGAAGGTAACCTTTACACACAAAGCCCATGTGCTAACCTACACGGATAAGCCCATGAGGGAAATGTTCTACGAGGTAGCCAAAGCCTATCCCCAGATTGAAGCAGAGGATATGACCTATGACACCTGTGGAATGTTTATTGTCATGGAGCCGGAACGTCTGGATGTGGTCGTAACGGAGAATTCAATTGGCGATATTCTCAGTGATGTGGGAGCCGGTGTCATAGGTGGCAAGGGCTATGCCTATAGTGGGTGCATCGGGGAAAAGCATGCTTATTTTGAACCTATTCATGGTACGGCACGTAAATACGAAGATAAGAATATCGTCAATCCAAGCGCGGCTATCATGTGTGGAAAGATGATGTTTGATTATCTTGGAGAAATGGAGACAGGCTCACAGATCTTCCAAGCTCTGATGGATGTATTGATGGAAGGTAAAGTACGAACCTATCACATGGGTGGGGATGCATCGACAACGGATTTCGGTGAGGCTGTCGCTCAGAAACTTCAAGAGAAGTCTTAGTGAAGAATATCACAGCAAGCTGGTTTGCATCTTAACGGATGTCTTTTATCAGCAGAAAAAGCCAGAAGGGGGGCCACTGTCAACAAACTGCCATTTGCGATCCACCCTCACAACAAGCTATGGGGCGATTTGTTTTAGCTTTGATGCATGCGGATAGCCATTTGGATCAAATCGCAGAGATCATTAGCCAAGCTGAAGCAGATCGTTCTCAATAGGGTGGGTAGCTTAAAAATCTCTTTTTGACATTTTGTTATGGTATGAGAAAAGCGTGATGATGGATGATCCGATCGAGCGAGCGCTGAAGAATGACCCGGTCATTGATATCACGACCATCGGTAGAAAAACTGGAAAACCACGCCGGATTGAAATATGGCTCCATCATTTGGGAGATTAATATTTCCTTACTGGGACGCCAGGCAAGAGGCGGGATTGGTATGCGAATTTACTTACGAACCCCGTCTTTATTGTCCATCTGAAACAGAGCCTTCAAAAAGATATTTCTGCAAAAGCCATGCCCATCACCCAATTACCAAATAGGAGAGAAGTTCTTTCCAGGCTGCTGAAGATAATGGGCAGAGAGCAGAATCTTGAGGCTTGGGTGCAGGGAAGCCCCTTGGTTCAGGTCCATCTTCAATCTGACGATGAGGAAATCTAGGATCTCTTGCTGAATGTCAGTGTAGATTTGGAGTCACCAATTTTTGTTAAAGACTAACACCGTTTTCTCTTAGAAATAATGCTGAACTAGGTCAATGAGAGACATCATCGACCTTACTGGAGATTGAGGCTCTACCGATAACTTGATGGAGAATAGGGCTTGGCTGAACTGTACAGCTTGAAACCGAACAGGAAGATGAATCATGACGGAAAACGAACAACCCAAGAATGAAGGTAAGACAGAAGATAAAGAAAAGAAACGCAAGATGCTTGGTCTGGAACCGATCGAGACACAGCACGCCCTGAAGCTAAAAACCCGTACTTTAGAAACACAACTACAGCGGGTACCATCCCGCTTAAGGACGAATTCGATGAGATTGAAGCTGAGATCTTCTTTATCGCCTACACTTTGAAGGAAACGAGCGACCCCAGTAAGCGACCGCTCATCTTCGTTTTCAATGGCGGTCCCGGTTCATCCTCGATTTGGCTTCACATGGGTGCGATCAGACCGATGCGGATGAAAATGCAGGATCAAGGCTGGATGCCTGCTCCACCTTACACGATGGAACCGAATGAGCACACTTGGCTGGAATTCGCGGACTTGGTTTTTATCGATCCTGTAGGAACGGGTTACAGCCGAGCTGCAAAGGAGGAGTCGCATAAGAAATACTGGAACGTCAAAGGAGATATCGAATCCGTAGGAGAATTCATCCGTTTGTATCTCACCCGGTATGAACGTTGGTCCTCACCCTTGTTTTTAGCTGGAGAATGCTATGGGACGACCCGAGCAACAGGCTTGTCTGGTCATTTGGTTGACAAGGGGATTGCCTTTAACGGGGTTATTTTAATTTCAACTGCGTTGAGCATAAGGCTTATTTCCTTTGAGGATAGAGAGGATTTACCCTTCCAGCTCTTTGTGCCAACTTACACAGCAACAGCCTGGTACCACAATAAACTCATGTCTGAGCTTCAAGATCGAACCTTGAGCGATCTTTTAGAAGAAGTCGAAGCATGGTCGCAAGGTGAATATACTGTCGCCTTGATGAAGGGTGATAATTTGAGTGAGAATGAGCGACAAACGATTGCTAAGAAGCTGGCAATGTACACAGGTCTTGATTTGGATTATGTGCTGGGAACAAACCTGCGCGTAAACATAATGCGTTTTTGCAAGGAACTCCTACGTAGTGAAAATCGAAGCGTAGGTCGATTGGATTCGCGTTTCAAAGGTGTTGAAGCCATTGCTGTAACCGAGGTGCCCGAGTTTGATCCTTCAATGCTTGCGATCACACCGCCCTATACGGCCATGTTTAATGATTACGTCCGTAAAGAATTGGAAATCCAAACAGATATGATTTACGAATCCCTGAGCCATAAGGTCAATGAAAAATGGGAATGGGAGAAGGGGAAACTGCCCAATACGGAGAGCCTTTGCGAAGCGCTATCGCCAAGAATCCCTTTATGAAAGTTTTTATAGGGCAGGGTTATTACGATCTGGCTACCCCTCACTTTGCCACCGAGTACATGATCACGCATATGAACATCGACCCCGAACTGCGGTCGAATTTGACCATGGCCTCTTACCCGACCGGTCACATTTTCAATCTGGATATCGATTCCTTGACTCAGCATAAGAAGGATGTTGCTGGCTTCATGAAAGCAGCTGTGGAATAACAGTTAGATTTGAAGCAAGGTAACTCCGACGTATGAACTCCCGAGTGAAGATCGGGAGTTTTTATTTAGGGAGTCTCTCGATCATTGGCCTATTTACACACTAATCCCTGGATGAATCTTCGCAACATCAAGAGAAAAGGAATAGATCCTCCGATTAAATTCGAACTTTCAGATCATCCAATGAGAAACAAATCATTGTAGAGTAGGTGACGAGAAGATAGCGGAGTAGGGGGGGAGATAATGAGAATGCCGATGCAGATGAGATTCCATCGATAATATTCATGCGGAAAGGCTGGATGCATCTCTGCTTGCCGCGGGGTTCTTTATTAAAATCCCACAGAAGAGAAAGATCCGACGCCTTAATGTAATAACAAAAGGTTTTATATGTTATAATGTTACAACAATATCAGAAAAGTTCTTGTAACACAA
>MGNI01000126.1:0-1275 GCA_001795115.1 Chloroflexi bacterium RBG_16_48_8 | reverse complement strand
TATCGATGTCCGAGGCAATTGATCGGGAAAGCTCTCTCCCATATCATGTTCAATTGAGAGAAATTCTGGTTGAACGTATGAAGAAGGGTGATTGGAAACCAGGAAGCCAGATGCCAGGGGATGAAGAGCTATGTAAGACTTTTAATGTAAGTCGCACCGTGGTTAGGCAGGCGCTAAGAGAATTGACCTACGAAGGATGGATTTATCGAAAAAGAGGTAAAGGGACTTTTATTGCTGAACCCAAAGTGAGTGGTTTGGGGTTGGCGAAGTCTCTGGATGGATTCTATCGATCGCTAACTCAGCGTGGGATCGAAGCAAAGATGCTAATCTTGGATAAAGGTATTGTCCCGGCTGATGGAGAAGTGGCTAAGAAACTTGAAGTGGAACCGATGGTACCGCTCATAAGGATCATGCAGTTGTTTTTAGTGAATGCCAAACCTTTGTTTATAACAACATCTCATGTTCCATACGATATGTGCCGCCAATTAATTTTTGCCGATCTTTCTCGCCGATCCATTTATGAGTTTATGGAACAGCAGTGCAGTATTTCTATTGGAAGGGCACATCGGAAAGTGACCGCAGTTCTTGCAGAAAGGGATCAAGGGGAATACCTTGAAGTAAATATCGGGGAACCGCTCCTTTATCTTGAGAGTATCGGATACACAAGCGATGGAAAACCGCTGGAATATTTGTGTGGATATTTTCTTGGTAGGAGAATGCATTTCGAGGTGGAAATCCTTGAGGTTCTTGAAAGCCGATGAGGTTTTACGAATAGCAGCAACCCTCAGGCACCCTCATTAAAGACTTCATAGTAACCCCGATCGAGCTCGTCATCTGATAGATGAGCGTAGCGCTGGGTCACGGCGATATTTCTATGCCTTGCAAGTTCTTGAGCTAATTTTAAATTGCCTCCAGAGCCTCTCAGGACAGTGGTAACAAAGTAGTGCCTGAATGAGTGCGGTGTGATAATCGATTCAGCTTTCTCGCCTAAGGCCTGACGTACACGTGTATGGACAATAGCCCTGGCGGTTGTCGTCGAAATTGGAAGCACCTTTTTACCGGCACCTGGATCATGGCGAGCGAAGAGTGGTAGAGAGCTAAGTGGGCGTCCTGAGGCACCATCAAGAGGAGCCCGCAGGGAAAGATATTCTCGAAGAGTGTTCAGGGATCGTCGAGAGAAACGCACAACTGCCTCACGATTGCCTTTGCCGATCATTACAGCGCGACCTTCGTTCCAATCCAAGTCTCCTCTACGCAGGTTGCAGGCTTCATGCA
>MGNI01000125.1:4704-7110 GCA_001795115.1 Chloroflexi bacterium RBG_16_48_8 | reverse complement strand
AAGTAAGTTACGCTTGATGAACTCTAAACGAGATGATTATGCCTCATAATATTGAATGCTCATTAATCACTTATTCACTAATTAGAAGGAACAGTCGTAAAAAATATTGGAAAATGATTTATGGAGGTAAGCCATGGAAAAAAATAGCCACAGAGGGTGTTGCCAACAATTTGCGAAGGCTATTCAACTTCTGCTTGAATGAGCTGAAACGAGAGATAACTTTATACAAGATATAAATAGATCAGTTGATACTCCTCACCCGAGGCGGTTGCTAAATGTTGCTGAAGTCGCCAAGATTTTATCAATCAGTAAATCTCATGCTTATCAACTTATTCAGAGAGGTGATATCGCTTGTGTGCGATTGTGTCGATCGGTTAAGGTCAGAATGGAGGATTTGGAAAACTTCCTTGGAAATCCTCCCCGTTGACAGGACTACTTAGCTCTACCTTATATGATTATTCAGCTATGGATATATCTAATTCGTTGTCAGGTGAAGCTGTATATTTATGCTCCATTGGCCTTCTATAAATCATTGCCCAACTAAATTCACCCCAAAAGCGTCTCTCGTCTTCTTTGTTAGTCAATTCTGAATAACCCAACTTAGTACGCAATTCCGGTAGATAAACATCAAACGCGGATTTAACATATTCTCCCCAGCCCAATGCTGCACTGCAAGCTCTGGAATTGGATAACAATAGCACAATTAAAGCAATAATGGTTGTTTCAAGTGCCTTCAATTGGCTCTTATGTATAACAAATATTAAATACTCGAACAAATAGATTATGGAAAGTAATTTTAAATTAATCCAAAAGTCCATTTGTGCTTTTGCATTATCAATCAGCTTGAGATAATTATCTGGCATTACAGCCAACAATCGATTCCAGCCCTGAACTGCTTCAATGCCATACATCACTCGGGGATAAACTTCAAAAGCCCTTATTATATTTCCAAAGGTAGTTGGTATAAGCCACTCCTTTTGATCTGGAAACTTCTCTGAAAGATCTCTCATTACACTCGCATACTTGTTTATAATCTCTGAAGGAATTTTTTTGTTTTCTTCTCGATATTTTTTACATTGTTCGTCTATATGATTCTTTTTTTGGACTAGCTCATCAAAGCGTTTCTCTTTTTGTTTACTAAATAACCGGAGAGGATTTAACTTTCCATAACCCTCAAAGATTCGTATCAGCTCCCGATTAAGAGCTAGTAGTATTATGCCACCAAGCCACGAAACCAAACCAATTATTGTCGTCCCGATGAGTAGTTCGGCTGAGCCAGTTGACAGGATATCATCAGAGATTCCATAACCAAACAGAAGAATTGCATTTGCGGCGATGAAAGCTGCAACTGGAATAAAGTAGCCTAACGCAAAATTCCTTTCAAATAGCTTTGGAAGCTCACTAAACAATTTTCATTCCTTTTTCTACCGATCAACAGGAGGAGGGGTGGTAGGATCTCCAGGAAGTCTGCCTGAGCGCTTCAGTACAGGAAGACCGTTTTTGCTCTCCGAAACCATATACCCAGCAGGAACCGAATATAATGCGCCTTCCTTAACCTCTTTTCCAAAAAAATAGATCGTTTGCTGTCTTCCGCTCTTCAACGTTGTCGTTTTGCTGTGCAGGTAGTAGGTCCTACCACGAGAGTTAGTATATGAATATGCCATAAATGTCCTCCTATAATTCCAAAGTCCTACAAGACACATCTTTTACATTCAAGTGCTTGGAAATGGAGATCTACATTACTCAAATTAACTTTCTTTATTTCAGATTCATCGTTTATGAGTAGCTTATAACAATTCCACCATTCCAACAAGCAGATTACAAATAAGTTGATCAAACAGATAATCAACTATACGAAGAACCGAAGGGATAGGGTGGCCAATGATTCTCAACCGAGCCCCGGTGGTTGCGAAGGACCTATATAAAAGCAACGCGACTTCTTTCCCTTTTGATGTATCAATTTGAACAGTCATTCTCAAATATTCCCATGGGTCCATTCCATATCTCGTTTTATACAACTATTCTAATGCCGTAAAGTGGATGATACTTCTTTTCCGACGCGGTTGCCCAATGTTGATGAAATCGTAAAGATCTTATCCATCAGCAAAGCCCATGCTTATCAATGAATTCGGAAAGGTCATATCCCTGGTATACAGCTGGGTCATGCCGCTAGGGTCAGACAATAGAAATTGGAAAATTTCATGGCCAATGCTGTAAACGAACTTCTCTGCCTTTTTACCACTTGCACACAATCAAACAAGGACTTTTGAAATCAAATCGCTTCAATGGACAATCCATCTAAATAACGAGGACTGGGAAGAAGAGACTGCCTCCTGGGGGCCAACCTGAGCGATGACCAGCGGGCCGCCCTATGCCTCACCCCTTCTAAGCTTGCAGCATTTGCAC
>MGNI01000125.1:3489-4635 GCA_001795115.1 Chloroflexi bacterium RBG_16_48_8 | reverse complement strand
GCGGCGTCATATGCAAGTGCCATCCGACGAAATCACGCTCTCTATAACAGGGCGTTCTAGTTGTGGCTCAGATCAATGAGAGAGGAAGAAGGTGCAACAACGCTTTGAGGCCTTCGAAAAATCTGCGTTTTTCATTGTTGGGAGAATGATGATTGATCTAATAAGAATTTACCGGTATAGCCGCCCGAGTGTTTACCACCTATGATCGCCAGATTGTTTCCCACTTGTTTTTATCAATCCCGTCCATTTTTTCCGAAAGTCAGTCCAATACTGATTTCTGTATCAGTTTTGATGTATAATCCGATCATGAATGTTTCTCCAGCGGCACTGAATGTTTTGTTAGAAGATGCAATCACCCGTGATCGTACAACGGCTCGACGATCAGCCTTATTGAAAATTCTTAGCCAGGAACGCTATCTAACTCGAGAGCAATTGATCGTACGGGTGGAAGGGGTACTGGGTAAAGGTTGTTTCGGAGTTTCTGCCTGGATCGATACATTTTATCG
Organism: Chloroflexi bacterium RBG_16_48_8; assembly: GCA_001795115.1. Classification (GTDB taxonomy): domain Bacteria; phylum Chloroflexota; class Anaerolineae; order Anaerolineales; family E44-bin32; genus MGNI01. The sequence continues at coordinate 4,129 of MGNI01000125.1, read as the reverse complement.
GGATATGCAGGTCGTAAAGCGAGCTTTGGGCGCTGCAGGTTATCAACTGGCGTATAGTCGCAGTCTGCGGCGACCTGGCTATTATCTTCGCAATCATCCATCCACTGGTTCTGAGTTATCTACTACGCTGGGTGGAAGTGTTATGGAAGTCAATCCGACTCAAATTGCTATTTACAAACAGTTGTCCATTAAGCAGCGCTTTCAACAAGGCTGCTCAATCAGCAATCTTGCTCGCCAGGTTGTGGCACACCGTCTTCGTCAGAGAAACCCCCAACTCAGCCTTGCCGAAGCTCATCGCCTCGCAATCCAAAAGGGAGCATAACAATGAATGACGTGATCATGGGTTATGAAGATTTTATTCGCCAGGTGATCTCAGCCGTAGAAGCTGCGGGTGTTGCATATATGATCGGCGGTGCGGTTGCTGCCTGGGCGTGGGGGGAACCCCGTGCGACTTTAGACCTGGATCTCGTTGTGGATATTCCGTTGGAAGCCATTGGTCGGCTATCGGAAGAACTAAAAAAGAGGAACATGCTCGTTCCTGCAGATAGCATTCTGGATAACATTCTGGAAACCCGGTCAGATCTTCCCATCAACGCCATCCACAGCTACAGTGGGTACAAAGCGGACCTGTATCCACTGA
>MGNI01000125.1:3168-3313 GCA_001795115.1 Chloroflexi bacterium RBG_16_48_8 | reverse complement strand
TCCCTCGGTGACGAATTGGATTTCGACTATATCGAAAATTGGGTCAACAAAAAGGGGTTGACCAGTCTCTGGGCTGATCTTTTGGCCAGAATCCGAGCACAGTAATGAGGTAGATACAACGGTTTCATGGTAGGAGGAACGGAAA
>MGNI01000125.1:1643-3042 GCA_001795115.1 Chloroflexi bacterium RBG_16_48_8 | reverse complement strand
AGCTGTTTCAACCCCTCAGAAGGATTCTCATCGGGCATAGCACAACAATAACCAATTGTTGTCAAAAAAACATCCCCTTTCCAAGGGAATTTTATGTGGATCCAGTAGGGATTCAACAACTTGCTTCATGTTGTTTGTCAAAGGAGATTCACACCCGTCTCTTGAAGTTGGTTCTGATAAGGTCAGTAACGTATTCCCCACACGCGCGGGGGTGAAATGAAACTCAAATCGCTCCACCTAGTAGCAAGCTTCTTCTGGTTCAAAAGCCAGGTCAACGGCAGTCGGTGTATGGATGGTGAGATTATCAATTAAGACCACGATCTTGTGTCGCAACCACGGTCTTGTCTACTTCCGAATTAAGCTCGTCGGATAGAATTTGCATCACTTGTGCCCATTCTAAACATGTGCTTTGATCGGTAATTTCCGCTTGTCCTTCACCAACTAAGGGCTCCAACCTTTTCGATTACACTTGAATCTGGTTGCTGCTTGACAGCTATACTTTAAACAGGTAGTATACGTATACTATACGTGTATAATGAGGATGTTGAGATGCGAAAGAAGCTGACAATTACCATTGATGAGCGTGTATATAAGGGTCTTCACGAGGTGATTGGCCGTCAACGGATAAGCCGCTTTATCGAAGACCTGGTTCGGCCACATGTCCTGTCGACTGACCTAAAGGCAGCCTACAAGGAAATGGCAATGGATCAGGCACGCGAAGCCGAGGCTCTAGAGTGGGCAGATGCCACCATTGGAGATGTGGCAGATGAAGCGTGGTGAGGTGTGGTGGGTAAATTTCGATCCGTCCATAGGAGGAGAGATACAGAAGCAGCGACCAGCGATCATTGTTAGCAACGATGCATCGAATCAATACCTTAACCGTCTCCAGGTAATTCCCTTGACATCTCGAGTTGACCGAGTGTATCCAAGCGAAGCAGTTATTAGGATCAATCGTCGGCAGAGCAAGGCGATGGCAGATCAGCTGACAACCGTAAGCAAAAAGCGTTTGGTGAACCGGATGGGAAAGCTGTCCGGTTCGGACTTAGCCAAAGTCGAGCATGCCATCATGATCCAACTAGGATTGATGGAGATTCCTCAATAAGTCGGGTAGACAGACAATTAAATACCAAAAAGTGAGAGCTATGAGGAAGTCGTTCTCAAAAGGCTTCTCGTCGGTCATAGCACAACAATAGCCAGTTGTCGCCCCAAAAACATTCCCCTTTTTTTCAACGCGTTACTTCAACCCATTCAACCGCACCCTGATCATCCAGGAAACAGAGGAAGGCCTGGCTGCTGAGTTTCAAGAGTTCCTGCACGGCATGCTTATAGCGCATCAATTGGGGCTGATAGTCCTTAATCGCTTTCTGCAACGCCTCTTCATCCCTCAGTTCATCCGTTT
>MGNI01000125.1:632-1634 GCA_001795115.1 Chloroflexi bacterium RBG_16_48_8 | reverse complement strand
CGATGGTCCAGCTTTCTCCATCCCGATAGAGCAAATCGATGCTGCCCATGTCCATCCCGCCCTGAGGCAGCGGTTGGGTATAGGGCAATTCATGATGCCGTTCCTCTGCCTGACCGATCCGCTCTCGAAGGGGGTCTGCCCAAAAACGCTCCAGGAACTTTCGAGATTCATGCATCGCTGCCTTCCGCTGACCTGGGTCAACAAGCCCTTCCTGCAATGCCAGATTTTCCAATAGGGCCTCCATCGCCGGATCCTGGGGAGAGACCCAACGCCGAAGCGCCTCATGCACCATGCGACCGATGGCAGCCGCCGGTGCATGCACTCGCTCCCCGGTCGCTCGCCAATCCCGAGCCGGTTCAGCCTGCTCTTCAGGATCCGCTTGATCCCTTGTTACCGCAGAAAGCGGCAGATAGAGGGGCTTCGCACGGGATTCAGGCCATTCGATCGCCCCCACTGGGGCAGATTTTTGCTCTCCACCCCTTGCAGTGAACCGCATTGCAGCCGTAGCCCCTGAGGGTAATCTGTGTTGGATCCACCGCTCCCCCCTTTCCGCGATGGAGGTCACATCCACCTCCAAGGTCTCAAAAATGGCCTTCAACCATCCCGCTGCGCTCAGGCCGCCCTGCGCCTCACTCAGATGCCCGCTGATCAACACTTTCTCCCGAGCCCGGGTGAGCGCAACATAGAGCAAACGATTTTCTTCAGCCATGGACTCCTGCTTATCGACCCACTGAGCCAATTTGGTCATCAGGCAGGGGGCCTCCAACCCATCCGGCTTTACTGTCCATCCCATCTCAGGCGATAGATAGGCGACCTGAGGTCGTCCACTCTGGGCTCGGGATGCATCCGCTAAAACCACGATCTCGAACTGAAGTCCCTTGGCGCGGTGGATGGTCATCAGTTGAAGCGCACCCTGGGCTTCCGCCGGTGCCTCCCCCTCCCTTACACCCACATCCCGTAAGGTCTGGACGTAATCCAGAAAGGCTCGGACACGATGGATGC
>MGNI01000125.1:181-617 GCA_001795115.1 Chloroflexi bacterium RBG_16_48_8 | reverse complement strand
CCCGTAACAACTTATCCACATTCCGCCATAAGCGGCTGTGCCCGGATGCCAGGGCAGCCCGGTAATCCGTCAGGTCGATCAAACTTTTAATCAACTCGGCAACCGATAGCCTATCCACCCTAGGAAGGAGCGAGGCTATGATCTTCTGAGCACGTTCCGCAGCCTTAAAATCCTGGCCTGAAAGCTCCTCGAAGTTCTCACAAAGCGCCTTCCAAATCGACCTGCGCTCCCGGCCACCCCAGCGTAAGCGGTAGAGCGCCTCATCTGAGAGCGCGAAGGCCGGAGACCGCAGAAGTCCAGCCATGGCCAGGTCATCCTCCGGATCGGCCAGCGCCCTCAACATGTTCAGGAGATCGCGGATTTCAGGTCGATCGTAGAACCCACGCCCGGCGACGGTCACGAACGGGATCCCCGCCGCTTCAAGGGCATCTTCATA
>MGNI01000125.1:0-91 GCA_001795115.1 Chloroflexi bacterium RBG_16_48_8 | reverse complement strand
CGCCAGGGCCTGCGCAGCGAGGGGCCTTGCTTCCTCCGCCGAAGGCCCTATCCCACACAGAATTTCAACATAAGGCGCTTCGATCCCATCT
>MGNI01000124.1:4959-5120 GCA_001795115.1 Chloroflexi bacterium RBG_16_48_8 | reverse complement strand
CGTGGACTCTTAACCCTTCTAAATCATCAAACCAGTCGCCGCAGGGCGAATTCGCTGCTTGTTGCCGCGGTTTCAACCGCCAGGCAATGGCATCAGCTCAAACGTCGGGCTTTATTTATTCCCCCATCTGCCAGCGAAGACTTTCTCCACCTCCATCACTC
>MGNI01000124.1:4785-4950 GCA_001795115.1 Chloroflexi bacterium RBG_16_48_8 | reverse complement strand
CCGCTCCACGTATTCCACCGCCCCCTCACAGGCTTCCAGATCCGACAGCGCCTCAGCAACATGCTCCCAATCCAAATCGTACCCTTCGTACAGGACCTCTCGGAAAGCCTCCTCCATGCACCCCGGACCGACATTGTGATTAGCCAGAACGAAGCGCCATAGATC
>MGNI01000124.1:202-4759 GCA_001795115.1 Chloroflexi bacterium RBG_16_48_8 | reverse complement strand
TCCGGTGAGTCATATTCCAGATCAGCCCCCCCCCACCTGGACGCAGTTAGCCCTCAAGATCTGACCGAAGAGGTCAACACTCAGCTCAGCCTGGGTTAGATCAATGCCTCCAGGACATTCTGGACAAGTCACATTGGCCTGGATCGTCAACGCCCCACGTAAAAGCTCCTGGAGATCTTCATCCAGTTCATGGTACGGATCTTCACACGTCTCCTCTGACAGTACGAGTGGGCAGAATTCCTGGTAGAAGGGGTTGTTCAACAGCAGGAGCGCATCCCCCCCCTCCGCATTCAACTGACCTAACCCATATTCGCTTACATTGGGAAACTCACCCGGCCAGAATTGGCTCTCTTGTGCGAATACGTTCTTGATGAGATTCGCTGGGGCATCTACATTCTGCACCACCTCAAGAATGCGCGCATCAAAGCGATCCTGCCAGTCGTCCACAAAGGCCCTTGTAGCCTCTACTCCGCAATTGCTGACCATCCCATTGGCCAAAAGACCATCAAAGGGACAGCCCTTCGCCTCCACAAACCCCCAGCAGATCAATCGTCCTGCCAGAAGCTCATAGGGTTCATCCGAAGCCAAATCTGCAGGATCCTCGGGGGTTTGCAGCCACCCTGGAAGACCCTCCACGGGAAGAAATGCGCCCCAGGTCAAAGAACATGCCTGAGGGGGATCGTCCTGCCATTGCGTGCTGAGGACGTCCACCTGCCAGCTGCTTTCGCTTGGCTTTTCAATTTGCTCGATCAGAATGGTTCGGACCAAAGCCGTAAAAGTTTCGCTTTCTTCCCCGAAGCTGGATTCCGCCCAAAATTCGATTGTTGTCCCCTCAGGATATTCCTCCGTCAAAGGGACAATACAGATATCAGTCTCGCAAGAGTATTCTTCCCCACCCACCTCGGCATGGATGGCCGTAATATGCTCGAAGGGCAGCGGCTCCTCGGCCATAAGTTGCATAACGGGTGCCCCAAAGCAACGGTAACCGTAGAGGAATTGTCTACAATCACGGAGGGAAATCCAAACCTCTGGCGCGGGCAGTTCCTCCTGGATCTCTCTTTCCTCTGGTTGGGAGCTGATATAGTAAAGATATAGACCGGAACATTTGCTCGTGTCTCCCCCGGTTGAGGCTTCCTCGCAGCGGTAGTAAATCTCACTTCCTGTCGGCAATCCCTCATGGTCAGCATTAAGTTCACACAGGATCTCATTATCCGACCACTGAACCACCCACCAGGTGTGCTCCAAAACTTCAATGGTTTTCGTGATGGTTCGATCCGGACCTTCCTCCCCATCCGCCGACACAACCCAAACAGACTCCCATCCTATCAAGAGGATAAGGATCAGCAGGAGGTATCCAATCGCAAACCGTTTTCTTTTAGAATGTTGATTCATCACGTGTAATCATCTAGTGCCTTGTTTCTAAACCAACTCCTTTCTTTTCACCATCGCTACCTGATGTTGGGGTAATGCTAAAAAATTGCGGAGCATATCCTCCCGATAGGAAAATTGTGGAGGTATGGAGCAGCGCTGCTCCACACCTCCCTCTACCTCAACGTTGAAAGCAGAGTGTGACTTGAAATGAAACAAAACTCATATTATTTCATCGGTTCAGGCAGTGTTTCAATATAGGGTTGGATGGCCTCGATATTCTCCAGCCCAGTCTGCAAGAAAAGTAAAGCAAATGCCCCAAGAATCTCATAGGGTTTAAAGGCGCAGTGACCATATCCTGCGATAGGCAGAACGGTCAGGTTAGGAAGACGACCTTTGTTAGCCACCCGATCGAAATAGTAAATTTCGTGTCTGAAGGGCACCGCACCATCCAGCAGTGTATGCAGGGTCACAAGGGGTCTCTCTAAATCGCCCGTAGTCTTATAATACTCATAGAGATATGCAGCATCTCCAGCCACCCGCTCCACCTTCTTATTCAACTTGCTATCGTTCCAGGAGCCGACATATTTACGGCCGATGTTGTTGTAGGGCAGCTCACCGCCACTCAACGCGATCAGATCATTCGTTCCCACAATGCTGTAGCGTAGCAGGGTTTGGGCTGTGGTGACCGCCGTGCTGGCATCCCACCCCACCCAGGGTGCCTTCGTCACTGTCATCAATTGAAATCGCTTGGCATGGTTGTTCTTGATGGCGGATCGGATGGCGGGGGCGTAAACGCTATCCCAATCCAGGTAAGCGTCTTCGGGCACGTTCGTGGCACCGAAGTCGAAAATATTGGGGAAGAAATAATCGAAGACCACGCGGAAGTCTCCCACATATTCCATCTGGTAGGGCGCACCTGCCACGGGACCGCACATGGCTAAACCACCGTCGAAGACCTCGGGGTGCTTCTCGATCATCATCGTGGTCACCAATCCGCCTTCCGAAGCCCCGGCCAGGAGGATCTTGGATGCAGATTTGCCGGCAATATCCATCTCAAAGTAATTGATTAGATCCAGGATGTCCTCTTCCGCCTGTTCAACCGCCCAGCCGTTTTTATGATAGCTGGTGGTGGCGAAGGCGAATCCCATGGACATGAGCATCTCGATGATGGATTGTCCATTGGGCAATGTCCCCAGCCCCAGCTCCTCCACCGGCAGAGCCAGTTCCGCCTGCGGAGCCACATAGCCATGGGCATAGACCACCAAATAACCGCTCCATAAGTCTGGCAAGCATGTCAGGATGATCTGGTCCTCAGGATAATCAAGGTCACCGCTGGGGAGGGAACCGACCGTACAGCCCTCCGGCCAAGGAGGCGGCTCTTCTGCAACTGCAGTCATAGGAAAAGTTACGAAGAGGATAGAAAGGAGGAGAAGGATTCGAAATCCTTTCGACCACCATCGGGGAGACTCCGGGTTCGTGTTCATGTTACGCTCTCCTTATGAACTTGATGGATGATTCTGACGATCTGGAAAATGAGTGAAATCAAGAAAGACCCATGGTTTGCCAAGAAACCAATATTAACAATGATCACAAAGAACCTATCTGGAATGCACTTTCCCCACATACGAGCAAGGTTGACGATCTTGTTTGCTGGGAACAGAAAGCTCACCACATCATAGCAAAACTTTACAGGGTTAGTCAATTGAAATCCCTTAAAGAACATGTCTTTATCCTGCTACAGGTTCATAACCCGCAACAGGTTTTTCAAGCGGTCGGGCATGGGAGCCCGACCTGCTCAACGGGAGCAGAAGCGGGCCTAATATTTTAATGTCATTCCGAGGAACGCAGTGACGAGGAATCTCGTTTTTCGGACAACTCGATCCAGACTAATCGGAGAAAGTCCACTGCGTGGACTTTAAGGCGACCGCAGGTCGTCAGGGGTCCCTCAACCTCGGTCCAGGATGACGTTAAGGCTTTGGGGATGGAACATGACCTGCTCAATGAGAGCAGAGGTGGCTGCCACGCCGCCATTATGCCCACTCTAAATAACGTTATTCCGAGAAGCCTTTGAGCGAAGTGAAAGGGGGACGAGGAATCTCGTTGCACGGATGATACCGTACATCTATAGGACAAACGGGATCCCTCCACTACGATTGGGATGAAGTAAAACGGTCGGGCATGGGAGCCCGACCTGCTGAAAAAGCAGAGGCAGCTCCAACGCCGCCGATGTTTCGGAAACCGTTATTGACAATATCACCAGACTTAGGTACCTTTTCAAGTGAGAGCTGGCATCAAAACCCATCTTGCTCAGCTCACGGAGATTAATTAGATCCGATTATTCCCTTCGCGGAGACACCCATGAGAGAAATTTCCAATCTGATCCTATTCGTTCTACTTATAACCCTTTTAGCGGCTTGCAACCCAGAAGCCACGCTCGTTGAAACAGATCCCCAGCTCACAGAAGAAGGCATCATGGAAGCCACTGAGCAGGAAAGCTCACCGTCACCGACTTCAACAAAAACACCCGAGAGACCAACCATCCCCATTCCTTCCCAAGTGCCAACGTGGGTTGTAACCGCTGAACCAGAGGCGTTTATTATGGATGAAGAACTTTCCCTCAAGCTCGCCAAGAAGACCTTGGCAGAGAAGTTGAGTATCGATCAAGACCTGATCGCGGTTGTTTCTATCATGGAAGCAGAATGGCCTGATACGAGTTTGGAGTGTCCAGAAAAGGGATTGTTCTACATTCAAGTCCTTGTCCCCGGCTTTAAAGTGGTCCTTGAAGTCAACGGGCAGGAATATGATGTGCATATCGGGGATGGGCGTACGGTGATCTGCGTTGATGGACAACCTATCGATTGATCAGTTCTCGATATCGAGATCTCTGCAGTTATTCACTCACATCACTCCTGAGTAAAATGGGTCATGGAAGCTCGTTTTACAAAGCGTTGGTATGTTCATAGGGAAATAGTCCACAAAACTGGGCTTTGAAAAGCGACCGAGTGAAGCAATTGTAGATTACCTGACTTTCATCAGCTACACTCGGGATGACGTTAAAGGGAAAGTTCTAAGCTTAACATCATTCCGAGGAACGTAGTGACGAGGAATCTCGTTTTCCTGATAACTTGGCATAAAATACGGGAACGAAGTTCACGAAGTGAACTTTAAGGCAAGCGCAGGTTGCCC
>MGNI01000124.1:0-127 GCA_001795115.1 Chloroflexi bacterium RBG_16_48_8 | reverse complement strand
GTGGCTCCCACGCCGGTTGAGCCTGTCGAAACCAGCGAGAGACTGCGCAAAAAGTTCTATCTGATGTGATCATAGCGCCAAGCAGCTATCTTGTCGAGTCGGGAGGGATGAAAGGACTTCATTGAGG
>MGNI01000123.1:58118-58383 GCA_001795115.1 Chloroflexi bacterium RBG_16_48_8 | reverse complement strand
GCTTGGCCTCATCGGGACCCCAGTAACCTTGAGGGTGTTGTAGAGCAAACAATTCCTTGACCAAAGGCTGGCGGGGAATGGCTGCTCTGGCCTTCTGTACTTCGGGATCATCGCGAGGCCGGTCAAGGATGTCAGTCAGTGTCCAGTAGCGGACGGAAGGGTTCTCTGAATGGAGCAGCCAAGGGAGCGGATCGCCGTTCAACCCCTTTCGCCAGTGCTTCATTGCAAACCTCTCTCCCTGTGCCAGACTGCTCGCGACAGCGTC
>MGNI01000123.1:47957-58035 GCA_001795115.1 Chloroflexi bacterium RBG_16_48_8 | reverse complement strand
CGCAACCGGGCGGCTAAGCCGCGTCTGCTCCACGCCGGTGTTATGCAGCCTGCCCACAATATGCACGACCCTCCTTCAAGCAGGAGCATTCCTGCACCCCATCCTCCCCCGCACGTGGACCCATCCTGCGCCGGGCATGGAACCGTTGGGAATTGTGCTGGCTACCGGTATTCAGCCCTATGCTAGGCAAACCGCCGAAAGTATTTTGATAAAATGGGTTGCCTGAATGGCGGTTTGCTTAAGTGATTGGCTAGGTTTTACGTTCGCTGTTTGTCAAATTACTTCCGGCCAATCACCTAGTAAACCGGCATGATGACATCCTTTCACTTGTTGCTTTCGAAATCGAACCAGGCCCTTTTTCGATTGTGTTAGGTCGCGTCGGGTATCCTGAAAGCGGAAGGATTTTCCCGGATGAACAGGCGGGGGGATTAGGCCAGAGAATATGTGAGGCGGCTTTAAGGGATATCACCCTTCAATTTCTGAAAGGTAGGCCACACTTCAGGATTGGATGCTCTGGTTGGTTTTGTGAGTGCTTTGTGCCAATAGGAGAGGGTTCCCTCCAGCGGGATTTACAGCTCATGAGATCATTGAGAAAGATGGGAACGCGATTTGTGGTTCTAAGTGAAATAGGGTTCGCAGGAAAAAGCCAGGATTCTCCGTCGCAAACCGACGTTCATCATGGCAGTGCGTAATGCAATACATCTCGGAACACACCCAAGTAATGATATGTGTTTCCTGCCACACGAGTGTGATGTAGAATGGTGCATATGGATGAGATTACCGTTCTAATAACGTTACCCTTTCCAGAAGAACTCCTGGAGCGACTGAAAGCATTATCCTCTCGTATCAAAATTCGGGTTCATCCCGGAAGGACATCTGAGGAGTTACCGCCCGAATTAGTGGAAGATATTGAGATACTTTACACTTCACGAGTTATTCCTGATCTGGAGGACGTACCGAATCTGCGCTGGATCCAACTTCATGATGCCGGAGTACATCATGTAGCAGAGCATCCCGCCCTAAAGTCCAAAGTTATGGTTGCGACGATTAGCGGGGTATCCGCTCCTTCCATGGCTGAGTATGCTCTCATGGCAATACTTAGTTTAGGACGTCGCATCCATTTGATGATGAAAGACAAGGAGACGAAACGATGGGCTGAAGATCGTATTGAGCGCTTTATGCCGATAGAACTTAACAGAAGCACTGTTGGCATTGTGGGATATGGTAGCGTAGGACGTGAAGTAGCAAGGGTCTGTCATTCCTTGGGCGCCAAGATTGTGGCAACGAAACGCAACTTAAAAGCTCTGGAGGATGAGGGCTACTCCCTGGATGGAAGGGGTGATCCGAAGGCAGAGCTTGCAGAGCGGCTGTATCCTCCCCAAGCTATCGCATCGATGGCATCCTTATGTGATTTTCTCGTCATCAGCGTGCCTCTTACAAATGAGACGCGAGGCATAGTGGGCAAGAAAGTTTTTACAATGATGAAGCCCAGAAGCTTCTTGATCGATCTGTCTCGTGGTGGTGTGGTTGATCATGGCGCTTTGGTGGAAGCCTTAGACGAGAGAAGGATCGCAGGCGCAGCGTTGGATGTCTATCCAGTGGAACCTTTGCCAGAAAGTAGTCCACTATGGGAGATGCCGAACGTACTGCTCTCGCCTCATATAGCTGGTTCTTCACTCCAATATTATGAGTTGGCCATTGATTGTTTTACTGAAAACATGAAGCGTTATTTATCCGAGCAATCCCTGCTGAATCTTTATAAAGCTGAACGCGGTTATTGAGAGGAGAAAACTTGATCCGAGGTGTTATCTTTGACTTGGGTATGACCCTGATTCATTTTACGGGTGATTGGAAGATTGTTCTGGAGGAGAGTTGGCAATCGCTTGCGGAATATCTCCTTGAGGAAGGTTATAGACTCGATAAAGAACGTTTTGTGATTGCCTTCAGGGAGTTGTTTGAGTCGCGCCTTTACGAACGGACGGTTGATCATATTGAACAACCCACAACCATGTTATTTCATCAAGTTATGACTCAGTTTGGGCATATTGACTTGCCGGGGGAGGTAATCGAACAGGCGATGGAACGCTTCTATTCCGTTAGTGAAGCGCATTGGACTCCAAAGAAGGGCGTAAAGGCAGTGCTTGATGGTTTGAAAGAGGACGGGCACCAATTAGCTCTTATCTCAAACGCCGGTGATGTTCCCAACGTACATAGGTTGCTTGATAAGGGGAAATTGAAGCATTATTTCAATCCACTCTTAGTCTCCGCAGCTGAGGGAATTCGAAAACCCCATGTTGAGCTTTACTATAAGGTCCTGCGCGCGTGGGAAATGCCCCCAGAGCAGATTGTCATGATAGGCGATAGTCTTATGGAGGACATTTTGGGTGCCCAGAGGGCGGGGATCCATCAGATATGGTTAAAGGAGCATGTCGACACTCAGAAGAATGATGATGTGGCAGATCAGATTCAACCTGAAGCCGTAGCGGCAACCTTCGAGGAGATCCCCCAAATAATCCGCGAAATGGAGGGAGAAGGGCGATTGTAACAGCCATGTCCGAATTTCAAATAGTGACAGAAAATATCGCTCGTTTAGAGCTGCAATATAAAATGGCTGATTTAATCTCAATAGCTGTGGCAGTATGGCTTGTGAGAGGGAAGGAAGGTTTTGTGCTGATTGATTCCGGTCCACCTAAGACGGCAGGTGATATGGTAGAAGCAGTGTCTGAAGCCACAGGAGGGAGAGGTCCCAGTGTGGTTCTCCTTACCCATGGGCATTTTAACCATACTGGGGGTCTATCGGCGCTGCGTTTGGCTTGGAACCCACCTATTGCTGCCCATGTGCTGGAAGCACCTTATATCGTTGGAAGCAAGGATTACGCTAGAATTCGATCTAACCATCCCGCCTATTGGCTTGGAAGCCTCCTTATGGAATCGACACCATGGAGCATCTCGAATATTTCCCACATCAATCAAGGGCAGACCATCCTGGGTTTAAACGTTATTCATCTCCCTGGACACACGCCGGGACATACCGGTTTTATCCACATGAAGGACCAGGCGTGTATCTGTGGCGATGCGGTTATGAACATAGGCCATCGTTTGATGGCTCCGCTGACCTTCACCACTCCCAATCCAAAGATCGCTAAGAACTCTATCTTCAGATTGACCGAGAGAAACTTTCAACATCTCTTACCTTCCCATGGTCCTCCGATCATGGGTGTTGGCCGCCAATGGTTATTTGAGTATGCCAGAAAGCGAGCCCGGCAGAAATCCCCTAAAACCCCAAAGCCTTAAGACTTGTATCCACTCGCAAAATGTAACCTTCACCTGGGTGGTTATTCAACCTGCGTTGAACCGCGAAGTGATAGAAATAGGTGCCCCCAGGACTCTTCAACTGCTATGGATGCATAGATGATTGACCGACTTCGAAAATCCATGGAGGGATCCCCACGCCACTTCCGGTTTATTTTTTGGGGCTTGTTGATCGGCCACAGCTGAACCAGCATGCTTTGGCCTTTTCTAACGATTACCATGCGCCAGCAACTGGATGTCCCACTCACCACTGTCACAGTATTGCTGACGGCAAATTCTGCCATTGGATTGATCGCCAGCTTCATCGCTGGCCCGTTGGTTGATCGATTTGGGCGGAAAGCTGCCATGGTGATCAGTCTGGGTATAGGCAGCCATGGCATATTCGATCATGGTGGTTCTCCTGCCCGTTTTGGCGACAGGGTCCATGTTCTACGCCATCGGTGTCGGTAGTGTGGCGCTAGGAAGTATTTTTTGGGGCTTGTTGATCGGCCACAGCTGAACCAGCATGCTTTGGCCTTTTCTAACGATTACCATGCGCCAGCAACTGGATGTCCCACTCACCACTGTCACAGTATTGCTGACGGCAAATTCTGCCATTGGATTGATCGCCAGCTTCATCGCTGGCCCGTTGGTTGATCGATTTGGGCGGAAAGCTGCCATGGTGATCAGTCTGGGTATAGGCAGCCATGGCATATTCGATCATGGTGGTTCTCCTGCCCGTTTTGGCGACAGGGTCCATGTTCTACGCCATCGGTGTCGGTAGTGTGGCGCTAGGAAGAGGGTTTTGGGGCTTCATCATTTCCATGGTTGAGCTCATGATTGGCGAAATGATCATGATCCCTACATCAACTGCCCTGGCAGCCAATCTAGGCAAACTGCCGAAAGTATTTTGATAAAATGAGTTGCCTGAATGGCGGTTTGCTTAAGTGATTGGCTAGGTTTTACGTTCGCTGTTTGTCAAATTACTTCCGGCCAATCACCTAGCACCAGCCGATATGCGAGGTCGGTATAGGGGATTTTACGGTCTCACATGGGGGATGGGCTTTGGCACAGGTCCCGTCATCGGTGGTTTGCTGAATGACCACCTTGCGCCGGTGATGATTTGGTTCGGTGGGCTCATCATGGGGTTGTTGGCGGCAGCAGGTTTCTTCATCTTAGCGCGCCTGGTACCCTCCCAAAAAACGTGTTCAGGATCAAGCCAGTTGTAACATCCTGTGCGGTTGACAGCCCTTAAGAGGGGAAATCGGATTTCACAAAAAGAGAGGTAATTGAGTTTTAATCATTAAAGATCCTATCTGAGAGGTGATTGTGTCTTCAACGCTTAATTTTGATGCAGTTATCGAGAGGTACAGCGGTGAGATCTTCTCCTATTTATGGCGCATTTTGAACGGGCATGAAGATGCAGAAGATTGTCTGCAGGAAGTTTTTCTTCGAGCTTATAGAGCCTTTAATCGATTGAATCAGGAAGCGAACATCAGGGCATGGTTGTACAAGATCGCGACCAATACTTCGATTAGTTTTCGAAAGAAGCGTATCAGGAGGGAATCCCAAGAACTGTATGTGGATGATGATCTAGCATCTCCGGAACCATCACCATCAGATCGAACGGAGTCGAAAGAACGGTTGAGGATTCTTATGCAAGCCATTAACAATCTTCCCAACCGCCAAAGATCAGCCCTGATGCTGCGGAAGTATCAGGAGTTGTCCTATGCCGATATCTCCGAGATATTATCCTGCAGTCAGGAGTCTGCTCGTGCGAATGTTTATCAAGCCTTGAAGAAACTACGATCCATGGTTTCGGAGCAACTGAGCTCACTGGAGTGAATGTGATGTTGGATGAAAAGATCTTTGAACAACATGTAGCCGCCTGGTTGGGGGAGGAGGGATCTAAGAAGGGTGAGGGTGAAGGATTGATGTCTGCGCTGGATGCGATCTATGCTTCGGGCCCGGATGCTCAGCGTACGTTGAGAGCTCAGGAGGAGCTCTGCATGAAATTAGCAGAAACCCGTTCCCCAAGGCTTTATTACGGCGTCATGCAGAAGACGCCTATTGGACCCATCTTCATCGTCGTCGGCGATCGAGGAGTTGTTGCCATCGAGATCGGTGTCAAAGAAGCAGAGTTTGCCTCCCGAGTAGGGCGGAAATTCAAGGCGGTGGTCGTACGCTCTCCAGAGAGAGTGGCGGGAGTGATCAAACAGCTTCAGGAATATTTCGAAGGGAAGCGATCCTCTTTCAAGCTGAACCTGTATCTCGATGATCTAAGCCATTTCCAACAACAGGTCTTGCTGGCAACATTGGATATCCCTCGAGGCCAAATCACGACATATGGTGAAATGGCACGGCGTTTGGGGAAAGTGCAATGGGCACGTGCTGTCGGGCAAGCCCTGGCGCGAAATCCGATTCCTATCCTGATCCCTTGTCATCGTGTGCTGGCATCGGATGGTTCCCTTCATGGATATTCTGGCGGGAGAGGTATTGAGACGAAGGAGCAATTGTTGCTGCTGGAGGGGGCGTTATAAATTGGGCAAGTAGGATGGAAATCACAATAAAACCATTCAATGATCATATGGGTCAAGCTGAAATGGCTCTAATTCCATTTAAGGCACAGCAAGGTTCTGCGGATTCAACCAGTACAGAGAGGACAATGGAAACCATTGGAGAATATCTCAGGAGATCCAGGGCAGCAAGATCGCTGTGGCTTTGATGGCACGTTCTGAAGGTCAACTCATCGGCTGGCTCTGCTAATAAACTTGGGCTTCGAGAATGGTTAATATTGATGGCTGGCACTCGATCCGACTACCAGGAAAAGATATGGGGAGGGTCGTTGTCACGCTGATTGAGAAAGCCATTATGTATACAAAGGAAATTGGAAGAAGAGGACTTGAGGTTTTCCATGCCAAGATAACAGAGAAACAATGACTTAAGTATGAAAGGTATCGCAAATCGTGCAAGACCATTGGGATGCCTAAAGGCGGGGGGTGGGATACCAAGGTTTGTGCTCTTAAGAAAAAGAGCTGGACGAAGGGTTGTCCTCTGGGCTGAGTGGTCTTTAATCAGGCGAGTCACTGACGTTCTTGAAGAACATCTATGGCAGGCAACGACCTACGCTTCCTGTTTCACTCTTGAATTGGAACCTATAAAGTTGTGTCGATGTCCTTATGGCATAACAAATTCTTTGATAAAGCAGTCAGGAGCGTAAATAAATTGAGTGCGAACCATCCATGGTTGTGCTACACTGCCTATAGGAAACATCCAGGTTCAAAGGCCGATTGGGATTGTAAAAATGCAACCATCGCCTCCACTCAACAAGATCGAAGCTTCGCGACGCCTACGTCGGATTTTGGCGTTGGTTGGGCTGCTTTTAATCCTTGCTTCCATTCTCCTGTTGATCTCCTTTCATCGCACGCCTCAGCGTGAGCAGATCCACTATGATCCTCCAGCGACGCTTTTTGCGCCCCCGGGGGCGGAGCCATGAAAAAGCTTTGGAAATATCTTATCTTGTTGGTTCTGGGGATATTCCTTCTTGTGTTGGCGGCTTGTGCTGCCGAGCCGGGTATTGAACCAACTTCTCTGGCCACATTGCAGCCCACCCAACGACCAGGTACAGAAATTCCACCAGCTTCAGCCACAGCGCCTATCCCCACCTCCACGCCTTATATCGAGGAGCGTTTCATTGAGGTGGAGTGGCCTACCCATCTTCATTTGGGTGATTCGGACATCATCCGACTGGCACTGATCCCAACTATTTACGGATATTCAGCTCAGTTGGAATATCCTGAACACACCGTTGAGTTGGAAGATGTGGAAGTACCTTATCTGGGAGGGTACGAAGCTGTCGCCATTGCACGGATGGATGCGGTTGGGATGGAGTTTCAACCAACGGGTGACCAGGAACAGAACCTGGTAGAAGGGGAATCTCTCTCCTGGCGCTGGACGATCTATCCACAGAGCGCAGGAAGGCATCGATTGAGTTTAAGCCTGCGGTTACGCTGGGATCCTTCAGGAGAGGGAGGCCGCGTTTCTGAAGTATCGCTTTGGCAGGCTGGCCTTGAGATCATTGTGGATGCTCCCTTTGGCTTAACTGCCCCTCAAGCGAGAGCTTTGGGGATTGCAGGGGTTCTAGCAGGCAGTGTCTTGGTGCTACCTTTTGCCGAATACGCTGCGCGTCAACGTTTAGAGCGAGCTAGTGCAAGCCGAATTCATCGTGTGCGTCCCAATAAGGACCTCATTCTTGAAGCCGGCCTCGAGATAACGCTCTCTGAAACAGAAAGCATCTTACTGAAAGGACTCTTTCATACCTATGAGCGGCTGATCATAACGACACGTTTTTCCTCTGGCTATAGTGGCGCTCGAACATTGCTGGTTCGGCCCTTCCGGTCTGACGGTCGGGCGGACGCCCATGCCATCGTAAAGTTTGGAACGCGGAAGATGATTCGGGCCGAGTATGCCAATTACCAAACCTTTGTGCGCCAAACCCTTCCCCCGATAACGGGTCGGATCTTGGGACCACCTGTGATGGTTCAGGGTGAGGAAGAAGCTGTACTTCAGTACACGTTTGTGGGCACACCCAATATTGCTCCTGTTAGTTTGAGGTCCTTTGCCCTTAAACAACCTGTCCAAGAGACAGCCAGGCTCATTGAAGATCGTTTGTTTTCTACCTTTGGTCCAGCGTGGTGGATGCAGCGCCGTCCCTATGTTTTCCGCATGCGTCAGGAGTACGATCATTTGCTTCCAGTCCATCTTCTGCTTGAAGCCGTAGGCGCAGATCATGAGGCCAGTGTACTATCCGGTGATCTGAGACAGGTACAGCATTTAAAGCCTGGGGATGTGGTTCGCATCGAAGGAGGGCTGGTTACCGAGGTGAGGTCTGAACGTCGCACTGCGACTCTCACCTGGTCTGCATTGCTGGAGGATTCTCCTCTAAGAGTTCGATATCGCCATATTCCTCCCGAATCGTTCTCTGAAGGGAGAAAGGTTCATGGGTTGTATGGGCAAGTTGTGGCCTCCCGCTTTGAATTGATGTACAAGGAAGTGGCTAAGCCCTTTCCAGACCTGGATCTGCATTCTGATAGGATCTCCTTGGGTGGTCGCTGGCTCATAAACCCTCTACAACGTTTAGAGGATCTGCTTAACTTTCAACTGCAGGGCACGCGTTCTATCATCCATGGAGATCTTAATCTGGAGAACATCCTCCTTGGCCCTGGCGATCTACTGTGGTTGATCGATTTTGCCGCTACTCGAGAAGGACATACACTTTATGATTTCGCTCGATTGGAGGTTGAGCTTACGACCAAGGTAGTGGCTGAGATCCTATCGAGACACCATTCCCGGGTTGAGGATTTTCTCATCGTACTGGATGGACTCAACGAAGAGGGTTTGCTACTGGATGGATTTTTGGGTGAGATTGCGGTTTTGTTGAATGCCGTTCGTGGCATCGCGCAGCGCTGTTTCTATGATCCAGCGGACATCAAGGAATTTCACAAAGCCCTGATCCTGGCTTATCTTGGATCCTTAAAATTTACCAATCTCGATGAAATAGCGTGTGCTCCACTGCCGAAAGCTCTTGCCTTTTGCGCAGCAGCATTTCTAATGAGCTTGGAGGATAGATAAGAAACACTCCCAAGGCTCGATGACCGTGGGAGTTTTTCTATTGCTTTTCTCCCAGCTCTATTGCCTATAACCATCCTCGCCACGTAGATTTGCTAATTCTTCCCCCACGATGCGGATAATCAATTGGTCCAATGAAAGCACACTGTAGTCCTCGACATGGTGTGTGGTTTCATCGCCCGGGCCACCTTCGGGACCGTAGGTGAGAAAGAGGAATTTGCCACCGGTGATCTGCGCCAGCTGTCGGAATATGTACTCGCCTTGGTCATCCAAACCACTGGAAGCGAGAGGGAAGATTTTAATCCCGCGCTGTGTAGCTTCAAAAACCTCTTCCGCATAGTTGAAGTCATTGGCGTAATCCAGATGAGGTGGGGCGTCAGCGATCAGGAAGATGAGGCTCACCGTTTCGTCTACCCTCCATTCTGGCAGGTGGATGGCGTCGTGAAGTCCTTCGTTCAAACTTTCTGGGTAATCATCTCCACCATTGGCCTCCACTCGGCTCAGCTCCTGTGTAAAAGTTGCGATATCGGGCGTGAAATCGAACGTTCGGCTGACGAACTCATCCCCCCGATCACGATAGATGGTCATACCAAAACGAACGTCGGGTCGGGATGGGAGATCGTGGATGTTCTCTGATATGCGGATCATATTTTCCTTCAATTGGGAGATTTCATCACTCATACTTCCAGTGGCGTCAATCAAGAAATGCACATCCAGACGGACCGGATCAAAAGCCGAGCGGACATCAAGGCTAACTTCATGTTCTCGAATATCACGGTCTATCGTGAAGGTAGCGGTCTGATCGTCTTTTTCAATTTCTACAACATAGCTCTGGGAGTTTGGATCTTCGGATGCCAATGGGAAGAAAAGAGCCTGACCATTGGAAGTGGTCATCATTTCAGCCATCCATAGGCCTTGATCATTGAAGATAGAGATCTTTGCACCCAGAACAGGTTGTCCTTGACCATTTAAGACATGGATGACGTGACGTTCGGCAATTTCAATCTCTCTGATGGGGATATTCCATTCAGCAAAGTGAATCCTGTAGAGGAGATAGTCATCCCACTGCTCATTATCGTCTACACTTCCGGCGCGCAACCCTGATTGTTGTTCAGGAGGGTCAGAGATCTCATCTACATCAGCTATTGGAGCGGCATCG
>MGNI01000123.1:47399-47935 GCA_001795115.1 Chloroflexi bacterium RBG_16_48_8 | reverse complement strand
TTCCTTCGAAGGACGCCGGGGCTTCAGCGACTGAAGGCAAAGTAATTTTTTCTACGATTGCACCCATTTCAACTTCAGCCGGGTCACCCCCTTCCCATTTTCCTTCCCCATCCCAGTTAATCCAACCCCTATCATCGCTGGGAGATGTAATTCCTTTTATTGAGTTGCATCCTGATGCAAGGATCATCAGAATCATAACTGCTACAGGGGCGATCATTTTACGGTTCTTGTTCATTTCTACCTCCTCATTGGTTTGACATAGGCTCCCCCTTAAAGTATTTATTAGAAGACGTCTGATTGGTCCATTGGGTTCCCATTAAGGAGGATGCATTTAAAAGCTTCCGGTAAGTTGTCAGGATGAAACGTGCTGCAGGTTCTGTTGAATCGACTTGGGACAATGGGATCAGTTCCAGGCGGAGATCTCCACCCCGCCTGGGTTTCGAGAAGCTCAACCTGCGGCGGGAGTCTGAGGGTTGATTGAGCCACAGCCCATCCGTCGATCGTGTGTTAGCAAAGCTGGCTTGGTCGAAATTGGC
>MGNI01000123.1:46009-47311 GCA_001795115.1 Chloroflexi bacterium RBG_16_48_8 | reverse complement strand
GGGAAGGTTTCGGATGAGAGGGGAGTTGACTGATTCAATCCGGTTGGAGGAGACGATATCCGCGCCCAGGGATGGTCTGAAGAAAGGTTGGGATGGAGGGATCGGGTTCAATCTTCACCCTGAGTCGGCGCACGAGTTGAGCCAGACTGTCATCTCTGATGCCCTCTACAAAGACCTTATCCTCAGGCCAGACAGCAAGGATCAAGGTATCTTTTTCGCAAATGGCTCCTTCGTTGTCCAATAGGTAGGATAAGAGGGCAAATTCTTTCGCAGTCAGGGCAACAGCCAGATGTGTTCCACCCCTGAATACCTCACCTGTAGACCGGTCAAGTCGAAGTTCTAGACCAGTTTTTCCCTCGATAAAAGCAACAAAAACAGGGCTGAACCATTGTCCGTTCTTCACCAATCCCGCATTTTGGAGGATTTCGTTGTTGATGGGCACATCAAAAATCGTATTGCGGGAAGCCTCTGGCAAATCTCCCCAAAGCAGTTTGCATTCGCGGCTGACTGCGCTCTGTTTCAGCCATGAGGCCGGATTCGTTGGATCCCCGGAGGACCAGGTTGCCGCCAAGACCTTAAGCAGACCAGGGTGATGTCCAGAAAGGGAGAGGAGTATTTGAGTGGAATTTTCATCGAAGGTAAGACTAAGTCGCTCCTCAATGCGCTTTATCGTCCAGAGCGCATCTTCCTCTGAAAGGGGTCGGATCCATACCTGGTTTGAAATCAGGAGATCTTCGAATTCACGGATTTTGTCTGCGCTAGTGATGCTCTCCAGCGGCTGGCGGGTTGCCAGCAGAAAGCTCAGACGATATTTGTGAGTGTCACGCAAGGAACGCAGCTGGTTGAAGAAGGCACGATCAACAGACCTGGCCATGTCATCGAATCCATCCAAAAGCAGGGCAAGGGGTTTCTTAGAGATTTTCAGAGTGGAGGTAACGTTGTTATTCAACTCATCAAAGGGATTTCCTTGGGTTTCATCCTCAAAGATACCTGAAGTATTAAATGCCGCTTGAAGCTGATGTGAGGCGAGATGGAAAAAATCTTCTGCCTCAAACTTGGGAAGGCGATTGCAATCGACCAAAATACAAGTGGGACCAAGCCTTTCTTGGAGGCTGGCGCGGTAAGCAAGAAAACCTAGCAAGTTCGATTTTCCCATTCCGCTTAAACCGATGAGGGACACACACTCACCCGTCCGAAGGAGGTTTAGAAGATGTTGGACTTCCTCTTTACGGTAGTCCGAAGGATATTGTGACCAAAGGTTATCTCCCATGCTGGATATTGTAGCAGAGCTTGAATTTCAGG
>MGNI01000123.1:45047-45976 GCA_001795115.1 Chloroflexi bacterium RBG_16_48_8 | reverse complement strand
TAAAATGAGTTGCCTGAATGGCGGTTTGCTTAAGTGATTGGCCAGGTTTTACGTTCGCTGTTTATCAAATTACTTCCGGCCAATCACCTAGCTTGGGGATCAGCCTAGATAAGGAGATTGGCATGGGGATGTCATCGTTTTTAAGAACTTTGTCAACGTAAGATCAAGAGGAATGAAATGGTTTGCTCTATTCTCTAGGCATATTCCCAGAACGATAGGGATTAGCAGAAAGGAGCAATGCCATGATTACCAGGAAAGCAATTGGTTTGATACCACTATTGACCCTCGGGTTTTTCATACAGGCCTGTGGGGCGGCACCACAAGCAATAATGTACGAGAGTCTGCCGGCCGCCACAGATTATGGACCAACCTATGGCGGGTTGAATCCTGTGAACGGAGAACCTTACCACGACGTCTTCTTTGAAAACTATGGGGTTAATCCCTTCATCGATACAGAAGATGATCACCTATCGACCTTCGCCTTGGATGTAGATACGGGCTCGTATACCATCACGCGTCGCTATCTTCGAGATGGCAACCTGCCTCCCCATGACGCCATTCGGGTGGAGGAGTTCGTCAATTTCTTCGATATGGAGTATCCGCTCCCTCAGCAGGAAGCCTTCTCCATCCATCTAGAAGGGGGTCCAACCCCCTTTGTCCAGAATGAGCGTTATCGAGTAGTGCGAATTGGGATACAGGGATATGACGTCCCAGATGATGAGTGTAAGGACGCCATGCTGATATTCGTGATCGATGTGTCGGGTTCGATGGACATAGAGAATCGCTTAGGCGCAGTTAAGGAAGCACTCACTGCATTGGTCGGATCCCTTCGGCCCTCGGATCAGGTTGGGATCGTTGTTTATGGATCCAGGGCTAAGAAGATCCTCGATCCGATAGCTGTTTCCGAGAAGCAAACCATCCTGGCTGCG
>MGNI01000123.1:44688-45038 GCA_001795115.1 Chloroflexi bacterium RBG_16_48_8 | reverse complement strand
TTAGAACCTGATGGGTCCACGAATGCCGAGGAAGGATTGCAGACAGGATATGAGATGGCTAGTAAAGCCTTCTTGCCAGGTGGGATCAACCGTGTGATCCTGTGCTCAGATGGTGTGGCCAATGTGGGCAATACCGGACCAGATAAGATCCTTGAATCCATCCGAGAGTACGCCAGCCAGGGAATCCAGTTGACCACAGTAGGCTTCGGCATGGGCAACTACAACGATGTTCTCATGGAGCAACTTGCAGATGATGGCGATGGCTTCTACGCCTATGTGGACACACCCCAAGAAGCAGAAAAGCTCTTCGTGCATGATCTGACGGGGACTTTGCAAACCATTGCAATGGA
>MGNI01000123.1:44334-44622 GCA_001795115.1 Chloroflexi bacterium RBG_16_48_8 | reverse complement strand
TCGGGCACTGGAGGACGATGAGTTCCGAGATGATACAGTCGATGCTGGGGAGATCGGAGCCGGGCACAGCGTGACTGCGCTGTACGAAATCAAGTTGGCCGAGAGCTCTCAGGGTGAAGTGGCCACAGTGTTCATGCGATGGGAGGATCCAGATACGCATGAGGTGATAGAGATGTCTCGTTCCCTCGATACATCTGAACTTGCTGCAACCTTTGAAGAGACCTCACAATCCTTCAAGCTAGCCGTTATGGTGGAGCAATTCGCCGAGATCCTGCGCGAAAGTTATTG
>MGNI01000123.1:38959-44260 GCA_001795115.1 Chloroflexi bacterium RBG_16_48_8 | reverse complement strand
GAGCTGGTTCATAAGGCTGCCATGTTGAGTGGGGAGTGAAATAGGTAAAAAGAATCGCGACCGATGTTTGGAGATGAGGGCACCGCACAGTGCCCTCATTCATTGATTGTATGTAGAGACGCCCCGCCGGGGCGTCTTTACACCCCTGCGCGTCGTGGCGAAGCATTCGCTTGCCCAAAGTCCATTCTCATTTGAGAAAATGAGCGTATGT
Organism: Chloroflexi bacterium RBG_16_48_8; assembly: GCA_001795115.1. Classification (GTDB taxonomy): domain Bacteria; phylum Chloroflexota; class Anaerolineae; order Anaerolineales; family E44-bin32; genus MGNI01. The sequence goes on along the minus strand of MGNI01000123.1, from coordinate 44,049 downwards.
TTCACCACTGCAATAACCTCCGGGAGGTTTATTACGAAAGGTCTTTATTTTGAATAAAACCACTCGCCCGGTGGGTGAGCATGCCTCCAGGTAAATGAAGAAGATATCGTTTAAAATGACACATTGCACCGGCGAATTTCAGGCGAATCAGCGCTTTGTCATGAGAAGATCAACCGTCTATCAAGCCCCCGATCTTGTTCTTGATTATGCTGAATTCAAATCGTGATGAAATGCGAAATTCGAAAGGAGCAGTGCCATGTCTCACAAAAAAATTCTCACTTTGTTTCCAGTATTCCTGCTTACATTCATCCTAACAGCTTGTGCCGCTGATCAAACTCTCGAGATCATCCCTGTCACTGTTGTGCCGCCGGTCAACTATCCTCCAACACAGCAGCCCATCCTATTGCCAACGGCAATGCCTACAACAGCCCCCTTCGCAACGCCTACCCCCTATCGCCAAGGTGATCAACAACCGGAGCCTGAGGTAAGGGCGGGGGAAGTGGATGATAATGACAAATGGGATGAATATCTCGAATACCGCCGGGACTACCACGGACCCTTTGTGCATGATGTCGATATCTCTGAACGCTACATCATCACAGCCCTGGATGGAGTCAACCTTCCCATCCTGGATGCATCGGTAACTATTTGGGATGGACAGTATAAGGTATGGGAAGCCAGAACCTTTGGGACTGGGCAGACATTTTTCTTCCCGCGATCTTTGGGAGCCACACAATCACAATCCTTCATTGTGTCGGTGAATAAGGAGGGAGTGGCTCACACCTTTGAGCTGCCACGGGGGCAACAGGAAAATTGGGTAGCCAAGTTGGATCAATATACCTCTCAACGAGGCAGTGTCAACCTGGATGTCCTCTTTCTGCTTGATTCCACGGGAAGTATGAGCGATGAGATTGATGCCTTGCAATCCAGCATGCTAAGCATTGCGGATCAAATCGACCACTTACGCCCACGTCCCGATCTACGTTGCGGGCTGGTGACATACCGGGATCGCGGGGATGGTTATGTGGTCGGCAAGGTCGACTTCACGGATAACGTGAGGGCGTTTTCAGATCAACTGAGTCAAGTTCGTGCCGCTGGGGGAGGGGACTATCCCGAATCGCTCAATGAGGCATTGCATGCGGCCATCTATGAAATGGACTGGAGAGAAGACAATACGATACGCTTGATCTTCCTGGTGGCGGATGCACCCCCTCATCTGGATTACGCTCAGGACTACGACTATGGTCAAGAGATGGCTGTAGCTTTGGCCAATGGGATCAAGATCTTCCCGATTGCGGCCAGCGGAACAGATGATCAGGCTGAATACATCTTCCGTCAGATGGCGCAGTTCACGCAAGCTCGCTTCATCTTCCTCACCTATGAAGGACCCAGCAGTAGCGGGGGTGAGCCGGGAGATGTGAGCACGATGAACGTTAGCAGCTATGGAGTACAGGATCTTGACGATCTGGTTGTCCGGTTGGTGAGGGAGGAATTAGGCCATCAGGAAAGTCAACAGTGAATCTCGTGAAGGTGATTGTTAAGGAGATGGCGGGTTATCCATTGTGAAGTGGTGGAAGAAAAATCAGAAAGGCTGGGGTGGCTCGCCAGCCGCCCCAAAACCTTATGAGGACCAGAGATTTTCTTCGGCGGCGCGCTGATAAAGCCTTTCGAAGATTTCTGTTACAACAGGGTCCAGGTTTAGCACCTCTCGGTTGAGTTCCCAGCTCAAGGCTTCTGTCACCCCCTGTTCTTTCCACGTCCGACCAGAACTCATGACGGTTTGAGCCAGGGCTTGCATCCGGTCCAGGGCGCGTGCGGAACGGGCTTCGGGTGAGCTGCCGAAAGTGAATTCTTTCCAATCGTTGAGCAGTGCAATTTCAAGATCTGGGAGCAATAGGGCAACTAACTTCTCTGTCGCTTCCTGCTCCCTTTCATGATCCTTGTGCTCAGTCCTGTATGCGAAAGTGTCCCCAGCGTATATCTCACATAGGTCATGGATTAATATCAGCGTAAATACCTTCGTGATATCAACCTTGAAGCTCAACTCCTCATGAGGGAGCAAGGCAAACATGGCCATGTGCCAGGTGTGTGGTCGGAATCGCTTTCATGCTGAGGATGGTTCGACAGGTAAGTGGTGCGTTCTAAGGCTTTGAAGGGATCGAGAGCTTCAAGAAAGTTGAGAATTTGGGATAAGCGATCTCTCATAGATCCTCCAGTTAATTTGTCCTGCGGTTGGGCATCCTCATGGAGAGGCATGGGTTTCAAGGGCATCATTCAGCTTTAGGGACTGGATTTACTCCATGGGGGGTATTTGGGTCGGCTGGCTGTAGCAATCTTCTTACAGGGCTGTGAGGTTGGATTTCACAAACTCGAGAATTCCTGAAACTGGAGTGATCGCAGCCTCATCTCGGTGACGGAATTTCCATTCCACTCCACCTTGTTCTAAGGATCGCTTGCCAATGGTTAAGCGAAGGGGCAGCCCAATCAGGTCGGCATCTTTGAACTTCACACCCGGTCGTTCGTCGCGATCATCATAAAGAACTTCAACGCTACCAGCCTCAAGTTCTTGATAGATCTGCTGAGCCAATCCATCTTCTCCCGGCAATCCGATCAGGTAGACATGATAGGGTGCAATCGAGACTGGCCAGATAAGACCATCTTCATCATGATGTTGCTCGGCGATACAGGCCAATAAACGCCCCAAGCCGATGCCATAGGAACCCATAACAACTGGGTTTGGTTCTCCATCTTGATCGAGGAAGGTCGCCCCCATGGCCTGGCTGTAGCGTGTGCCGAGCTTGAAGATATTGCCTACCTCGATACCTCTCTCGGAAATCATGGCCTGGGTACAGACCGGGCATGGATCGCCAGATCGAGCCAACACAAGATCGGCAATTCCCTCCGCAACGAAGTCCCGGTCATAATTGACATTTTTAAAGTGGTAACCCTCCTCGTTAGCGCCGGCTACAAGGTTGGGGGAGAGGGGGATGAGGTCATCTACAATAGCAAACACATCTTCAATACCAATGGGAGAGGCATAGCCGGGTTCGGCTCCAATGGAAAGGATTTCATCGTCCGTGGCGGGGCGCAGGGTTTGAGCCTTGACTGCGTTGGCTAATTTGGTTTCATTCAATTCCATGTCGCCACGAAGAACGGCAAAGACAAGACGCTCGTCGCTTTTATCTCCTTCCATTATTGTGGCCATAAAGAAAACCGCCTTGGCTGTTTTCGATTTGGATATTTGCAGGAATTCTGCTAAATGAGCGATGGTATGAGCTCCAGGAGTGGCGACTTTGCTTAGCGGTAGAGGCTCTTCCTCGGCTGGAGAGGATTTTGAGATTCGAGCGACTTGCCCGTTAGCCTTATATCCGCAATTCTCACAGATAAGGATGGTATCCTCTCCCATCGGGTTGAGGTAGATGAACTCATGAGCCAGCTTTCCCCCCATCATCCCCACATCGGACTTAACGGCAATCACGGACAGACCGCAGCGATGGAAAATCTTGAAATAGGTCTGGTAATGTGCGTTGTATTGTTTGTCCAGTCCTTCTTCATTGATGTCCAGGCTATAGCTGTCCAGCATCGTGAATTCACGCGCTCGGATCAATCCGGCTCTTGGCCTGGGATCGTCACGCCACTTGGTTTGGATTTGATAGACCAAAAGGGGGAGCTGCCTGTAGGAATGCACTTCACGTCGCAGTAGATCTGTGACGACTTCTTCATGGGTCATGGCGAGCACCATGTCTCTCTTCGAACGATCCTGAAAGCGCCCCATTTCTTCGCCAATTTGTGACCAGCGATCCGTCTCCTGCCATATTTCTGCAGGATGAACCACGGGCATGGATATCTCTTGGCCACCGATGGCATCCAATTCCTCCCGCATGATCTTCTCGATCTTCGCGATAGATCGACGAGCAAGGTTTAATTCGGAGAATATGCCAGCTGCGAGTGGACGGATGAAGCCTGATCTTAAAAGCAGCTGGTGACCGGGAGATTTTGCTTCAGAGGGGACCTCACGTAAGGTCTGACCAAATACATGGCTCATGCGCATTGTGAAATGACCTCCTGAACAAGGTTTTCCTGTTGAGGAAAGTGAAAAGCCAACAATAAGGAGTAGGCTCCATCCAAGCTCGATGACCCAACATATTTTTTCAAAGGAAATCCCAACCTGATTTCGAATTCAAGGGTTGAGCTTGAGCAGCGATTCGATGGACCTTCTGATTATACGGGAAGAATGAGAAGGAACAAATCCATTCGAAATGGGTTTGAGTGAGATTCTTGAGCATATCGCCTAGCTGTGGTACGTAAGAAGACGAAGAGAATTGAAGATGACCAGGACGGTTGTACCTTCATGCAAGAGGATAGCCATCCCAATTCCAGTCAAGTTGAATAACGTTAAGAGAATCAGACCTGCCATTACGCCCAGAGCAATCATGAAGTTTTGCTTTATGATTGCAGTCGTTTTGCGACCCAAACCGATGACGAAGGGAAGCTTTGAAAGATCATCTGACATGAGCACAACGTCGGCGGTCTCCAGAGCTACCTGAGTCTTTGCGCCTCCCATGGCGATGCCAACCGTGGCGTTGGCCAATGCCGGGGCGTCATTGACACCATCTCCAACCATTGCGATTGTCTGATATTCTTTCTCGAGTTCCTTCAGGGCTTGGAGTTTATCCTCCGGCATTAATTGGGCCTGAAATTCCTTCAAGCCAACTTGAGCTGCAAAACGTTGGGCCGTTTGAAAATTATCACCAGTGAGCATGACCATGTGGCGGATCCCATTCGCTTCTAATTCGGAAATCGCTGCTTTAGCCTCAGGGCGGACTTGATCTGTGATAGCGATGATGCCTGCGATCTTTGAATTCAAACGAACGACAATGGTTGTTTTTCCCTGACTCTCGAAGGTCTCGATCTTTGATCGGATATCAGGGTCATCCTCCAATCCATCTTCACCTGAGAGATTGGCTTTGCCTACCCAGAAGTTGCCTTCCTGCAGTATGGCCTGTATGCCTTTCCCCGTTTCTGCTTTTACAGATCGAGGGGATGAAAGTTCCAATCCTTTTTCATTTGCTGCATGAACAACGGCACGA
>MGNI01000123.1:38594-38910 GCA_001795115.1 Chloroflexi bacterium RBG_16_48_8 | reverse complement strand
TGAGGATCTCTGTTTCAGTGTAGGGAGGAGAAGCGAAGATATCCGTGACGTAAGGCCTCCCATAGGTGATTGTTCCTGTTTTGTCAAACGCGATGGCCTTGAGATTTCCCAGGTTCTCTAAATGTGCCCCACCCTTGATGAGGATTCCACTGCGAGAGGCGCGCGCGAGGCTTGACAAGATGGCCGAAGGCGTTCCTAAAGCCAATGCGCAGGGTGATGCAGCCACAAGTAATGTCATCGCACGCAGGAAGGAGTCCTTGAAGGGGACGCCAAGAAGGGGAGGAACGAGGATGAGCAAGAGATCCACAATGAGGAT
>MGNI01000123.1:34169-38575 GCA_001795115.1 Chloroflexi bacterium RBG_16_48_8 | reverse complement strand
GAACAAGGCCATGGATTATCCGTTGGCTGATCAACTCCGAAGGAGATTGTTGTGCCTGGGCTTTTTGGACCATCTGGATTACTCTTGACAATGTGCTATCTTTTGCCAATCTTGTAGCCAGTACCTCCAAAGCACCTTCACCATTCATGGCTCCAGCGAAAACCTCATCCTTCTCCGTGATATCAACTGGCATGGACTCGCCAGTTATGGCGGATAGGTCAACAGATGAGGCGCCCCGCTTTACAGTCCCATCCACGGGGATTTTCGATCCTGGGGGGATGAGAATAAGATCGCCGATTTGGATTTCCTCGATCGGGCGAATTTCCTCTCTTCCATCTCTCAGCACGTGGGCTGTTCTGGGTGCCATATCCGCCAAAGCAAGAATAGCTTTACGGGCACGGTTCATTGCCCGGGCTTCAAGGGTATGACCCAGGCTGAATAGGAAGAGTAAAAATGCTCCCTCTGACCACTTCCCCAGGATGGCAGCACCGATCGCTGCCACGAGCATGAGTAGGTCGATGTCCACTCGACGTTTCCGCAAGATGTTGTGCCAGCTATGAGATATGAGTTCGAATCCTCCCGACAGATAAGAGAGAGTGTATGCAACTGAAATGATGGGTCGCGGCAGTACAAAAAGTTGATCACTTCCCCAAGCAATCAGTAGAAGGACTCCCGAAAGAAAACTAAGGATTAAGGCTTGATTATCATTTAGGAATCGATTGAAACCAGTTTTTGGAATGTTGTAGCCCGTGCGACGAATAGATTGCTCGATGCCTCTTTGACCGATTCTCTGGTTGTCATACTCCACCCAGATCTGTTGATCAGCATAGCTTACAGATACCATCAGAACACCTTCTATCCGCGAGAGTCCATGTTCTAGGACGAAGGCACAATCGGAACAGTCCATTCCTTCAACGGGTAAAGTTGAATGACGGTATCGTCTGGCAATTCTGGAACTTGTTTTTTGCACAAGCTTGTGAATCTTAGAATTGGAGAGGAGTGTGGGGTCATAGTGGAGGCAGAGTTGAAGGGAGGAGGGATTCTCTTTGAGGTGTACATGAAGAATTCCTTCCTGTTGGATGAGTGCCGTCTGAAGCCGTTGAATACAGTCATCCCCTTTTGTTTCGATCTCTGGCAGCAAGGAGTTAATATTTAACTCAACGGTTTCTTCTTGGCTGGGTCTATCGTGTTCTCTGGTCAATGGATGTTTCATTTTATTTTAGGTGGGGTGGGATCAATCTGGATAGGCACCTACCCATGTTGAACATGATCCAAACCGCTCCGAATGAGATCGCTGATATGGTCATCGTCTAGACGATAAAAAACTTGACGCCCTTGCTTTCGTGCCCTTACAAGGTGAAGTAACCTCAGATTTCGTAGGTGATGGGAGACAGCGGATTCGCTGATCCTTGCCATCTCAGCGAGAGATCCGACGTTTCTTTCATGGTGCAACAATGCGACCAACAGGAGGATACGGCTTGTGTCGCTCAGGGCGTTGAAAAGCTCCGCTACCCTGGATGCAGTGCCCTCGCTAATTTCGTCTTTGATCTTCAGTTTCATAACACACCAGCCTTAACTATTTGATATATGAACAAATATTCATATAATTTCAAAGTATAACGAGTCTTTTTCTTGTAGTCAATCCCTGGGATTAGAGTGATCGGGCAAGAAAAAGGATCGTTGTGTTGCTGTAGCCAGACATCCCTCAGTCGCTAAGATGCGACGACACACTTTTTGCCTATCCTTCCTTTGCCAAAGATAACGGAGAGACCCTGGAGCTGTAAGCCTACTGGAGATTATTGAGCACAATTACCGTTATGTAACGGTTTGTATAAAGGTTGTCATCCCTATTTCATCTGGGGGTAATGTCGAGGTGATAATTATATACAAGATCAACGAAGGTGAGGTCCGCAAATCGAGAGGGGAAGTACGATGAATGGTTTAGCAATGCTTCAATTGGGATTATCAGCCATGGTTTTGACGATTTTCTTGGGATATGCCTTCCATATCCTGGCATACGTCTTTGGCTATCGTTCTGTGATCGACGAGAGGCTGAAACGTTATGGAAGGGCCACAGAGGGTTCAGGTGATATGAGATGGATCCTTCCATTGAGGTGTGGTGTGGAGGGGAAAAGGGGCGAGGGGTAGAGGGCATCGGAAATAAATTATGCAGATGCAACATCTATAGAAGCATCGGGCATGGTGACTCGACCTTTTTGATAGACGTGTGGGCATAGAGGTTATCTCACCTTCTTTAATGCATTCGTTCTTGAGCACAATATTGATCGGGGTGCATTTCAACCTAGGGCAGTAACTTCCAGAGGGGGAGACCCCACCCATCAACGGACGACCATGGTGCCCGCTAAAATGAAATGCGGTCGTTGATCGTTTCGTGGTGTTAAGAAAATTTGAAAACTGGACACCATAAACTTCAAAAGTAAACTCTAAAACCCTCCAATGCAACGATAAAGAGTGCACCATTTCCTTTGAAGGAGGAGGAATCTAATTCAACAAGAATGAATAATATAGGAATCATCTGTCCACTTTTCAACTTTAGATATTCCAGTTTTGAAGTTAAAACAGTCTGCTTTTAGACTTTAAATAACAGTCTGTGCCCCTCGTTTGATAACAGGGGTATTGGGTGGTTTTTAATAGCGTCAGCTATGGACCAGATTGATCCAACGCTGTATGAAGAATCAAATAGTTCGCATGCGACCAGAGCAACGGCTGAGCGATATTCCCCCATCGATTACACCAAGGTTCAAGATAGCTCCTATTATTTAGATTGTTCGGAACCTGCTCAGGTAAATTCCCGTTCTCATCGGCTTGTTTTTCAATCCATTTGAGAAGAGGCACTGCTCTCTCGGGTTCCCCTATTTCAGCATAGTGCCATCCAAGCCAGGCAGTTAATAGAATCCACTCCCCACCACCATAATACGTATCGCCCGGATAGCGGTGAACGCCGCCATTCTGGCGCAGGTCGGTCTCAATTCGATCTACCGTTTTGTATATTAATGCATCACTGACTGTGGCCACTCGATAGGGTACAGACAACCCAATGAGGCTCGCGTCGACCTCATCTGAACCCATATATTTGACATAATGTCCTTCGGCCACATTGTGAGCATGGATAAAATCTCGTATGGTTTGCACCGTGTCTGTATGATCCATATTGCCATAGGATGAACATGCATGGAGACCGGCACAAACCGCAGCCAGGGTATATGTGTGGATTTTGTCTGGAAATTCCTCCCAGCAATCATAACAAGGACTTCGCCACAAAGCGGAAAGATAATCTGCGACCAAGTCGATTGTGTGCACATATTCTTTGAAGAAAGATCTCCCGGATAAACGTCGATGTTCCCCGAGTGCCCATAGCCATGTTCCATATCCATCCAATTGAAAGTTATGCCAACCCTCCTCGGCCTCTTTCCCTTCCAGGGTATACCGCGTATGTAGAATATCGCTCTCGGCTAGTGGTTTGCCTAACCCATTTATTTCTATCGCCCGCCGGACCACCTCTTCGCGTTGATTTACCACCTTCGCTGCCCAGGAATGATAGCGAGCCGCGCTGCTATGTTCGCCAACTAGGTCCATGGCATATGCCAAGAAGGAACCGTCGCGGATCCAGCAATAACGATACGGAGCAAAATTCGGACTGGCGATGTAAGCCCCGGAGGGATGCTGGTTCGCGAGAATGATTTCGATGCTGCGTTGATACAGATCTGTCATGAGAGTTCAGTCACTCCATTCGATGACTACAAGATCCCAGTAAGCTAAAGAATGGATTTGGAATGTGAGCACCTTATCATTATTATCCTGCTTGTATTGAAGGAATTGGGGGGAAGGATCTTCACCATCTGGTGTCGCCATCCATACACAAGCAGCTCTTTCTTCAGCCCCCTGAATCTGGACTGTGGTTGGACCCAGTGGTTTTGGTGAGTTAACAATCTCCTTTGCCCACTCCGGGGATTTCACACCCAGAAGGTTGACGAAGCTGATTGCTGTGAAATGATTCCCCTCTCTCACAATAGGCCAGACCTTATTCATGAGCAGGTGGGGCTGAGTGCGGACACCTTCCATCTCAATCCGTCCAAGATATTTCTGCGTCTCGTCTCGTGTCATTGGACCGATGAGTTCCTGATATCGGATGGTGAAATCGTAATATCGTTCCATCGCACCGGCTAATTCAGATGACATCTTTTGATACTTGGGGAAATATGGCTCAGCAAGCATGCCATCCCACTCGCCCAGCTCGATATGACCACCACCGCTTGAAAAGATCACCGCATCCATGAGGCGCGCATTTTGTTCAAAGTTCGGATCAATATATGCGGCTAAGACCACTGGTTTACCTCCCCCGAGATCTTGAGCCCCAATGATGAGCTTGTGAAGGTCATTGAACC
>MGNI01000123.1:9152-34145 GCA_001795115.1 Chloroflexi bacterium RBG_16_48_8 | reverse complement strand
CTCGATGTAGATGAAATCTTGCTCCGATGGAGCAACCGTCTCAATCGGCCAATTATTTACCGCATTGAACACAACAGCTCCTTGTGGACGATGGGAGCGAGCCAAGTCCTTTGTAGCATTGATCGTCTGAGCCAACGGCGAGGCAAGATCGAATCTTTCCCCCTGAGCGTCATAGCCCTCCTTTGGGTCGCCATATTGATCCAAGTGAATGCCATCAAAATCCATTTCCCGCAATACTTGATCAAATTGCCCAAGGAGATGTTCCACCCACGGCGAATCTGGTCGTGGATCCATATAAACCAAGAAATTCTCCCCTAGCAAATATGGTTGACCATTAGCTTGAAACAATGCCCAGTCCTGGTGCTCCTCATAAAAAGGAATCGAAGCAGCGTAGATAGCTGTGTAGGGCATCGAAGCGATATTTCGCTCATGAGCTGCTATGATCAGATTTTCAACTGTGACGCGAGAAAGCTGACGGCCTAGCGGATCGAGGTAAGGGTCTTGATCCGTCATGAATTGGTCGTGACGGTACATCCAATCGTAGAATTGCAGCCCGTTGATGTGATAACGAGCGAGGCTCTCGATTGTTTGGGAAACATCTGACCGTCTGGGAAAGAAATCTGTCAGGAAACCATACCTGGGTGATTGCGTCCAGCGTTGAAGAACATCGAAGGCAGCAGAACCACAAGCCAGCTGTTCATTCGATTGCGTTTCAAAGCAAAGGTCGATTCCATACCCTCTTGGTGTCCCGGATGGTGGGAGATAGGTCAAGTCAATCTCCTGTTCACCTCCTGTGAACAGGATCATTTCTTCCATCGTATCGATAACTTCGGTAAGATGACGGATTGTGACAAACAACTTTACATTTGCAGGTTCACTAGTCTGGCTTTCGACATGAATCGACAATTGAACACTTTCACCAGGATGGTAGAAGGCACGGTCAAGTCGAATTTCCTTGATCGTCAATGATTGGACCATTGGCATCTCCGTAGAAATAGGAATGGCAATTTGCATCTCTGTCGGCAGGACGTGCACTCGGCCACAAGAACAGAGAAATACGACAACCACTATGGGAATAAGCCCAGGAACCCTAACATGAGTAATGATAGCTATCCTTTGAATGCCCCAGATGTTAAACCTCCAACGAAATAACGTTGCATGCTAATAAAAACAATCATTACCGGTACGACTGCAATTAATGATGCAGCGAAAACAAGACCCCAATCAGTTGCATGTTGTCCGTAGAATGTTGCTATCGCAACAGGCAGAGTTCGCCGACCGGGATCGTCGATAAAAGTCAGGGCCAAAATGTACTCATCCCAAAATCCAAGGAATGAAAAAATGGAAACAGTTGCTAATGCAGGTTTTGACAATGGAAGAATCATCTTAATGAAAATGGTGAAATAATTCCCTCCATCAATGAGGATCGCATCTTCAAGTTCGCTTGGGAGTGTCTCGAAGAAACCCCTTAGAAGAAAGGTGTTGAAAGGAATGCTACCCGAGACGTAGAATAGGATAAGGCCCCATAAACTGTTTCGTAGTCCAAGCTCCTTCGCCAATAGAAATTGGGGAATGATGCCTACCATGTTGGGGATCATTAGCACAAGCAATATTGAGTAAAATATCGCATCTTTACCGGGAAATTCCAGCCGCGCAAATGCATACGCCATCATAGCCGAGAATAAAACCACAAGAATCACTGATATTGAGGCCACAAATAGGCTGTTCTTAAAGTACTGCTGAAAATTGCTTGATAACCATGCTTTAATAAAGTTATTAAGAGATGGTTCTTCCGGAATAAGTCGGGGAGGGTAATCAAGGATGAAACTGTACTCTTTCAACGAAGTGGAAATCATCCAAACAAACGGCAGGATCAAATTGATTGCTCCACCGATAATAACAATATAGAGGATGCCAGTTTGGAGAGACTTTCGGATTCTCATTAGCTGATTTCCTCCGGCCTCCGCAGGAAGCGAATTTGAAGATAACTTACAGTGACAATAATTATTGCGACAATGAAGGCCAATGCAGCGCCATATCCGAAATCTATATAATCGAATGCCTGATGATACATGTAGCTCAAAATCACTTCCGTGCTTTGCGCTGGTCCACCATTGGTGATCAAAACAACAGAAATAAATACGTTGAAGCCCCCAATCATGAGCATCACCAGAGTAAAAACAAGGGTAGGGCGTATTAAAGGTAAGGTAATGCTAATAAGTTTTCTCCATGCTGTCGCCCCATCAATAGCGGCTGCATCATAAAACTCTTTTGGAATGGTTTGGAGTGCAGCCAGAAAAATGACCATTGACCAACCAATCCCCTTCCATATGCCTAATACTAGAATGGGGATGAAGGCTGTTGCTGGTTCCCTAAACCATGCTATAGGTTGCTGGATCACATGAAGGATATCTAATAATATGTGGTTAATTAGTCCCTTTGGGCTTTGGAAGAAATAGCGGAATAAAATGGATACAACAACCCAAGAGGTAATCACAGGAATGTAATATAACGTTCGAAAGAATATCTTCCCTCGAGCAACTTTATCCACCAAGAAAGCAAAGAAAAACGCAAGGATCATTTGTCCTGGAACTGTGATGATTGTGTACAGCACTGTGTTCCGCATCGATACAGCCACAATAGGATCTCTTAGTGCTCGGGAATAATTTACTAAACCAATGAATTCGTTGGGATCTCCAGGCATTACACTCCACTCGTAAAAGCTCATCTGGAGAGCTTTAATAATTGGATAGATTAGGAAGATAACGTAAAGAAGCAAGCCTGGGAGAATAAAAACCCACGCCGAAATAACCTGCTGCGATCGTCTTGATAATCTCACAGAAGGGAATATCATCTTGATAATGGTACAGGAAACCCTGACAATTGTCAGGGTCTCCTCTCTTGGGCGCTAGTCTTCAAGAACCAATAGGGAATCTATCGTGACCGCAGCTGCCCCAAGTGCCTCTTCGAAACTCTTCAACCCGAGCAAGTACTCAGCTCCAGCAATCTTGTAAACATCTTCAATCTTTGTCCAATTTGGATGCGGGAGTCGGGCCTTTGAGTATTGAAGCTGTTCAAGGAAGTAACCAAAGAACTCATGGTTAACAATGTAGTCGGATTCCAATGCACTCTTCAGCACCGGTATTTGGCCGACCTGAGCCATCGTCAGCTGGATTTCTTCGGTGAGCATGAACCGGATAAAATTCACTGCCTCTTCCTTGTGTTGGCTTTGCATAAATAACGCAATATCCTCGCCCCCAACCACAGAGATATGTCCGCCATCGCCTGCCGGCATCAATGCGAAGCCGTATTCTGCCTCACCCCCGTAATATGGCGGGAACCATGGGCCTTCAAGGATCATGCCCACTTCGCCATTTCCAAAGGCTCCCCAAACATCCAGACCACCCTCTACGATCGTCGGATGCATATAGCCCTTATCCAGCAAGTCCTTAAGGAATTCGTAGGTTGCTTGTGTTCCTGGTCCATCAAGATATCCACTGGCCGTAGTCCAGCTGGAGTCGACAATATCACTTCCCATACTCCAGATCCATGGGTTCACCGCCCACCCATACGTTCCACCATCAGCGAAGCAATAGAGCTCTGCATCGAAAGCTTCTATCTTCTCGCACGCAGCCAGAAAATCATCAATGGTCTCCGGCGGACCAGCAATTCCCGCATCCGCAAACATTTCAGTGTTGTAGATTAGCACCCTTGTGTTTGTGTCCAACGGCAAGCCATAATAATGATCCTTCAGCAGATTGGTGGAGAGTGGTCCAGGAAAGACCGCTTCCGCATAAGAGTCAAAATCTGACATGAACTCGTCCAAAGGCTCAAGAGCACCCATATATGCAAATTCAGTTATCCAAGCAATATCTCCTCGCATTAAATCAGGCGGAGATCCTCCCGTCAGCGCTACCAATAATTTGCGCCGGAAATCATCGTACGGAACATTTAGTAGCTCCACCGTTACCCCAGGGTTAGCTTCTTCGAATAGCGGGATTACCTCAGTTTCCAGCAATTCGGTTTCTACTTCGTTGTATGCATGCCAGAAGCTGATGACGGCCGGTTCCGGAGTGGCAGTGACTACCTTTTCAACTTCAACCTCTTTTGGAACGATGACGGTTTCCTTGATGATTGCAGCTGTTGGCTCTTCGCTGGGGGTTGCTGTCGGAGCACACGATGTCAGCAGTAGCGATGCTGCTAATAAAATACTAAAGCATGTTAGAAACTTAAGCCGGATTTTCATTTCTCTCCTCCAAGAAGAATCACATATAATCGTTCGGGCTTATGCTCTCTGCCTCAGGTATCCCTAAAATCCACCTCCTTTCACGATAGAAAACTTATTTTAGTGACTAAAATATCATTTACAAAAAAATATCAAGCTGAAAATTCAATCATTTCTCTGTGCATTGGAGATTCGAATAATTTCTTCAAAACAAGGCTTGCTGCTCCACGAGCCCAGGCATCGTCATCCCAAACGTCGATCCGGATCTTCGTGTCCTCTGCCAACCCTGGCATAACATGCCTCGCGATGGAAGCACGCATAGGCTCAAAAATCCAATCCCCAGCCCTTACCCCTTCCCCACTGATGATGATCAACTGTGGGCTGAACAGTGTAATGAGGTTGGCAATTCCAATGCCAAGCATTTCTCCCGCTTTTGCATAGATCTTTCGCGCAGCAACATCGCCTTCGTCGGCACGTGTTAGAAGATCGGCGACCGTTTCTACTCCCTCTTCCATCTCTCCCCGTGTAATCGCGTCGGACACCATAAGCATCAGCGCAGGGTCAGAGGTATAGGTCTCCAAGCATCCTTGCTTACCACAAGCGCAGGGAGGTCCCTCTGGATCAATCACAGTGTGTCCAAATTCACCCGCGCCACCGTAAGCCCCCTGGTAAAGCTGACCATTGATCACTATCCCTAGACCAACTCCACGACCGATTGTCACAGTCAGAAAATTATCTACTCCTTGCCCCGCGCCAAACCACAGCTCGGTGAGTGTTAATGTATTGACATCGTTATCCACATATACGGGTGCGCCCACACGATCTTGGAGCATATTCTTCAAGGGCACATCTCTCCAGCCTAATATTGGAGAATGCCGTAATATCCCTTGCGCTCCATGAACGATACCAGCCAATCCCAAACCAACACCAAGAAGCTCCTCGCTTTCCATACCTCCCTGATCTGACAGGGTCTTAACAACCCCAACCATGGTGTCAATCGCTGCTTCGATGGATCGATTTTTGAGGCGACTCCTGTGATTGGCAATCACCGTAGCTTGGAGGTCTGTTAGAGCGCCGATAGCATATTGCTCCGTCAATTTAAGCCCAACCATGAAACTCCCGTGCGGGTTCAGCGCTAAAAGGATGGGCTTTCGACCCCCTCGAGAGTCCCCCTCTTCCTTCTCAAAGATAAGGCCACAATCAATAAGTTTAGCAGTGATGCCAGTGATGGATGCCGCACTTAGACCGGAGAGGCCCGCCAGATCAATGCGCGAGATGGGCGCATGGTTCTTAATCAGGTTAAGAACCAGTGTTCTATTGATCTCTCGGATTAATTCTTTATTGCCTTTGCGCATCTGACTTTGTTTAAGCTTAATTAATTCACTGAATTAATAATACCATTTCTAATCTCCCATGTCAATATTTGTGAGTTTCAAATGCCACTTGAAATTGAAAAGTGTTCGCTTTTAAAATTCATGTGACGGGTAAACTTCAGGGGCTGTTAGGAAAACTTGAAAACTGGACACCTATAAACTTCAAAAGTGGACTCTAAAACCCTGCAATGGTAATGACACAGAATGCACCAATTTCTCATTCCACCAGATTCGAATATGCATCACCTGCATATCTGTGTCTCGCGCCATGTGAACATCGACATATTCTCGGAGAGGCACTTTGGGCACCTTGCTCTCATACTTGAATAGAGAAATCTTGTGGTATCCATTGACCATCCTTTGCTCACGCAAGCAGAACACGTCTTGTGGCGAGGTGTATGGCTTCGGAAGCAAAAACTTCCGGAAGAGACTGTTTCCAGATTTCAGAGCTCTCTCAAATCGAATACTAGGGATTTCACCTGTTGTAGAATGGATCTGATGGTCATTATATCGAAGGATCTCATCTCTCAGGACGCTCCTGCAGTCCTCAATATTAGCAATTTCCTCATAAACACAGGTTCTCACCATGCGATCTTGCAGCCAGCGGTAAGGCCTCTCGACTTTGCCTTTAGCCTGTGGGGAAAGGGCATAGGTGACATCTACATTCAGCAGATGCATGATCTTACTCCACTGAGTAACCACGTCATTGGTCTCGAGAACATGTCTTCGCCAGAAGCTATCCCTTCCCTGGACGAAGCGAAACAATCGTAAGCAGTCCACATCGTAACGCAAAGGCGATCCATGAGTCATGATCAACGCTTGAGTAGCTTAGATATTAGTCCAGGTGGTTTCCGCGGGGAACAAGTCAGCAAAAAGGAGCGGCTGTAATCATCGATGGGGGTGATCAAGGTCCATCTCTCTTTGGTGAGGGGGGACAAAAAATAATGTGAGGCGTCATGCCGTACCTATGCACCAACGGAAGCGGTTAGCACCTCCCGATCATGGACTTTTCTCTTCTTGCGAGGTTTATGACAATCCAGCTTCTTGGCACGATCAATGATGGTGTTGACCGAAACCTTGATGCCTTGATTTCGAAGACGATCACGGACAGCTGAGTAGTTATATCCAGAAATGGGTTTCTCCGGGTCATCGATAAGAGCTTTCTCCCGAAGCAGCTCCCTTTTGATAGCGATCTCTGTCTCCAATGGGATTCTCCCAGGGGTGTTTCGTTCATAAGGGATCGTGAAAGCATCAGGATCCTTTCGATAATCCTTTAGAAGGACAAAGGAACGAGAACGATGGATATGCAGTGCTTCTTGAACTTCTTCCCTGCTCAAAAGTCCTTGTTCATATGCCTGAAAGAGAAAGGCGATTTGTTCATCCGAAAAACGATTATGAAGCTGTACCATGATTCCCTCCAAAAGGTTGTGAGGGAACAAATTATGGGAGTCCAGTTTTCAATTGAAAAGAGTCCACTTTTCAATTTCAAATGACAATAATGAATTCGTGGTTGACATGCGATCTATTTCATAGATAATGAAAGAAATCCATTGAAAGGCAGTGATGGAGGAAAGTAACCGAGTGAAAATCGCCAGGGAAGTGGGGGCGAGGACTGTAACCTCCGCTCGATGGAATCTCGGCGAAGTTCCCTCCTGAGCCTCCCGGGGGAATGCCGTTCATGCGGCCAGTAGTTCGGGACGGAGTCTCACCGTTATCAAAGAGGAGCCGATCGCTTTGAGCCGGAGCTGTCGGTGCAGAGTGGGCTCATATCGAGCCAAGAAGGGTGGTACCGCGGGTAATGATCCCGTCCCTTAATGGGATGGGCTTTTTATTTAAGGATTATATAAGAGCAAGTGGAAAATCTCATGATGAGATAGGAGGAACAATGCTCGATCGGATCCATACGGTGAAAGAGATTGCCCTGAAAGAATTGGAGGGTGTGGCTGATCAGGAGCTGCTTCAAGCGTGGAGAGTGAAATACCTGGGCCGATCAGCCGAATTAGGGGAAATTCTGCAAGGGCTTAAGGATTTGGATAGTGGACAGCGCCCCTTGGTAGGCCGCGAGGTGAATCAGGCAAAAGCGGCTCTTGAAAAGGCATACGAATCGCATGAGGCAGAGCTGCGCATTGCTGCCTTAGAGCAATCTTTACGGTATGAAAGATTGGATGTTACCTTGCCCGGCAGACCTCTGCCTCAAGGTCGGTTGCATCCAGCAACGCAGACCCTTCGACGGATTTATGCTATCTGGGCTAAAATGGGATTTCAGGTCTACCGCTCGCGTGAAGTAGAGACGGATGAATATAACTTTGAGTTGCTAAACATGCCTGCCCACCATCCTGCGCGGGACATGTGGGATACCTTCCACGTTACAGAGCCGGGCATTTTATTAAGAACGCACACCTCTCCCGGGCAAATCCATGTCATGCGAGAAAGGGCGCCTGAACCTATCCGTGTGATCCTGCCCGGGATGTGCTATCGGTATGAGCAACTGACAGCCAGGTCGGAGATTCAATTCAACCAGGTAGAAGGATTGGCCGTAGGAAGACGGATCACTTTTGCGGATTTGAAAGGTACGTTGACAGCCTTCGCGAGACGAATGTTTGATCGTCATGTGCGTACTCGATTCCGCGCTCAGCATTTCCCTTTCACTGAACCCTCCGCCGAGATGGATATTGAATGCTTCTTATGCCTTGGAGAGGGATGCGGGGTCTGTAAATACACTGGCTGGTTGGAGATCTTGGGCTGTGGGATGGTTCACCCCACCGTCCTGCGCAATGGTGGTTATGATCCGGAGGTGTTCTCGGGTTTCGCATTTGGCATGGGTCCCGAACGCATCGCCATGCTCCGTTACAACATCGAAGACATCCGACTATTTTGGGGCAATGACATGAGGTTTCTTGAGCAGTTTTAGTAGAAACAGGAAGCGGGTATTAGGAAACAGGAATCAGGGAGCAGGATATATCAAGGTAGGGCAAATGGGTAAATAAGGCTTAGAAGATTTGCTTGTCTGGCAAAAGGCTCGAGAGCTTGCTGTTCTTGTGTGCAAAGAGTTATTGCCACAGTTACCTTCTGAAGAAAAATACGCATTAGGACAGCAACTTAGACGATCAGTACAAAGCGTTCCAGCCAACATAGCTGAGGCCTATGGTCGGTATTCATTCCAAGAAGCCATAAGGTTTTTGTATATTGCAAGGGGTTCCTTAGAGGAGACTTGCAGCTATTTGATCTTGACGATGGATCTTGAATATTCACCTATTGATATCATTTCAGGTTGTATTGATAAGTACAAGGAAACAGCACGACTACTCAATGGCTATATTGATTACCTCAAACGGAGTAGAAAGGGAGAGGGCAGGCGAGAAGTTAAAGACGCAGATTGGGAATGGGACTATGAATCTTCCATGGAAGACCACTGATCTCAGATTCCCGATCCCTGATCCCTGAAAACCAGGTGAAATTTTCATTTTATTGAAAGGTTACATTATGTACATCCCACTATCTTGGCTAAAAGACTACGTAGAGATCACCATTCCTGTAGAGGAGCTTGTGAAACGACTGACCTTGGCTGGGTTGGAAGTCGAGGAACTTCGCTATGTTGGTCTTCCCTTCCCGGACGGATCGGGAAGGGAGGAAATGGAGGGATACCTTAGCCCGCATACGAAAATCTCGGGGTTAAGTTGGGCTCCCGACAAGATTGTAGTTGGGGGAGTGTTGGAGGTGATGCCTCACCCTAATGCGGATAGATTGGTCCTCTGCCGACTGGACGACGGTCAGCAGGAACATATCGTGCTAACAGGAGCCCCGAACCTGTTTCCCTATAAGGGTTTAGGTCTATTGGAAAAGCCCCTCAAAGTGGCTTATGCAAGAGAGGGAGCTCGCATTTTCGATGGTCATAAAACCAATCAGGAATGGATGATTTTAAAACGATCAAAGATTCGCGGAGTGGAATCCTATTCCATGGCATGCTCGGAGAAGGAATTGGGCATATCAGAGGACCACGAGGGCATTATTATCCTTGATGATGATGCTTCCATCGGTACTCCCCTGGTCGAGTACATGGGAGATGCTGTTTTGGATATTGCCATCTCACCCAATATCGCACGGAACACCAATACTCTAGGCATTGCTCGCGAGATTGCAGCCATCATTGGAGCACCCTTCCATCCTCCGGATTACGAGGTTCCTTGGACGGGTGAATCTATTGAGGGGCGTGTACGGATAGAAATCAAAGTGCCGGAACTCAATCCGCGCTTTGTCTTAGGACTCATGGAGGGTATCACCATCAAGCCAAGTCCTTACTGGGTGCAACGACGTTTAAGACTGGCAGCCATCCGTCCGATCAACAACATTGTGGATGCCACCAATTACGCCATGCTGGCAATCGGGGAGCCCTTGCATGCCTTTGATTATGATGTGCTCGTTGAAAGGGCAGGAGGGAAAGCGCCCAAGATCATTACGCGTTTGGCGAAACCTGGGGAACGCTTGATGACCTTGGATGATGTCGACCGCGACCTGGATGAGTTCACAGTCCTGGTGACAGATACGGCTGGAGCCTTGTCCATCGCGGGTGTGATGGGAGGTGCCGAGTCGGAGGTCAACGAGAATACAGTCAATGTCCTTCTTGAAGGCGCGGCCTGGGATTTCATCAATATTCGCCAGACCGAGGCTTCACAGAAGTTAACCTCGGAAGCATCCTATCGATTCTCAAGAGGCGTCCATCCTGCCATGGCAGAAAGGGGCGTGAGGTTTTGTCTGAAGATGATGCAACAGTTGGCAGGAGGGACCATTGCCAAGGGATTGGTGGATGAGTATCCGCTACCACCAAAGGATCCAGTAGTGGAGGTGACGCCAGCAGATGCAGAACGTTGGCTTGGGATCCATCTTGAGGCATGGGAAATGGCGGAAATCCTCAAGCGTCTTGAGTTCGAAGTTGAGGTCAAAGGGGAACATGTTAAGGCTAAGACACCTGACCATCGCCTTGATATCGGTGAAGGAGTTATTGGGAAAGCGGATTTAATGGAGGAGATCGCACGTATCTATGGCTATGACCGTATTCCAGAAACACAAATCTCCGATACCATCCCCCCGCAGTATGGTAACGCCAAGCTTGAGAGAGAAGAACAGATACGAGATCTGTTGGTTCGATTAGGTCTTCAGGAGGTGATCACCTATCGCATCACTTCCGAGGATCGTGAGGGGCAACGTTTTCCGCAAGATGCGCCAAAGGATGACCGTCCCTTCCTGCGTTTGGCTAATCCCGTCACAAGTGATCGGGTGGTGATGCGACACAGCCTATTAGCCAGTGTTTTGGAGGTGATCGAGAGGAACGCTCGGATTCGTGATCGTATGGCCATCTTTGAGGTAGGGCCTGTCTATTGGGTTTCTGAAGGTGAGGCTCTTCCAGAAGAAAGGGATCAATTGGTGATCGCACTGACTGGGCCTCGAGAGCATGCCACATGGTTGGGAGCAGATACTTCACCCATGGATTTCTATGATCTAAAAGGTCTACTGGAGGTCTTATTGGATCAGTTGAAAATGGGTGAGAGGTATTACCTGCCTGTGGAACATCCCTCCTTCCATCCCGGGAAATCCGCACGTCTGATTCTAGGTGAATCCCCGGTGGGTGTGTTGGGGGAATTGCATCCTCTGGTTCATGAGCGATACGAGTTTGGTGAGAATCCCGTGCTGGCTGCAGAATTAGATCTTCATTCGATACTGGAACGAATCCCAGAAGCTGTGACGATGCTTCCAGTCGCGAGCTACCCACCTGTGTTGGAAGATCTAGCGGTTGTCGTGGAAGAGGCTGTAGCTGCAAAAGATGTGGAAGATATCATTCGAAAGACAGGCGGAAGGGTATTAGCTGGGGTCCGTCTATTTGATCTTTATCGAGGAGAACAAATTCAGGAAGGGAAGAAGAGCCTGGCTTATGCCTTGATTTACCAGGCTCCGGATCGGACACTAACTGATTCAGAAGTAGCCAAAGTACGCGCTCGAATTATCGAGCAGTTGGAGAAGGAGTTAGATGCAAAGTTGAGGGAATAAGATCGAGTTGGCGTACACATCTCCTTCTATAATGGAGTATCGGAAGGACAAATCCAGTCTGTATTTGAGTACAAGCTCGAAGAGACATATTGTGGATGAACACATCTAGGGCTGGTTTTGCGATCATCCTTGGATTTTTACATTGGTTACCTTGACCGTACCTGCCCAGTGGAGAAAATGCTCATGAAGGTCTATTTTTCATGTTCTTTAACCGGTGGTCGAGAATATGAGGAAGTTTATCGTCTCATTGTTAAGCATTTGCTTAAGTGTGGTTATGAAGTTCCAACAGCGCACTTAGCGAGCCCTGGGGTAATGGAGGTCGAGAAGGTTATCGATGCGAAAGAAGTTTACCATCGCGACATCGAATGGATTGATCATTGTGATGCCGTTATCGCTGAGGTGAGCACGCCTTCTCATGGTGTTGGATATGAGATTGCTTATGCATTAGGTCTGGGAAAGCCGGTTTTATGCTGTTATAAGCAGGGGGTAAATGTATCCAAAATGATTGTCGGCAACGATTCTCCGAATATCACTTTAGACACCTATGATCATAACTTCCAGGTGCCGGACATGGTTGACTCCTTTATCGATCGCCTTAGAGGTGACTGATCCGGCTGGGGAAATTTGCTATCGTTCAGACAGCTTCGATGCGATCAATATCAGGGAAAAATTGACGTACAGCTCCCTCCACCCAACCATGGAGAGTCGTCTCTGAGAGGCTGCAGCCTTGGCAGGCACCTCCCATTTCAACCTTCAGCACTTTGCCATCGAAATCGACCATTCGAACCCAACCACCATGATAATGCTCAATATAGGAACTGACCACATCGATCAAAGCGCGCATGCGCTTCTCAGGGGAAGCGTTGACATCATGATTGTGGGTTATTTCAGCAGCCATTGTATGCCTCACATCTCCTATTGTATCCTACGTTGTAGGGTGTGAGTTTACACCCTGCCATAGCAACTCTACAACTTTTTGATGTGTATTCTTCAAGCGCTCGGCAATCACAGCAGCCAGTCGTTCAAGGATGAGCACACCCGTTTCAGGGTGGGTCTTGCAGAGATCACGTAGGTCTTGACCACGGATGCTGAGAGCTTTG
This sequence comes from Chloroflexi bacterium RBG_16_48_8, assembly GCA_001795115.1. GTDB lineage: Bacteria > Chloroflexota > Anaerolineae > Anaerolineales > E44-bin32 > MGNI01. The sequence goes on along the minus strand of MGNI01000123.1, from coordinate 21,405 downwards.
CTGTCTGAAGTCGTTACAGCACAGGAAGTATAGACGGCTCTTCCTAAAGCTGCTGACCATCCAAAGACATCCCCTGTTGAGATTTCAGCTACAGGAATGACCTCCCCATCATGGGGTTTGAACTGTATCGATACGTGACCGGAGAGAAGGATGTACAAACGGTTAGCATTATCCCCCTGACGAAATATCACCGTTCCACACGGGCAAGAAACAGGAGCAAATTTCTTCGAAAGAAGTTCGACATCCTGTTTGGATAAGCCTGTAAAGAAAGGTACCTTCCCCAGATCAAAGGATTGCGTCATTTCACATTTCCTATTTAATACAGTCCTAGTCTAAGGTGGAGCAGCCCTAATCCCTAAGTGGAATCCTTCCCGTTTCCCATGACGGATATCATCAGATCTGAATCCTCACCAGTGCAGAGAAGCGCTATGGTGTTCATGGCAATTTTTTGTGTTATCAGCCCTAACTTAAAGAATTGGGTGAAGGCGTCATCCTGTTGACCTATTCTGGTGGTAGCCCTTCCCTCTTTCTTAGCACTGTTGTGTCGATAGAGAAGTTAAGGAGCAGATCGTGATGGATAGATTGAATGACGTAGCTAAGGGTCCATTTTAAGGCTGAGGGCTAACACCTTACATTTTCCAGACAGGACATGGGTACGTCTTGACGATATGTGCCTTTGTTATTATAGTATTCGTTGATGGGCGGACATCTGGGTGCCCCCCTCATCTAGATGTCTGCTCAGTCTTTTTAATAACGTGGCTTATCCAAGTGTTTTCAGGGCTTCACCGAGTCGTTCAATTTCCTCCAAAGTGTTGTAGTGAACAAGTCCTACTCGCACCATTCCCCCGGTATCCTCTAAACCCAATCTCTCAGTGACAGCCAAAGCGTAATAGTTACCATCCCAAACCTGTATACCTTCTCGACCAAGTTTTTCAGCGATTTGTCGGGGGTGAAAACCATCCAACGTGAAAGAAACCGTCGGTACTCGTTGGTCGATGGTGTCAGGTTCCGTCAATCCCCAAATACGTAACCCCGGGGTGGCCTCTAGCTTTTGGAGGAGGTTTTTCGTCAGGGTCTTCTCGTATTCCTGGATTGCCTTCATGGCATGCCTGGGGTTCCACTCTTCTCTGGCTTTGTTTTCGGGGTTTGGTTTCTTATCCTGTGTGTTAAAAACATCCTTCGTTTGGACAAGATATTCCAATGCTCCCAGCACACCTGCGATTCCTTCAAAATTACTGGTTCCTGTCTCAAATTTGCCCGGGGGTATCTGGGGGGCAGGGCGGACTTTGTAAGGCTCTAATCCTTCAAGAAGCCCATATTTGCCATAGAGAATGCCCACATGCGGTCCAAAGAATTTGTAAGCAGATACGACAAGGAAGTCACAATCCAGGGATTGAACATCGATGGGACCGTGCGGGGCGTAGTGCACAGCATCGATGTAGCAAAGGGCACCAACATTGTGGGCTTGCTCAATGATTTCACCAACAGGGTTTATGGTACCAACGGCATTGGAGGCATAACTGACTGCGACTAGGCGGGTTCGATCATTCAAGAGAGAGTCAAGCTGGTCCATCCTCAGGGTGCAATCCTCGATATCCAAATCAAGCCAACGGACCTTGCATTCCCTTTCTTGGGCAATATGTAACCAGGGTGAGATGTTGGCATCATGATCGAGCCGGCTAACGAGGATCTCATCGCCAGGTCTAAGCGTACGGGCAATGGTCCGACTGAGGGAAAGGGTTAGCGAGGTCATATTCGCCCCAAACACGATCTCTTCAGGTCTGGAGGCGTTCAAGAATATGGCTAAAGCTTCTCGTGTTTCTTGAATCAGATCATCAGACAATCTGCTGGTTGAGAAAGCACCGCCATGGTTGGCATTCCTATGGATGAAGTATTCTTGCATCCGATCGATCACTTGTTGAGGGACTTGGGTTCCACCCGGTCCATCAAAGAAAATCCGACCGCTTTTTAATGCGGGGAATTGGGCGCGGAGTTCTTCAACTGTGTGTGGCACAAACAACCTCCAGGATTATCTGCAATTTTTGGGGGATTGGTGAAAAACTGACATGGTGTTCCGTTTTCCACCCTTCATTTACCCTTCGTATCAGAGAGCTCACGAAGATAATCCTCAGCATGAGCAAGATCCTCAAGCGTGTTGACATTGAAGAAGCTCATCCCTCGAGGATCATATCTGGCTAATTCTGTTTCATCAATGATACGGACTTGGACGTGATCGTAAAAACTGATGACACGCGTGTTGCCCTCCCTGAGAGCGGCTTCGATGGGAGCCAGACACATCTGGCTGTAGATAGCATGCATGGGTTCGAAATATCCGTCGCGAAGTGGGACGATAATGTCCGTCTGCGGAGCAAGCTCGACCATGAAATCGAGCAATGGGCGGCTTACGAATGGCATGTCACAGGCAAGCACAAGCGTATGGGAATTGTGAGCAGCTTTCAGGGCAGTATGCAATCCTGCCAGCGATCCAGCTCCCGGGATCGGGTCACTCTCCAAGCGGATGCCTAAATAGGCAAAGGCTTCAGGGTCGTTGGTTGTGATTAAGATCTCGTCCCCCAAACCTTCTATTTGTTCAAGGACGTGCTCAATAAGCGGCTTGCCTGCCATATGCACCAGGGCTTTATCGCGGCCCATCCGCAGTGATTGACCGCCAGCTTGAATCGAAATGGTTAACATAGCAACATTCTACCTTTCACTCTCTCGCTCTGTGAAGAGGGGTATAATGATTCCAAGGGCTATGGAAACTTTGTCGGAAGTTCTTGACAACCTGACTATGTCGGGTCAGTTTTATGAAACCCTGCCCGAAGATGCGGTGCGATGTTACGCATGCGGACATCGCTGCTTCATCCGGCCCGGTCGTCGCGGGATCTGTCAGGTCCGATTCAATAGGGATGGAGAATTACACGTCCCTTTCGGCTACGTGGGCGCTTTGCAATGCGATCCTATTGAGAAGAAACCCTTCTTTCATCTCTTCCCAGGATCTGAGGCTTTAAGCTTTGGGATGCTGGGATGTGATTTTCATTGCTCTTATTGCCAGAATTGGGTGAGCTCTCAAGCCTTGAGAGATTCTGCTTCAGATTTTGCTGGCAGCTATGTTAAGCGGATCACCCCTGAAGAGTTGGTGAATTACGGTCGAAGGATGAAGGCGGGTGTTGTTGCCTCTACCTACAACGAACCGCTCATAACTTCGGAATGGGCACTGGCGGTTTTCAAGGAAGCAAAGGAAGCCGGGATGTTATGTGCCTACGTATCCAATGGGAATGCTACTCCAGAGGTTCTCAAAGCTCTTCGACCGACGATGAAAGGCTTCAAGATCGATCTGAAAACCATGCAAGATAAGCAATATCGTCAGCTTGGGGGTGTGCTGCAAAATATCCTGGATACCATCCGATTGGCAAAGGAGATGGACTTCTGGGTTGAGGTGGTCACATTGGTTGTGCCGGGCTTCAACGACAGCAATGAAGAATTGATGGATGCAGCTCGATACCTGGTTTCCGTTTCTCCAGATATCCCCTGGCATGTGACCGCCTTCCATAAAAATTATAAGATGACAGATCCTCCCAATACCACTATACAGACCCTTATCCGTGCAGCTGAGATTGGACAGGAGGCCGGATTGCACTATGTTTATGCGGGTAACCTTCCGGGAAGCGTAGATTCCTATGAAAATACTTTCTGTCCAAAGTGCGGCAAAATGTTAATTGAACGGTTGGGTTATGTCATCCTTAGTTATCATATAACTTCGGATGGGACTTGTCCCAAATGCGATACTAAAATTGCGGGTGTATGGCCGAGTGATCCTTCTAGTGTTCAGGCAGGCTCTCGCTTGGATTTGTTTGGACGTAGACCAAGGACGGTAAGGTAAGTTGTTTCGTGAGGTACCAATATTAAATCAGATTCTATGAACCAAGAAGCGGTTAAATTACTCCTCAGTTTCGATCCCGTTCCAGAGCTACAAGAGGCTTATTTCCATTATGTCCTTGGAGAATTTGTCCCAACATTAGAATATCTTGGATTACGAATGTGTGAGGCATGGCATACTGCCTATGGTGCCTACCCCCTGCGCTTGACGGGTTTTTCCGCGCCGGATCGAAGTACGATGGATAACATCCTCTCCTCCGAGGATTTTCAACAATTGGAGGAAAAACTGTTGGAATACGTGGAAAACTATGAACGACGCGTCGTTCCGATGCGTGGAAATTTCCAGTTTTAAATCTCCGTTATAAATCAGCCTCCCGTCTTAGGATCGTGATTCTTGTGTGACATTCTTATAGAAATCTTCAGCCAGTTGAGGGGAAAAGTCCTGTCTTTTGTCACTAGTGATAAAAAACACAATTAAGTACAATGATCCAAGTCCTGGTCCCATGGTACCCCCCAGCCAACATCGCAGCAGCACTCTCAACGGAGCCCGACCAGGGCTTTTTTCTTCGAGTTCTCCCCGGTTAGTAACCTGAATGACAGAAGCAAGTGATAGGGAATGGTACAGGATAATGGAAAAGCTTTTGAAATGTGTTGGGAGGCATAGGTGGTGAGGGAAGATACTTCGGAGCCAGCTTGGATGCATGGGGATGTTTACACCGATGGGAAGTTCATCGGATGGATATCGCCCAAGCACTTATGATGGAGTGAATTTCTGATTTTGAGGATGGCGTACATCCATTGCATGGGAGTCATTCGTCTGGGGGCTTCAATCTGGGGTGTGTGAGTATGGCAGTTCATCCGGTATTCGATGGATCAATAGTACTACCCTTGGAGAATCGGACGAAATAGGGTTAAATTAAGTCTTCGAAATAAGCGGAGGTTATCTGTGGCAGATGTCTTCTGGAAGCCAATAAAGCGTTCCTTCTGTGATCGCGTCAATGAGGAGGTCTTTCTGCAGGCAAGGATAGTCTATCCTTCTGGGGTTTTGATGGATCAGCCTCCTCGGATTGAAGGACACCGCTGTTCAAAAGGGATGGAATGCAACTTATTTGATAAGGCAGCCTGCTGTTGGGCAGGTACGCACCCTAATTACGATTCTTTTAAATAAGCCTCTCGAATAAACGTGTGAAAGCCAATCGAACAAATGGGATCATAAAGAGCCCGCAAGCACCGCGGGCTCTTTTTTTTAGTGATTTTCGTGGGTTCAAAGTGAGTAGGAAAGCTTTATTGGACTAGATAACACCCAATTCCTTGCCAACTTTCTCGAATCTCTCCAAACCTTGATCGAGATCCTCCTGGTTATGAGAAGCTGAGATCATCACCCGTATGCGTGCCTTTCCCCTTGGAACAGTTGGGAACCCGATTGCCATGGCGAAGACCCCTTCTTCGAACAGTCGACGACTGAACTGCTGAGCAAGGGGCGCCTCTCCTAACATGATGGGTGTGATTGGAGTGGTGCTTAACCCAGTATCAAATCCCAGGTTTTTCATCTCACGCTTGAAATATCCTGTATTTTCCCAAAGTCGATCGACGAGCTCGGTGGATTTTTCCAAGACATCCAGAGATGCAAGGCAGGCTGCAGTGTCGGGGACTGTCATAGCAGATGAAAACAAGAAGGGTCGGCCTCGTTGTCGCAACCACTCGACAACGGTTTTCTTGCCAGCCACCACACCTCCGACCACACCGAATGCCTTTGACAAGGTCCCCACCTCGACATCAACCTTCCCATGGAGGTGATAGTGATCCACGATGCCTCGACCTCCTCTGCCCAGCACACCCTCTCCATGAGCATCGTCGACCATGAGAAGGTAGCCATACGTATCTGCGATCTCATAAATTTTATCCAGGGGAGCGACATCGCCATCCATGCTAAAAACGCCATCCGTGATGATAAGCGCTCGTTTGTACCCCTGATCCTTGTTTTCTTCGATGACGCGGTGCAAATCCTGGGGATCACAGTGGAAATATCGGATGATCCTTGCTCGCGAAAGTCGGGAGCCATCGATGATGCTGGCATGGTTGAGTTCATCTGAATAGATCACATCCTCTTGGTCGACGAGAGCAGGAATAGTAGCCAAATTGGCATTGAAACCGGACTGGAAGGTAATAGCAGCTTCAACTCCCTTAAATGCAGCCATGCGCCGCTCGAGTTCGAGGTGCAAATCCATGGTTCCAGCAATCGATCGTACGGCAGCTGGCCCAACCCCCAATGCTTCAATTGCGTCCTGGGCAGCTTTTTTTAGGTGAGGGTGATTGGCCAATCCGAGATAATTATTGGAGCAGAAGTTAAGGACCTTCTGTCCATCCACCCTCAACCAGGCGCCCTGAGGTGAGCTTAGGGTGCGGATGGTATTGAAAAGTCCGGATTCGTGCAGACTCTCGAGTTCATCCTCGATCCATTGAATCTTGGTTTGTGCAGACATTATTTTCCTCTTCTGTTCTTGTGATGCTCGTTTCATTTTGCCATCTGAAATGCCCATCTGATTTTGCTGAGCAAGAGTGGTTTTGCTCGTTTGAGAAAAGCTTCTGGCAGAGAATGGTTTCAATGAAAGCTTGTATTGAGAGATTATACGTCTGGTGGGGGCATGAGCCAATACAGCACTCTGAAAATCAATGTCCATTTGGTTGTTATTAGGTTAAGAAATCAATTAATGTGTGGGGGCAAGCCTGAAGAAAACAATCACCTTTGCATAACCCATGAGGAGAGCTTATCAGGATCCAGAAACCCTTTTAGACTGCACATTCCTTTTTAAGAGTGTACTAGAGGATAGTATATTGTGACAATCTTTCGTTTACTTATCCCTTTTCAGATGATAATCCCCTGTGCCAAAGAGCCTATCCGTTAAGCTTATTTTAGGAATGGGTAGGGGTTTTTGATCAGCCGCTTCCCAATTCCCTTTCTTCCTTCTCGCGATCCATGCCCCATAAGCCGACGTAGCCTCTTCCAAGTGGGTGGAAAGGGCTTCTGCGTTCTCCTCATAGATCATCGAACGCATGGCTTCCAGTTCATCTATGAGAGCACTCAGCCGGTGTATCATATTGTCTTTGTTCAGGATGAGGCTGGCCGCCAGTGCTTTGGATGGTTCTTTTGTGCCCACATGTGCCGCTGTTGCCCATGTGCGGCCTGTCAGTCGTTGGATTTCGCGCCAACTTGGGGCATTTAATGCTACGCGCATTAACGCCAGGCCTGATACTATTGGCAGACCTTCAACCGTAGCCATGGATGCATCAAGTTCGTGAGGATCCATGAAGAAAGGTTCTGCTTCAAGAAAGTCTACAATGCCTAGAAAAATATTGATGACTCTCTCGGGGGTGTTGGGTGGGATGGTCATAGCAAAGATCCCACCCTTAAAAAGGTCAGGTCTTGGAAGAAGGGGTTCACTTACTGCGAACTCCAAGAGATCAGGGTTGAGGACAGGGACAGCGCCGAGATAGTAGCGATTTTCAGGGAAGGATTCGAGCGCCCATTGGTAGGCGGCGGCCTTAAGAGAGGATAGATCGACAAGGATAGCTTCTGGCTTCATAAGGGGAGTAAGCGTTTCCAGGTAGCTAGCCGCATCTGCAGGGGAGACTGCAAGAAAGATCATATCGGCAATTTGAGCGAATTTCTTGGGAGTGAAGACGATCCTTTCAATATCGCCCCGTTGTCGAGCAGCACGAGCAAATTTCGCATCCGCGTCATAACCTGTGCAATTCAAATTGGCGTTTCTTTCTTTAAACGCAAGATTGATGGACAGACCGATCTCATTTAATCCAATGATAAGGATTTCAGAGCTCATTCGATCACCTTTTATCCTTCCAATTGTTATTCAGTAGCAAGAGATGTGGTGGGTTGATCCCACATAACCATAATACTCGCCGCGCCATTGAGATGTTCAAATGGATTATCGATTTTAGAATACAACGGGTTCTTCACATAACCTCAAAAATGTTCACATTTAGCAGCTCAGCTTTATTGAACCAGAAGAGCAAAGATGCGGTTGGCAGGCCAACCGACAAGCCAGCTAAATACATTCAGTCCAACCATGGGTAGTATGAATAAAAGGGCCATCAAGATCATTGGACCATAAGGTCTTAATCGAAGGAGGGTATCCTGCCCATTGGGGGGAAGTAAGTATTCAGCTACTTTCTCACCGTCTAAAGGGAAGATGGGGATGAGATTGAAGAAAAGGAGAATGAGATTAATGAAAATAAACTCCTGCAGTATGAAGGACAAGTAGGGTAGAGGAGTTCCCATAGAATCATAAAGAGAGATAAGCCCAAGCTTAAAAGGGACAGCAGCCAGGATAGCCAACAGGAGATTGGACAAGGGACCTGCAGCGGCCACAATCATCATGCCTGCTGGAGTTTGACGGCGCAAGGCGTAAGGATTTACTGGAACAGGTTTTGCCCATCCAAAACCTGTCAGCAGCAGTAAAAGTGAACCGAATATATCCAGATGAGCCAGTGGGTTTAATGTCAAGCGACCATTCATCCGCGGTGTTCCATCACCCAGTTGATCCGCGGTCCAGGCATGGGCGAACTCATGTACACTAAAGGCAACAATCAGTGTGATGATTCTTGCGATAAGGGTGGGTGGATCAAGGTTAAATAACATCGTGTTCTGATTATACCACTGGGGCTGATGGTATAATCCGCGGCATGACCCCCTCCTTGAGCAAGGCAAATTACTGTGTGTAGGGCGCGGTTATAGGTAGATGAGAGTCAGACCAGGGAAACGCTGGCGGAGAGGATCAGTGCATGTTGCCTGATATGGGACTGGGGGATGTGATCCGTTTGAGGAAGCCTCACCCCTGTGGGGCTACAGATTGGGTTGTGGTGAGAATCGGTGCAGATATTGGACTGAAATGCCTTGGTTGTGGACGTCGTATTCTCCTGCCAAGACGCGAACTAGCACGGAGAATGAAGGGATACGTAAGTAAAGGTCAACCACCTTCATCCGAGGGTTCGTAAGCAAGGAAGCGCTGGCGAGTTAATAAATTGCCGAGGCAGTATATGAGGGCGGACAACTAAAACCCTATCACCGAGGCTGTGTGAACTGCGCTTTCTGAAAGGTTACATTTTTCCCTGACGCGACAAGCGACCTGGCAAATCACGCAGTCAGTATCACGATGACGACGATGCGGAAACCCAAATCAGATATTTGTGATAACATGGCTGAACATGTTGCCAACGCCAGCCCCAAAGATGGCAAGCAATACGATCACTATGAGACCGACTAACAAGATTAGTAACGCGTATTCCACCAGGCCTTGACCACGAGAATATGGAAATAACATGAATTCTCCTTAGGTATAAATAACCAAATCAAAATAAATAATCTATCTACAAAGTATAGGTCAACAATCCCAGGATTCAATAGCTTAAAGGTCACTATATGCCCATTAAAAGGGAATTTGTAAGGTGTTTGTAAGGTTAAATGAGCGGAGTCGGGCTTTAAAGGGCGATGATGAATAAATTACTGGTGATATTCCATACCTCTTCAGATGTTGTAGAAATTGAGGAGAATAGGAGTGAGCCATTCGTGCCCAAGGCAGAGAAGATGCTAGGTGATTGGCCGGAAGTAATTTGACAAACAGCGAACGTAAAACCTAGCCAATCACTTAAGCAAACCGCTATTCAGGCAACTCATTTTGTCAAAATACTTTCGGCGGTTTGCCTAGGTCTTATTCAGGTGAGTGTTACACGTGTCTATGGCGATACTGCAGGCGGAATCGACTTCCATCTGATCCAAGAATAGTACTTCAAAACGCCAAGGCTGCTCGTGCGGTCATGGTCTCGCTTGAGGGGCAGGAAGTGATTTCTTTTACGGTCGGTTGCGTTACTATGTGTTTTGGGAAGCATCTGGAGGAAACCCGAGCTTGACTGAGCAGGAAAGGAACATGAAATATTGAGTATTGAGGCATTGGAAAAGTTTATTCAATCCCAAGAGATCCGGGCCAGGATTGTTCGATTGAACGTCCCTACCCCTACAGTCGATTCGGCTGCGAAGGCGGTGGGGACGAGTGTGGATCAAATTGTCAAATCACTGCTGTTCCTTGTTGAAAGCCAACCCATTCTCGTGATCAGCCCAGGGACAAATCGTGTGGACCGTAAGAAAATTGCGCAACATTTCGGTGTAGGTCAAAAAAAAGTTAAGCTGGCGGACCCACTAACGATACTGGCAGTGACAGGTTACGAGGTGGGAGCTGTTCCTCCCTTTGGACATCTTCAAAGGCTTGCTGTCATTCTTGAGGAGAGTATTTTTAAGCAGGAACTCATTTACGCTGGTGGAGGTTCAACGGAAGCTTTGCTGGAAATTAGACCAGAAGAAATCCTGCGAGTGACTGGTGCAACGCTCCTCAACCTTCATATGGAATCAGAGACGGATTGAGGTTGAAGAAAGCCATCTCATTGTCCGGAGATCGCGGGAAATGGAAAAGCTTGTGGTTTGTCGTTTTGGTACTCATCGTGTTTCTTATGGTAGCAGGCTACCTGCTTTTCCGAGAATATGCTCGTACCGGGGTCCATTTCGTGCGTCTTCGGCAATATTGGGCGGATCCGGAGAGATATTCACAATGGGGGTTTAGGGTTGGGGATCGTTGTGGAGGCGCACCCTTCCTGATCCCAACGGATGGATTTGTAGCTTTCTTTTGGGGGGACCGTTATTCCTCAGGGAAGAAGCACCAAGGTGTGGATATTTTCAGTCCAGAGGGGCCAGAGGGCATTGGGTTGGCAATCAAATTACCACTTGTATCCATTAATACACCTTGCCAGGAGATAGGTCATTTCCACTGGTTGACCTGCAGCGCCATGGTTCAATGCACCCAAGCCGTAGCTTTAACCTGGCTTTTCCCTGGAGCTCTTCTCTCCAATCTTCATTTATCCTTAGAAGTTATCGGTTTCTGAAGACTGATCATGAAAAAGTTGGAGAAACCAGAATTTCGTGATTTAAGGTCGAGGCGCCTTTGAATCATTCTTCCCTCCTTGGCAATGTTCCGCATCGGTGCTATCTTTTTAGTCGGCTCGAAATGAACAATTCCTATTTGATGGATATGTCAGGAGGCAGCCATGTCTTATACAACGATCGAAACCGAGGTTCACGGTCGCGTTGGTTTGATTCGTCTCAACCGGCCGAAAGCTTTAAATGCTCTCAATAGGGAAGTGATGACGGAACTTACGGATGCCTTGGATGAGTATGATTCAAATTCCAATATAGGTGCGATTGTCATTACAGGAAATGAGAAAGCTTTTGCTGCAGGGGCAGATATAAAGGAGATGGCAGAGGCATCCTCAGTGGAAATGCTGCAGCGCGATCATATCTCCATATGGGATCGGATCCGAAGTGTTAAAAAGCCCATCGTCGCGGCAGTATCAGGCTGGTGTCTTGGAGGCGGGAATGAGCTTGCCATGATCTGCGATATGGTGGTGGCCTCAGAAAGCGCGAAATTCGGTCAGCCCGAGATTAATCTTGGGGTCATTCCTGGGGCGGGTGGCACACAACGTCTTACGCGTGCTGTAGGCAAGGCAATTGCGATGGAAATGGTGTTGAATAACCGCACCTTATCTGCTGAGGAGGCGTATCAATTTGGATTGGTTAACCGAGTTGTTCCATTGGAGAGCTATCTGGATGAAGCCATCCAACTGGCGGCTGAGATGGCCGCACGCGCCCCTGTCGCGATCCGCCTGGGTAAGGAGGCGGTTAATCACGCTTTCGAGTCCTTCCTGTCGAATGGAATTGCGGACGAACGCCGGGCATTCTATTTTCTCTTCAGCACGGAAGATCAGAAAGAGGGAATGCAGGCTTTCATCGAAAAACGGAAGCCTGATTGGAAAGGGAAATGAGCCGAGCCCGTTCTGAGTTGAGAAGTCAATAAGCGATAGGTCAATAAGGGGATGAAGGTTTGGGTGATATTCAATGGGTTGTAGATCGAGACGGGTTTTCATTTCTGTCTAGGGTCATAAGCTGCATTTTATCACTTGTTGCATTTTGTGCTCCCAGGGTGAGAATTGGGGACACCACCCCTCTAACTCAATACCAATGAATGTTCCGACATAGAATCGAATGCACCCAGGGTCATGAGCATACTTGCGAATTTATTGGTAAACTGATTTACTCATACACGGTTCATTCAAGACAGGATGACATGCTCTGGACATGAGGCATGTCTTCTCAGTAACAGACCTTCTAGGGGATATCATGCTCTCTTATCGTGATTTTATCAGGGCCTATCATGAACTAGGCTTGGTCTCAGAGAGCCAATTGATCGTACATGCATCGCTTCCTGCTATAGGTGGAGTTATGGGTGGAGCTGAGACCTTGGCTGGGTCACTC
>MGNI01000123.1:6381-9117 GCA_001795115.1 Chloroflexi bacterium RBG_16_48_8 | reverse complement strand
GCCCACCTTCACGACGAAAGCGATGATCATTCCACCTTTTGGTCCTGAAGATAATGCTATCATTTATGATGGCTCGGAGGATGAGGGATCCATTGGCGAGCAGTTTCATTTGAATCTCCCTGCGGATCCAGAGTTGGGTGAACTGGCAGAGATTATCCGTTGCCACCCCAGTGCACAACGTTCCAACCACCCCTTGTTATCCTTCGCCGGAATTAATGCAGAGGATCTTTTGTCCACCCAATCGCTGGCGGATCCATGGGCTCCGATTAAGCGTTTGGCAGATGCTGATGGTGACGTTTTGTTGCTCGGAGCGGATCATACTGCGAATGTCTCCATCCACTATGCTGAATTATTAGCAGGTCGCAAACAATTCCTGCGTTGGGCGATATGGGAAGGTAAAGTCGTCGAGGTTCCTCACTGGCCTGGTTGCTCCAAAGGTTTCTGGAGGATCGCATCGAAATTGGATGGCGTTGTACGGGAAGTTCCGCTCGGTGATACATTTTTACAGGCCATACCCTTGAGAGATCTAATTAACATTGCCAAAGGATGGATCCTAGAAGATCCAGAGGCATTATTGTGCCAAGAGCCAGATTGCAGATACTGTAACATCGTACGGGTTTCTCATAAGGCCTCTTAAGGGAGGCATGAATGATTTTCTGTCAATAGGGCGTATGCACACTATTCTTTATTCAGCCTGGTAGGGAAGAACCGCTTTACACCATTTAGCCATTGGATGGGCTCATAAGACCCAGGTTCAAACACAAGTTCGGACATCCCTCCTTATTGTTTCTGCCTTGCTTTTTAAGAATCAAAAAGTATCCAAGCTTCAAGCTCAAACCTCACATAAACCCTCTCGTAGGCTCAGAGCCTGCGGGAGGGTGGAGAGGGAATGGTGTGTGGTAAAACCTCCAGTTCTTCTTAACTATGCTCACCAAGCCCTTCACAGCAAAAGATTCACGGCAAGTTTTCATCCTCGCATGATGGTGCTGGAGTATAGTATTCTCAATGTGAAAGGTGATTTTAAAAGCATGGGTAGATGCAAGGAACTACAATTGTGGTATGATTCTAGCGCTTAATATTTCCCATGGTATTGAGGTTGCCATGTCAGAACCCGAAAAAATAACAATCATCGAAGGTCCTCCTCCAACCTTTGAAGCTTCGAGTGATCCTCTGCTGCTTGGTATGGCAGAAGGTCCCAGCCCTATGCAGGTCGTCATGTGCCATCTGCGGACAAATAACGGTCCGGAATTAACTGAACGTTGTTATCGAGCGTGGAAAAAGGGTGACACGATTAGACTTGAATTTAAATCTGAAGAGGGTTTGACCCTTCAAGCGCCGATTGTGGCCTCTCGCTGGGCGGAATTACCGGAGGGGCATCTACTGATGCTCTGGGTTCGAATGGATGATGAGGACATCGCCATTGATCTCAATTTGGATCTTGATGATTTTAACGGGGATTTCGATGACGAGTTTGACGAACCTTTCAATAACCTCGATCTAGATTTACCGATCTAGGAAGCAGGAAGGGCGCGAAAGCGCCCTTTTTTTAATTCCACACCCTGCGGCGGGTTTCCCTTATCTGACTGAATCTGGTCTGGGAGCCCGCCGCAGGGTTTAAATCGGATTCCTTATTCTTGAATCCCTAGTGTTCCGTCCAACGTAATTGTTTATAAAGGCAAAGTAAAGGACGGAACACTTCAAGCTTTGTCAAGGATGTAGCAACTTGGTTTTCGAATGTAATCTTTATCCTTGACAAAGCACTAGGTCGAAGGACTGCCAAGGTGGGTACGTTCCTCCTCGACGATGGAGTCGTCTAGTTTCTTGTACAGAGGGTTTGGTTTGTGGATGGGCTGTCCTGGTTTCAATGTACTGACCTGCCATCTCCCTGCAGCACTTGAACCGTCATAAGTGAGCACTTCATGCGATCGTTGACTTTCTTCTACTTCCTCAATCTTAATTTCTCCGAAAAGTTTTTCTTTATATCCAAGGGTTTGATGGAGCTGCTCCGAACTGAAGGGTAGGAAGGGTGCAAAGAGGGTCTTCAGATTGTCGATGGCTCGCAATGCAGTATAAACGGTCGTAGCTGCGGCGGCTTTATCGGTTTTAATCACCCCGAACCAGGGAGCTCGATCAAGATAGCCATTCACCTCCCTGGCCAAAGCCAATGTCTCTCGCAAGGCAGCCCTGAGTTTAACCCCTTCTAGCAGATCTCCAATTCCAGTCAAACCATTCTCAATCTTATGCAGCAAAGCCTGATCTTCAGGTCTTAAATTTCCAGGGTTAGGCACAACACCATCCCAATGTGTGAAAGCGAAGGAGAGCACACGGTTGACCAGGTTTCCCCATGTCCCTACGAGTTCATCATTGTTGCGGCTGAGGAATTCGGACCAGGAGAAATCACTATCACGCGTTTCGGGGATGGATGAAGCCACATAGAAACGAATGGCATCTGGGTCATAGCGAGTAAGGAGATCCGGTAACCATACAGCCCAGTTTCGACTTTTACTGAAAGCCCGCCCTTCGATGTTCATAAATTCGTTAGCCGGTATATCGTATGGTAGGTTTAATCGTTTGCTATCGTCTTCCTCATAGATCCTTTCCACGCCCATGAGCTCTGCCTGCCAGATGACGGTGTGGAAGGGGATATTGTCTTTCCCGATGAATTTATAGATGCGAGCCTCCGGGTTGTACCACCAATCCTTCCAGGCCTCGGGATCATTTTGGATCTGAGACCAT
>MGNI01000123.1:6017-6320 GCA_001795115.1 Chloroflexi bacterium RBG_16_48_8 | reverse complement strand
CCCACCCATCCAATGGGACGGGAATACCCCAAGCGATATCTCGTGTGACAGGACGTCCCTTCAACCCCGCTTCAACATAATTGCGGGCGAAGTTGATCACGTTGGGCCGCCAATGGTCTGCATGTTGTTCCAGATAAGGAAGGAGGCGATCGGTAAAGGCAGGCAAGTCAAGGAAAAAATGCTCGGTTTCTCGGACAACAGGCGTGCTGCCATCTGTTTTGCTGCGGGGATTGATGAGTTCTAAAGCATCCAAGATGTTGCCGCAATTATCACATTGGTCTCCACGAGCCTCCTTGTACCCAC
>MGNI01000123.1:0-5987 GCA_001795115.1 Chloroflexi bacterium RBG_16_48_8 | reverse complement strand
CCGGCAGGAAACGCTCTTCGCTTTCAGAATACAGTTGATGTTGTTTTTCTCGATAAAGATATTCCCGTTCGTAGAGCTTTAAGAAAAAATCTTGTGCAATGCGATGGTGGTTCTCGGTATCGGTATGGGTGAAGAGATCATAGCTAATCCCAATCGCCTGCTGGGTTTCCAGGAAATGACGATGGTAATATTCAAAGACCTCACGAGGCGTTTTACCTGTTCTATCAGCTTCAACCGTGATCGGTGTGCCATGCGCATCCGAGCCTGATACCATGAGGACCCGGTTCCCTTTAAGTCTGTGATAGCGTGCAAAAATATCCGCTGGCAGGTAGGCGCCGGCAAGATGTCCAACATGTAAATCGCCATTGGCGTAAGGCCAGGCGACAGAAACGTGGATGAGTTCAGTCATGCAAAACCTCTCTAAACTAGGCTGCCCATTAAATGAGAAGGGCAATCGTGTGCTTGTTGATGGTGTGCAATCCATGGAACCTGGTGTTTAAGATGAATGGCCTGGATTGTAACACGTTAGCGGTCCTTAAATAAAACCGCCAGCTCGAGGCTGGCGTAAGATTGCTGCGTGGGCTGGTTGCTATCCATAGAGGCATCCAGTCTGCACCGATGAGCCTCGAACCATCGGTGGCGGCAGCCTGGACATCAACATGGATTGCACGTATAGGTTAAAAGGCAACATAAGGACCTTCTTCAACACCTCAATGAATGGCTTATTGCAGTCTAGCATGCCTTTCCGCATAGCGTCAAGAAGATTTTAGGAAAAGACAGGGAATTGAGAGATGGTTTGTCGGAAAGAACACCGGTGAACCTTTGGATTACCTCATCCATCAACACCAGGCTGGAAATATCCTCACCGCATTAATTTAGACCTGACATGACCGTAATATCCCTGGAGCCCGGAAGAACGAAAGGCACGGTATTCTGAAACCTTGAAAGGATGTTATTTGGCGGAAGTTTAACGTAAGTGCTGTGAAAATGAGTCGAGGTCAGATTCCAACGCTATGTAAAACAATTTCTTGAAAGCTTTACCAAGTTTGAAGTTTAGGTTGTTTCAAAGAGTCTGTCCGCCCTGGCAGCCAAAACAAAGTCCGCCTCAGAAAGTCCTCCGATGCTGTGGGTCCATAGGGTAATTTTTACCTTCCCCCAGGTGAGGCAGATCTCAGAGTGATGATCGACAGATTCCGCCAGCTCTCCGACTTTGTTGGTGAAGTCTAACGCCTCTTGAAAGTCCTTGAATTTGAATGTTTTTTCCAGGTGGTGATCTTCGATGACTTGCCAATCATTATTCAACAAGATGAGTAATGACTGCAGCTAGGACCTCATGAGTGGAGGGGTATCTCCGCTCTGAGGGGGAATAAGCTCGCGTTCTGCTAAATCGCTCATGTTCAACGTCTCCTAAGGTTACCTGTAGATAATATTCTCTTTACTCCGATAAGGGTCAACAAGGCTCCGGTAATCTTTTCCGATCTCTTACAATCTCGATTATCTCTGCTGCGAGATCATAATGTCCAAAGGCGAGAAATGAGATAGATACCATCCACATGGGGTTTCAGCTCTTTAATAAGCTCAATGGCGATCTCTTGGCCTGCCTCTGGAGCATCCACCCCGGAGGAGGCGATGCGTTCTCGAATAGCCTCGGGAATTACTATGCTGGGGACTTTATATACTGTATGACCTGTATCGCTTTATTATTGCGGGATGCTTGAGAGAGTGTTTGATTCAGATGTCTTTAACATTCGTATCCCATCACGAATAGCATTTTGTCATCCCGACCCTCGATTGAGGTTATGATGATGTTATAGCAAGCAAATAAATCCTACACAGTTGAAGATGTCAAAAGTGAAATCACAAAGAAGGGAACTCCAAGAATTTAGCATCGTACAAAGATATCGCTTTGCAGTAATGATTGCACTGCAGAAAGTAATTTCTCATCGAAATGTGGGCGAAAGTAGCTCGTTGATCATGCTTTTTATTGATGCTATCCCAAAATTATCGATATTTCCTAGCATTAGTTGAGGTTCTATCCCAATGTCACGATCTAAAATACGGTTATTGCAGTCCAATAAATAATATTTTCAATATATTTTGACTCATAGTCTCTGAAACGGTGCAGGCAACTGGAATTGAATAGTTCTCTCTAAGAGACGATCCTTTCCTTGTATCTCATTCGACTGGCGTTTCGTAGAAATATATCGAACCATCATGGCACTCGACATACAAGTAGAGGCCATTAACAAGAGCTTCCAAACGATCCTGTGTTCCATCACCATACTTAGGCCATAGTTGCCAGTAGATTGAGTTGAAAAGTATTAGAGCACCGCCTCTTTCACGGAATACGACACCATCGGGATCTGTCGGGTCATCACCGAAGTGCTCAACTTAGTCATGTTTCTCTTTGGATAAGACATCCTCGATGTAATACGCTGGTCGTCCAGTCAAGAAGAGGATCGCGTCTGCTTCATTGCTGATTATGGGGACAGATGGCGCTAGGTCTATAACCTCACGTATGAGATCCGATTGATGCCAAGTATGGCTTGTAAAGCCCTCTCCCATGCTATGGAGGTGATCCACTATTTCGGGTGTGGCTACAAGGTTGGGAGACAAAAATTGGAGCGCACCTAAAAGAAGAATTAGCCTAGAAAATAATCTACTGCTCTGTCTCTTGGTAATAAAGGAGTAGCTTGAAAGAAGTGCGATTATTATACCCAGCCATAATGGAGAGGAAAGCCTAGCGTTGAGATCTAGATTTAGGTTTACAAAGAAGGACGATATTGAGAAGAAGAGAACATAGGACAAAATGAACACTACGGATGTAAACAAGAGAGCAAACGCTGGATGGCGATACCAAGATTGAGGCTCATTGTTGCGTGCCTGTACGGCTTCAATTATCACCAGTAACAAGAGAGCAAAGCTAACGAGGACGATAACCGCTAATTTGAACAGATAAGAGGTTTGTAGCGGAAGAAGAGAAAGGGCTGTCCAATTCCAAACGTTGATGACAAGAGCACCTCGGATCGGTTCGAGAATAGACCAAAGATGCGTTAATGTAAACGCGTCATTCCAGGCGTTTGCCTCCGGAAGATTGATTCCGAGAATGAGACGCCAGGTAACCAAAGGCGCAATGGCTATCGTGGCTGGGAGGGATGCCCTGGTGATCCTTTGTTTAATTTGACCGGAACCAAGGAATATGATCGCAAGGACGGCTGCAACAATGGCAGCAATTGCAACGAATCGGGAAAGTAGAGCCAGGCTTAAAAAAATTGCTGCAGAAAGGAGATATAACTTGTGAGCGTCACGGATATATGCAACTACAAGAAAGATCCCCATAACCACTGAAAAGAAAAATAGTGGCTCGGTCATTGCGCCTGAATGAACATGGAGAATCGGAGGAGAAGATGCAAACAAGAGTGGAAGGAGAATTGCTATAAGATTATCACCAATAAGTTTGATGATGGCGAAGCCAAGTACCATGGAGGTTCCACAAATGTAAACGCAAGATAGAGCTCGCATTTTTTCTTATCAAAGCGGGTGACCGATGGTCAGTTCGAGATGCGGGGAATATTGTTTTCCCTTTTGTATGAGTACAAGCCAAAAATATCTTTTGCTTATCAACAATTGATTAGGTTGCTTCCTTCCCCTTCTGTTAAAATAAGACCATGGGAACGCTTTATCTTGTTGCTACACCCATAGGGAATCTGGAGGATATCACGCTGCGTGCACTACGTACGTTACGTGAGGTCAATCTGATCGCAGCCGAAGATACGCGGCTGACGAGGAAATTGCTTCATCATTATGAAATAGACACGCCGCTTCTCAGCTATCATGAATATAACAAGGAACAGCAAACGAGCCGTATCCTTGAAGCCTTGGTAGTGGGTGATGTCGCCTTGGTATCAGATGCGGGCACACCGGGTCTTTCAGATCCCGGTTATGAACTTATCCAGGCGATCTTGGAAAAAGATCATCAAATCTGCCCCATACCAGGACCCTCGGCTCCCATTGCAGCTCTAGTCGCCTCAGGGCTTCCCACGGATGCCTTTTTATTCCTGGGATACCTGCCTCGGCGTGCAAGCGAGAGAAAAAAAGCCCTCCAATCTGTGGCTGATGAACACCGTACGTTGCTTTTCTTTGAGGTCCCACATCGCTTAAATCAAACCCTGGAGGAGATCGAGGCTGTTCTTGGGGGAGAGAGACAGATCGCGTGCTGTCGAGAGTTAACCAAGATGCATGAGGAGATCCTCCGAGGAACGGTCATGGAGATGAGAGAGCATTTCAAAGAAGTTGAGCCAAGGGGAGAATTCACACTTGTTATCGCTGGAGCGCTAGCAAATGTCCGGTGGGATGAGGGTGCTGTCCACAAAGCAATCCTCATTCGATTGGAAGAGGGGATGAGTCCATCCGAGGTTGCACGCCAAGTAGCCATTGAATCCAAATGGCGGCGTCAGGATGTATATCGAATAATATTGGAGGTTAAATGATTCTAGATCGTTGGGAAGAATTCCAGGAGAAAGATCCAGGGAACATGTTGGCAGAGATTGAGCACCTGCCAGAACAATTGAAAAAGGCCTGGTCGTTAGGTCAGGACATGCCGTTGCAAGAATCAAGAAGGATCAGGAATGTCGTGTTGGCCGGGATGGGAGGTTCAGCCATTGGTGCTGATTTGCTCCAAGCCTATGCTCTATCCCACGTACCGATCCCCATCATAGTTTGGCGGAATTATGCGTTACCGGCTTTTGTGGGGAAGGAAAGTCTTGTCATCCTCTCCTCTCATTCCGGGAACACGGAGGAGACGCTATCCGCATTTGATCACGCTTTAGAAACGGGAGCGAAGCTCATCGCAGTAACTACAGGAGGTGAGCTTGCTGTAAGAGCAAAGGATGCAGGAGTTCCCCTCTGGCAATTTGAGCATGTTGGGCAACCTCGTGCAGCTGTAGGCTATTCCTTCGGTCTGCTGCTTGCCGCCATCAGTCACATGGGATGGTTGCCGGATCCTGTGGAAGAAGTAGCGGATGCAGTTGCAAGTATGAAGGATCAACAGGTAGCTCTTGGTGCAGATGTTCCCATTGCTCAAAATGCAGCCAAGCGAGTAGCCGGTCAACTGGTGGGACGGTGGCCAACATTCATTGGGGCTGACTTTCTAGCTCCGGTAGCAAGACGCTGGCGCACTCAGGTCAGTGAGATTGCAAAAGCAGTGGCACAGTTTGAAGAATTGCCTGAGGCGGATCACAATCTAGTGGCAGGCGTTCCCTATCCGGAGGAACTCATCCCAAAGATGATGGTCATCTTCCTCAAAGCTTCTCATTACCACCCTCGGAATCAGTTGAGAATAGATGTCACACGTGAGGTTCTCATGGTGGAGGGTTTCAATACGGACTTATTCCAGGCTCAGGGAAAATCGCGATTAGCACAGCAATGGACAACACTGCATTTTGGAGACTATGTTTCATACTATCTGGCGATGTCCTATGGTGTAGATCCGTCTCCGGTACCGGCCATTGAGGAGTTGAAGAGGCGAATCAAGGACCTTACTGAAGGGAAATCTTGAAAACGGATCCTGAGGATTAATCGTTCCTGCAGAGTGGTGGATGCAAGGATAGGGAATATCAGCATCTTAATCCTTTAAGTGAAAAGCCGGACCAAGCTTATAATCAGTCCGACTTTTTTCTTATCTTGTCGAAGGGCATCCACTTCATATTTATCGTCAGGGCAATCCCTCTAGCTCGATCCGCATCAATACCGCCTGAATCGCCAATCGCCACCGATAGGTATTTTGGCGTGCGTCGTAGCCTTTACATGTGACGAGCATTACCCAGTCTAACTCCTCATGACCCATAACAGATAGAGCAGCTGGGCGCACAAATCTCCGACGACGGACTTCGTAGGTATATTCGTATCCGAAAGCATGGATGGAAATCTCATCTCCTCCAAGTGGAATGCCCCCAATGGGAAGCTCAAGTTCCAACTAATCAATTTCC
>MGNI01000122.1:249-13723 GCA_001795115.1 Chloroflexi bacterium RBG_16_48_8 | reverse complement strand
GATGGTTCGATACCAGGTGAATAGGAAAGGATTACGATTCCTTCACACTTAGCGAGCCTTCAGCTGAGTGGCTTTTTTCAGGTGAATCATGAAATGGTTTATGAAAACGGATACTCTGCATGGTATAATCGCCAACCGTCCTATTCCGGAGTGTTCTATATGGATCTGGCGAAATTCATTGTGTGTTAAGTTAGTGGGTAGTGAAGGGTTACAACGTCGCCGTATACCAACCATTGGAAGGAAGGGATGCAACATTTCATAGAATGTATCCCCATATTCAATAAGAATCATTTGAATAATTATTTTGATGTATGCTTTATTAAGAGTTGGATGGAAAATGTCCACTGCAATCCCGAGAATATTTAACCACTTTGTACCGTAATAGTCTTTAATTCAGGAGTGGATTCGTCGTGCGCTTATTTATAGCAATCGATTTATCAAGCACCCTTCGGGAGCATCTTTCAGCCCAAATCGATCAATTATCTCGTTCACTTGGCTCTGAGAATATACGCTGGATGAAAGCCTCCGGAATCCATCTGACCCTCAAGTTCCTCGGAGAAACCCCCGAAAATCAGATAGTCAGGATTGGCCGTACTCTTAAAGACATCACACCGCAGTTCTCTTCCTTCAAGATGCGTATCGGAAATTTCGGTTGCTTCCCAAATCTTAGCAGGCCTCGTGTGCTTTGGATTGGTGTGCATGAGCAAACGGGGACATTGGAACAATTAAGCCGAATTCTGGAATCAGAATTAGCTAAACTTGGTTTCAAGAAAGAAGGGCGTCCTTTCAACCCGCATCTGACGCTGGGACGTATCAGAAAAGGGATCAGATCCTCAGAATTAACGAGGTTATCAAGAGGATTGGAAACCATTCAAATCAATGAGCTGGGAACAGAAATGCTAAAAGAAATTTGCCTCTTCAGCAGTACTCTCCGCCCCAGTGGTGCAGAGTACACCAAACTAGCTGCTTTCAATTTTGGGGATTCAGAATGAACCCAAGGAGAAGAGTGGTATCCATCATTGGTGGAGCAGAATGTTCTGAAAAGGAAGTTCAAATTGCGGAGGAACTGGGGTATCTGCTTGGTGAGCAGGATGTTATTATTGTTTGTGGTGGGCGAGGAGGTGTAATGGAGGCAGCCTGCAGAGGTGCTCAAAGAGCAGGGGGCATTACCATAGGGATCCTACCCAACCTTGATCCTTCTGAAGGAAACCCATATCTCGATGTAGCCATACCTACAGGAATGGGTCATGCCAGAAATGCTTTGATTGCTCAGGCGGGGCAATGCGTCATTGCAATTGGCGGGGGCTATGGAACTCTATCGGAGATTGGGATTGCACTAAAGATCGGTCGTGATGTTGTTGGCATAGGTACATGGGAGGCTGTAGATAAATCTGGAAAGATGATTAAAATAATGCGGGCAGACAATGCCAGAGAGGCAGTTGAATTTGCATTAGGCGATTCGCTCTCTAAGAATCAATGAACAATCGGGAGGCTTATGCCGGAAGAAGCCATAAACATTGCTCGGACGATTATTACGAGTTTAGAAGATAAAAAAGGTGAAGATATTCTATTGCTGGATTTAATCGGCGTTTGTTCTTTTACAGATTACTTCATTCTTTGTTCTGGGACGAGTGAGCGAGCGATTAAAGCCCTCTCAGAGGAAGCGCGCAAGGTTGTGAAGGAGAAGCATTCCATCGTGGATCAGGGCGTGGAGGGGGATGCGCAAAGTGGGTGGGTGTTGATCGATTATGGTGATGTTATCCTACATATCTTCTCAAAAGCCCTGCGAGAGTATTATCAGCTTGAGGAGCTTTGGCGAGAAGGCAAAGTTCTTCTTCGGGTCCAATAGCCTACTCTTGAAAATTCCCCGAGATACTATGCCACCAAGCGGGAAGAGTCTGACCCGATAGCCCAAAGTTGCTTTCATCGACATAAGGGGTGAGGGGGGTTGGTTCGAGATTGAATTCGATAATCCCTGCGCCTGTAAGTGCCACCAGGGGCTTTAGATGATCAAGTGAGTTTTCTTTTAATTTCACCGCTGTTTTATACTCATCCTTCAAAAATCCAACGGTCTGTATCTCGAGACCAAGATACGATCTCATCCGGTTGGAACCAGAGGGCGATCTCTTCGTCCGCAGTCTCTGGTCCGTCTGATGCATGTGTAAGGTTGCGCCCCACTTCTAGCCCAAAATCATGCCTAACCGATCCCGGGGATGCTTCGATGGGCCTGGTGGCTCCCATCGTTTGACGGACTGCTGCGATGGCTTGTGGACCTTCCCAAACCATGGCCATCACGGGGGATGATGTGATGTATTGAATTAATCCCTCATAGAAGGGTTTCCCCTTGTGAATGGCATAATGGCGCTCAGCGAGGGTTTGATCCACAGCAACAAATTTCGCTCCAACCAAGCGAAGCCCTCGAAGCTCAAGACGGTTGATGATGGTTCCAATCAATCCGCGTTGTACTGCATCGGGCTTTAGAAGTACGAGTGTCCTTTCCAATGTTCCCTCCACAAAATTCGAACTCGGGGATGACCCCGAGTTCGGAGATTTCTACTGGATCATCGCTACCGTCAAATGGCTTCCATCCCACGGCGATAGGCAGCAATCGCGTCTGAAAGCTGCCCCCCTTTCATTAAGGCATCCCCCAGGGTTTGCCAAAGCATCGCTTCTCTTGGTGTTTTTTCAATGGCGTTCCTGAGATCTTGAATCACGGCTGCTATTTCAGCTTTTTCTTCGATAAGGTCAGAATAGTGTCTGAGAGCTTCCTCTATCTGTCCGCTTCCGAGGGCACGGCGAGCTTGGCTCAGCTTTTGGGTTAATGGATCTACAACAGGCTCTTCTACTGGTGGAGCTGCAACTCCTTCCTTCCCTTCCGCCCTTTCTTGTGAAATCTCCTCATCGGGGATTTTAGCGATCTGTATTTCAGACCCGGGTATTGCTGGTGGAGCTTCTTTGATCGGAGAAATCCCCTCCTGCTTGGATTCTAGTTCCCATACCCATTCCTCTTTTTCTAGCTCAGAGCCCTCAAATGAAACTGGTTTTGCGAGTTTTTCTTCGGGAATTTCTTCCACACGATCTCGATATGGGGTTACCTCTTCGCTGGGTCGCTTGCTAATGATTGTTTCTATGGTGGAAAGCTGTGAAACCAGAGGGACAGGTTCTTCTGTGATTTCCTCAGGACCTTCGACTTTCTCCACACCTATTTCAGGGATGAGAGCTTCCCCTGATCTCTCTGCAACCTCTTCAAGCCATTGGGGTATTTCTGCCTCTTCCTCATCTTCTAGCCCTTCGACGAATACAGGTGGAGTGAAGTCTTCAACGGGTTCTTCTGCTGCTAATTGCTCTAACCAGTCAAGACTTTCATCCAATTCTTCTGGAAGGGCATGTTCTTCAATATACTTTTCTTCTGTGAGGTCTTGAACATGCTCGGGTTCAAACAAATCATGTTCTCTAACAGGAGGTTCCGCTTCTTTAATAGTCTCCCTTGCCGCCAGACTATCTAGAAAGCCGAAGACCTCATCATCATCCATTGGGACTTCCATGGATGCTGTAAGATCCTCTATTTGTTTCCTTGTGTAGGTTGGCTTTATTGGCTCCGAAGGCATTTCAGGTTCAGGAGTTACTTCCATGGCAGACTCTTGAAGCCAAGCAAAACTCTCTTCGAAGTCAGCCTTGTGGAACTCCGAATCGATCATTTCGATCGGTTCTGGTGCCACTTCGCGTTCAACCTCATCTCTCGCAAATTCAGGATGCCATCCGGGTTCTTCTTCTATCACCTCAGGGGCAATTTCAGCTTCTGAAAGTAGCTCCTTAATCTGTTGTATTTCTTCTGAAAGAAATGCGACAGCCTCTTCTTGGCTTTCTTCGATCTCTTGGATCCAATCAGCTTTCTCATGGGCGAGAGTTTCAGCTTCAAAAGCATCTTCTAAACGAGCTTCTTTCAGCCACTCAGGTTCTTCACCTGGCACAGCTTCAGGTTTTATAGCTTCTTCGATCCATTCCGGAGATTTCGCTGCGTCTACAGGCTCAGCTGGAATCAGATCCGTTGGTAGTTCCCCAACTTCTAGCGGGGCTTCCATCCTCAGATCTGAAGGAGTTTCAGTAAATTCCTGCAGCCTATCCGGAGCTATTTCAGCGCTGATTGTTTCATCAACCAGAGAAGCTGCTTCGTCTATTTGCCTCAGCCATTCCTCAGGTTCAACTTCTGAGGTGAATTCTTCACCGGGAAGAGGTTCTTGGATTACTTGAATGGATTCCTCAATCGTTAATTCTTCAGCTGGGGGTCCGACCATCTCTTGGAGCCACTCGGGCGCTTCTTCTGCAGGGAGTGCTCTCATCTCGGTCGGGGGTGCAGGAACCTTATCCCTCCATTCGTCTGCCGCTGCTTCTTCGGGAATGGGAACTTCTTCCATCTCCTCCAACCATATGGGTGCTTCATCTGCTGGGAGAGCTTTTTCTTTAATAGAGGGCTCGGGGATCTCAACAGAAATCTCATCGTGGATGGTTTCACCCTCAATAAGGGCTTCCCTCACTTCTCCACGCCACTCCGTGACCTCCGATCGAGGAAAGGTTTCTTCTGCAATTGAGGGCTCCAGCATTTCACCAAGGGTTTCATCTGTGACCGCCTCAGCCTCAATGCGAGCTTCGCTCGCTTCCTGAAGCCACTCTGGGATCTCAGCCTTAGGGAGGGCTTCTTTCATTGAAGGAGATACTGTCGGTTCTGCAATTCCTTCTTCTTTAACCGCCTCAAATTCCGAAGGAGCAGCGCTGATGTCTCTGAGCCAATCTGGGACTTCCATTTCTGGAAGGGCTTCATCTTCAAGTGTTTGTTCTGGCAATCTTTCAGGGATTTCAGCAGATATCATTTCAATTTCTGAAGGTGTTTCACCGGTATCTTGAAGCCAATCGGGATGTTCTTCTTCCTGATCGGCTGCTCCTAACACGGCAGGTTCAAAAGCCACATCTGAAGGTTTTATTACCTCAGACGGGGCTTCTGTGAGCTCTCGAAGCCACTCTGGCGTTTCTTGAGCCGCGATGATTTTCTCTTCTGGCTCTGGAAAACTTTCTTTAGTCAACCACTCTGGTTGGGGCTCTTCTTCCGTACGTTCTTCTTCAACTAGCGAAATCTCCGTATCCGATAATCCCTTTAACCATTGTGGAGGTTCTTCTTTATCTCCGGTGATAGGCGAGGTATCTACTTCTTCGACTAGACTCATCTCTGTGAGCCATTCAGGAGCTTCTTCTAAATCTGCGACACCCTCTTCCTGAAGGATCATTTCGGGTTCTACCACTCCCTCAAGCCAATCTGGTTTTTCCAGAACTTTCTCCTCTTCATCCAGGATATCCTCCCGAATCACCTCGCTCAACCAATCAGGTGGTCTATCCCGCATTCCAAGGACTTCTTCGCGTTCACCAAGTTCCACTCTGGTTTCATCTTCAAATTCCACTTCTAAATCTTCCAACCAGACTGGTGGAGCGGTATCCTCCATAATGGGCATCTCTTCGGCTTCCGAGCTTGCCTCTCTCAACCAGTCGGGAGCCTCTTCAGGTTGAACAGGCTCTTGTACCGGGAGCGCATCCCCCAAGTCGGAGATTTCATCCAACCATTCTGGAGCTTGTTCGCCCATAGGGATCGCGCTGATTGGCAGTTCATCAGTCGGAATGGGTTCTCCTAGATCTTCAGAGATCTCTCGAATTACTTTAAAGGTTGGAGGAGGTGCAGCCAAGGGCTCTTCAGAAGGTTTTTGTTCAGGAGTCAATCGTTGCCGACGTGAAGGGTCTTCCAGGGGTCCAGTACCTCTCATCCATGTGGGAATATCCTCAGCAGGAGCGACATCTTTGAGTGATTTGTCACCCAACCAAGTTACAATCGTGTCTGTCGCACCAGGGGTTGAGCGCTCCAACCAAGGGGGATATTCTGGAATTTCATCTTCCATGAACTCATCTTCAGCTAAAATCTCTTCTAATCCTTCTGTTTCTGCCTCCCCAGTGAAGTCTAATACTGAAGATTCTCTCTCAACAGGAGAAAGGTCGATATCAAACTCCTCTTTGGAGGTTAAGTCCAAAGGTTCGGGTTCAACTTCGCCTGCTCCCGGTGAGATCTCTCGTATCCAATCGGGAAGTTTTTGGCTTTCCTCTATCTCAGGTGGAATGACTCTCTTTGAAGTTGGTGGTTCAGGAACAGGTGCTGCTTCTTCCTGGATGGGTCTTTGAGAAGTGATTTCACTTAACCAGCTAGGAAGATCGGCAGCTTCTAGAAGTCTGTCGGAAGAGAGCAGATCTTTCTCAGCTTCAGATACCTCAGTAAAATCAATAGGACCTTCGGTAGCTTCTCCACTGCCTTCAACCCAACCAGACTCTCGCATCCAATCAGGTATATCCGCTCCTGGAGGAGGTTTAGCTCCTGCGAAGGGATGGATAGGTGGTACTTCCGGAGTCACTCCTCTCTGACCTGGGCCAGGTTGAGATTGTAGCCAGGAAGGAATAGCTTCTTGATCAGCAACTTTGGCTCCCTCACCCTTAAAATCCACACCTAAGGAAGCTGCCCAATCCGGTTGTGTTGACTCAGCGGATGGGAGTGGTTGTCCAGGGCTCCAGGAAAGCTTCTCAAGCTGTACTGCACTTGCCTCAATCGCTCCTGGGTTGTCCATCGTGTTTTCGATAAATGCCATGTAGGGATCCAGGGCAATTAATCTTCGAAGATTGATGGCTGACTCCTCTGGTTTTCCGCTGGCTTGAAGGAGAGTAGCAGTAATCTGGTTTGCCAGGAAGCAATGAGGCAATTTTTCAAGGATTTGTCCGCAAAAATCAGCCGCTTCTAATCGCTGGTCTGTGCGCCAGTAAGTATCTGCAAGCAGTAATTGTAGATCGGGACGATCCGGATCCTGTTCCAACGCAGTTCGTAGCTCAGTTGTTGCATAGGAGTAGAGTTCGCCGTGATAGTACATCCTTGCGAGGGCACCGCGAGTTGGACGGACTCTTTGGGGTTCGATACCGTCACGTTTGCCAATAAGACGCTTTAATTCTTCTTCGATGGCGGCATTTCCAGGCTGCGATTCCGAACTACGTTCCATATGCCAGATGGCTGCATCCAAATTTCCTTCATCTTCACGAATGATAGCCATCCCCACATGAGAGACAAAGTCATTGGGGATTGCAGAGAGAACACGTTGAAAAATGTCGCCAGCGTCTCCGAAGCGCTTGGATTCCAGATAAGCCTTACCAAGCAGACGGTAAGTATCGATGTGTTTTGGGTAAATCTTCAGAATGTGGCGGCAGTGAGCAATCGCCTCTTCTAAATGCTGACTTTCTTCGATAAGATCGTCGATTTCATGAATATAGGTGCGTAAATTTATCTCAGTCATACATATGTCCTATGTTAAAAGTATGCCCCAGTTAGAAGGTTAACGCAAGCAAATATTTCCAAAGGTACATTCCAAGATGCTTTCGATCTGAGATTCCTGGGGTGAGAATAATCCCTGCTCGCCTCAAAACATAGGAATCATAGATATTATTATGGAATAAACCCTTTCCTGGGAGCTTTTTGCTGAAAGGACTTCAGAGAAAAGGATCGATTACGGGTATTGGTGAACGATGATAAAGCTCTTTAATGGCCTAACCAAAATGGATGAGGATTGATATAAGTATAACTTAAATCGGATCAATCGGAGGAGTTCAATTTATGGCATCATTTTCTATGATGGGAGTAAAGGTGGCATAGGATACTAAATACCGTGAATGGAAAGGGCCTGATCAAGTAAATGTTCAATAGAAGTCTCAGAATAGGGAGGGGAGCCTTGATCGTTGATAGGTGGGGAATCCCCTGCCAGGGCACACAGGACAGATCCAACACAATCGTAGAGAGTGTTGGGATCGTATCCCCCCTCTTGAACAAATAATAATCGGCCTTCACACAGAGAATTAGCCAGTGTTGTAAGGATTTGTGCAAGTTGGTAGTATCCATATGTAGTAAGTTGGAGGCTGGCAAGAGGATCGGTCCAGTGAGCGTCAAAACCGGCGGAAACCATGATGAAATCTGGTTGATAACGGTAGGATAAGGGTGTGATGATCCGGTCGAAAATGGAGAAAAGGGCTTTGTCACCAGCACGGGCGGGCAGAGGAAAATTAGCCAATGTGCCTTTGCCTTCACCGATGCCGGTTTCTTGAAGATATCCTGTTCCGGGGAAGATCCCTGACTGGTGGGTGGAAATATAGAAAACAGTTGGGTCCTCTTCAAAGATTTTTTGGGTGCCATTTCCATGGTGAACATCAAAATCGATGATGAGAATTTTGGAATGACCATGTGCTTGTGCAACTCTGGCAGCCACAGCGATATTGTTCAACAAACAAAATCCCATAGCCTTTGTATGGGTGGTATGATGTCCTGGGGGTCGTACCAATGCATAGCCAGCCACTGCTCTTCCATCCAAGATAGCGTCCAATACTTCTAGCACCCCTCCAACAGCCATGAAGGCAGCCTCATAAGAGGCAGGCGTCACATAGGTATCTCCGTAGTCTACAAATCCTGGTCCCATTTGGGCAGCCTGTTTGAGCGCCTCCAGGTATTGAGCCGGGTGGATCTTGAGAATGGATCCCTCATCAGCTGGCTGTGGTGTTATCTCCAAAATTTCTGCCGATGTAGGAAGGTCTTCCAGATGTCTGAAATGTTTAAAACGATTGGCATTCTCAGGATGCCCTTCCAGATGATGATCGGGAGAATGCACAGTGGTAAAGGCGATTTTTTTCGATCCCATGATGAGAATAAATCCCTTCTGAACCGGGGATTGGTATCGGTTTTTCCTCGTTGGAATGATATTCGAAAATGGAGAATTTTCCTAATGAAAGTTTATTAGGTGAATTTCAAGCAATGTTGTATCACATCCTGCTAAAATGAAGAAACTATTAGAACTTGAAAAATAGCTTGACTCGCATACCCTTTATTCTGTATAGTGTTCTCTTAGGGCGCATGGAAATTTGATCAAGCACACGTCACCCGATTTAATCGGCCGCTGTGCTTTTTCTACGTCTGATAAAAGGTTGGTTGTAATTGGGATGAAGGATGATTGAAGTTAAAGGGCTAACAAAGTATTACGGCAGGCATATGGCCATCCAGGATCTCACCTTCGATGCACAGAGGGGAGAGATTCTAGGTTTCCTTGGTCCGAATGCAGCTGGAAAGACAACCACACTGAGGATCCTTGCTGGATATATGCCTCCCTCTCAAGGTACAGCTCGTATTGCAGGATTTGATGTATTAGAACAGTCCCTTGAAGTTCGCAAGCGAATTGGGTATTTGCCGGAAACGGTCCCGCTTTACCCTGAGATGTCTGTATGGGAGTATCTGGATTATATGGGATCGCTCCGTCGAGTGGAAGATTTAGAAGAAAGGATCAGTGAGGTTTTAGAAGAAGTCCAGCTTGAGGAACGCGCCGAGAGCTATATTGGCAACTTATCGAAAGGATTGAAACAACGAGTCGGTTTGGCTCAAGCTCTCCTTCATGAACCTGAGGTACTCATCTTGGATGAGCCCACGATTGGTCTTGATCCTGCACAAATCATTGAGGTCCGGCATCTCATTCAAAAATTGGGAAAAGACCGTACTGTGCTTTTATCGACACATATCCTTTCTGAGGCTCAGCAAGTGTGCGATCGAGTGCTCATCATCAATAAAGGTCAACTGGTAGCCGAGGATACACCAGAGAATTTGCAGGCGCAGATCTCAGGCGCAGATCAACTGGTGGTGCGAGCCTCGACAGAAACGGAAGCCTTAAGGGATTTAATCAGCCTAATTCCAGAGGTTACCGAAGTGATGCCTGGGGAAGTTGAAGGAGAAGTTTTCGTCATGAGCGTTCCTGGCAAGGATATTCGACCTGAGGTTGCCAGGAAAATCGTGGAAGCGGGTTTCGATCTTCTTGAATTACGCCTGGCAGGGTTAAGTTTGGAGGATATCTTCTTGCAATTGACCAAGGAAAACACCCATTTGAAGGAGGGAGGTTAAATGCGCAACGTTCTTACAATTGCAAGAAAAGAACTCCGCCTTTATTTCGTATCCCCTGTCGCCTATGCGATTGCTACGACAGTGTATCTCATCCTGGGTGCGATTTTCTTTATCAATGTTTATTTTGGTCTGCGGGGGGAAACCATCCCTCCTGACGGTCGTATCGTGATCAACCCA
The DNA here is from genome assembly GCA_001795115.1 of Chloroflexi bacterium RBG_16_48_8. GTDB lineage: Bacteria > Chloroflexota > Anaerolineae > Anaerolineales > E44-bin32 > MGNI01. The sequence continues at coordinate 3,546 of MGNI01000122.1, read as the reverse complement.
TTGATCACCATCTTACTCTTTGCCACTCCTGCAATCACGATGAGACTGTTGACGGATGAACAACGTATGGGAACGATAGAATTAATTCTCACCGCTCCTGTCCGGGATTGGGAGTTAGTCGTTGGAAAATGGTTGGGATCGTTTGGTTTTATGTTTCTTCTGCTCGCAGTAACTTGGGTTTATCCCCTGATCATCCATCAAATGACGGAGCCGGGAATTGACCAAGGTGTGTTGGTTTCAGCTTATACCGGCTTAATATTTATGACGAGTGCAATGTTGGCTATCGGTGTATTTATTTCTACACTATTCAGAAGCTCTGTGGCAGCTTTCTTTACGACCCTGGCAGTTTTTCTTGGCCTCTGGATTGTTGAAGGATTTGGAAGTGGGTCAGGGGTAGGAAGTGAGATCCTGCGAAATCTGAGTTTCGTAAGTCATTATTACGACACACTCTTCTTGGGGATGTTTGATATTGGAGACTTGTTTTACTATTTAAGTCTGACTGCCCTGGCACTTTTTCTTGGAACTCAGGTGATTGAAGCCAGGAGGTGGCGATGAGAGTACGTAAATCTGAAGTTGCCACCGTCGCCTACTGGATCGCTGTCATTGCCCTGTTAGCTTCAGGTGCGTGGTATGTAGTAAACAGGGAAATGGATCTGGTTATTCAAATCGGATTGATTTTGTCTGTAGGCAGTATCATACTGGGTGTTGTGGCTGATCCGCAGCGGATCCGCAAAGCGATTACGGGTCGTCAAGCGAAATATGGAAGCAATGCTCTTATCTTCTCCTTAGCCTTTATGGGTATTCTATCCGTACTGAATTATTTGATCTATTTGAATCCAATTCAATGGGACCTTACGGAAGATCAGCTTTATAGTCTCAGTCCAGAGACAATAAGGGTATTGAGTGATCTCCCAGCAGAAGTGACCATAAGGGGTTTTTACACTCCCAGCATCTCATCCTCCAGGGAAAACGTCCGTCCACTCCTGGATCAATATCTGATGAATAGCAATGACAAACTGGATTTTGAATTCATCGATCCAGAAGAATTTCCCTTCGTTGCGCAACAATATAATGTCATCAGCGATGGGTCATTGGTGGTTACCTCAGGAGAGACCTCAGAGGTTGTGGAGTATGCTTCGGAGGAGAAGATAACGGAGGCGCTCGTCCGCGTTCTAAACCCGCAGGAGCGGAAGGTCTATTTCCTCATCGGCCATGGTGAACGAGATATCGAATCCGTAGATGAGGATGGATATAGTCAGGTTAATCGTTCCTTGGTCTCGAAGAATTATCAAGTGGAGAATTTAAATTTGCTCGCGCAAGGAAGCATACCAGAGGACGCATCTTTGCTGCTGATTGCTGCTCCTTTGGCGACGCTCTTAGATACAGAGATAAGCCTGCTTTCTGAATATATGGAGGAAGGAGGCGCACTCATTGTCCTGCTTGAACCCATGGGACAAACGCCTGAAGAGCATGAATCTGATCCATTGATCACTTATCTTAAGAGTCAATGGGGTATTGAAGCACTGGGCAACTTTGTCGTGGACACGAGTACAAATTTGCCCTTCTATGGCATCTCTTATGAATATGCCTCTCATGCTATCACTGAAGAACTGGGGAACCTTGTTACCTATTTCCCAACAGCCAGAAGTTTGAAAACAGTTGAGCTCCAAGAATCATCCATTGAGAGGATAGAACTGGTCTTGACGGGGGAAAATTCCTGGGGCGAAACAGATTTTGCAGCAGTTGCAAGCCAAGGTGCTCTAGAATTTAATGAAGGAGGAGAAGAACTCGGACCGTTAACCTTAGTCATCGCAGCCGAAGATGCTCAAAAAGATGCTCGCCTCGTTTTGTTTGGAGATGCAGATTTTGCTTCGAATGCGTTTTTCTTTGAATTGGGTAACGGTGATCTATTGCTGAATAGTATCGATTGGGCTGCTGGAGAAGAGCAATTGATCAGCCTTACACTCAAAACAACGACAACGAGATACGTTCTACCACCTACTGTACAGGTGACGGGTGTTGTATTTCTCACCACAATCGTTCTTATTCCGGGGATTGTAATTGTCCTTGGAGGCTCAATATGGTGGAAGAGGCGTAAGCAGGGTTAGAGGTGTTGGGATGATTCGCAAGCCCACATGGATTATGCTAGCGGTATTTGTACTTTTGCTGATATTTGCTATCCTTTGGCCTCAATTCCGCCCACAGGAGACGGTTTCAGAAATCACACCCAGCCCAGAACCACCATGGAGTGCCCTTGCCTCCAATATCCTTGGTGTAAAGGTGGAGAATTTTGAGAAAGGGAAAACCCTTGAACTTCAAAAAGATGGAGAGGGTCTTTGGACGCAGATTGTACCCATTCAAGGACAAGCGGATGGAGAACTTGTTGAGCAAAGCATCTCCTGGTTAGCATCTCCAATAGTAGATCGAGAATTATCAACGGAAGGCGGGTTGGATCAATTTGGGTTTACTGAACCAAGTGGGATCATCACAGTAACTTTTGCAGATGGAGCTTCCAATATTCTCTTGGTTGGGGATGTAACGGCAACAGGAAGTGTGAGATACGTCATAATACCGCATAGTTCCAAAGTTCTACTTATTGACAAATTTGATGTAAACTCAGTTTTAGAGATGGTTGATGTTGATTGGCTTTTAGCCCCTCTGCCGGAGGAGATAGAGGCTGATGGTACTGAGACTCCGGTACCTTAGAAATCTAATGGGGTTTCTTTCTGGTAAAAAAGTGCCTTTTTGAATGTTTGTGTGTTGTTAATAGAAATATCGTTGTTTGGATAAAATTGCGAATGAACCGATTAGGGAGGTTGTGCGCTGTCGAAATCTCTCCGGTTTCGCTATATGCTGTGAGACTTGATGACCAAACGAAAACAAAAACGAAGAACGAATGGCTTCTCCCATCCAGAGGGATCGGAATTTGCAGATACCTTGGGGGAGGATATTCTTGTAGATGATTGCTCTGCTGATCCAGGCAATCCTGCTATCGAGCATTTGATTGAAATTGGACGCGATAAGGGTTTCGTCAGTATTGGTGATATTCTCTCCATCTTTCCGGATGCGGAGAGGGATCTCGATCTTCTGGAAGAGGCCTACGCAGCATTAATCACTGCTGATATTCCCTATATCGATGAGGATGTTGAATCTGAGGACCAAATAGCGGAGAAGCAAGCTGAGGAAGATCTCGTAATTGAGGATGAGGATGATAACCATCTTGCGACGGTTGATGCCGATGATACCGTTGGCTTGTATCTCAAGGAGGTTGGCCGGGTTCCCCTTCTCAACGCGGAA
>MGNI01000122.1:0-223 GCA_001795115.1 Chloroflexi bacterium RBG_16_48_8 | reverse complement strand
TTGGCCAGGGAGGAGCTCGCCCGTGGTCCAGTTAATGAGCAAAGAAAATGGGAATTGCGACATGCCATTGAGGATGGTTGGGCAGCAAGGGAACATTTAATTACGGCTAACTCCCGCTTAGTCATCAGTGTCGCCAAAAAGTATATGGGTCGCGGCGTACCTTTCCTTGACCTCATTCAGGAAGGGAATATCGGTCTTATTCGAGCTGCGAAGAAATTCGACT
>MGNI01000121.1:7980-8140 GCA_001795115.1 Chloroflexi bacterium RBG_16_48_8 | reverse complement strand
GTGTCGAAGAGGTTTCTGCCTCGAAGGAGATGCACCAGCAAGCTCTGATATGGGCTGCGCGACTGCGACAGACGGCAGCCTATGACGCTCAATACATAGTCGTTGCAGAGCTGCTTAAGATACCATTCTGGACAGCCGATGAAAAGCTGGTAAATAATGT
>MGNI01000121.1:5833-7963 GCA_001795115.1 Chloroflexi bacterium RBG_16_48_8 | reverse complement strand
AGTGGATCCATTGGATTGTCGAGACGGAATAAAGTTCAGTGAAATAAACCCGCAAGCCCCAAACCTAGTCTTGTCATTCATCCCTCAACAAGCTGTTGGATATTCCGGATCCCTGGCCGGAGAGATTTTGCAGTCAACTGATTGGCTGACCCAAAGCGGGAGACCATCTGCCGGGCGATCTTCAGTTGACGCGATCCGCCGATGGCGGCAGCCAGCGACAGCGCAAACAGGCGCGCGACAGGATCGCGATGGTTTTCCTCTTTGTCTTTATAGGAACTTCGTAATCATGGTTTCAATTCCACGCGAAAGGAGTTTTGTTTTTCCAATTGTCTGTGAATTCTCGAGGGATCAGCTATGTTTATCATCATCGAGTTCATTTGGCTTGATATGGGCATGTTCCCGGCATTTGTTCTCATTAACACTCAACGACTACATACCAAAGCTTACAGTCGTTGACGGACAAATGGGCCACATCTACGGAGGCTCCGGTGTGAACATTGGATGGTTTTTACGGAACGGAGATGATCCAATCCTTCAAAGGTATGCTAGAATCAATCGCGGACAATTGTGATCGGTAGCTGCATGTTCGGAAAGCGAGGAAGTAATGGCCGAGCAAACGCTTTTTTCTCCATTTCGTCTGCCTTTGTTAATCAAACAGGTTGAGGATGGCACATACCTGGCAACCAGTCCTGCTTTGGATGGTTTTTTGGTGCAGGCTGATACAGTCGAAGAAATATTGTCCCTTGCTCCCGGCATTGCCAAAGCCCTGATTGATGCGATGCGCGCCAAGGGAATCACACCCGATTTGGAAGTTGAAGTGTTGCATTTTCCAGTCAAGATTGATGTATTGGTTGGATGAACTATCGTCAACTGACCCGGCGATTGCGTGAACTGGGTTGCGAGTTTGTTCGCCAGGCGCCAGGTTCTCATGAGGTCTGGTGGAATCCAGAAACCAGGAAGTTCACGATTATTCCTCAACATGGGGGACGAGATTTACCATCCGGAACACTTCGGGCGATTTTGCGCCAATTGGGTATTTCTCATAAGAAGTTCTACCGGCGCAAATAAGCCATATCTATAAGCCATGATCTCTCGTGTTTCCTGAAAAACTGATAAGCATGAGGGGCAAACCGCGCTTTTCGAGGGACTGGACATGGCCCTGGGAGGGATGCCAATTGCCAACCTCGAACCCTGTCTCCTTACAATAGGAAGCCGGGTAGCTGTCGTGGATCACGGCAATGGCTTGAAGGCGCTTGCATCGATCCCAGGGTGGCCAGTGATCCCAAAGCGCGTCTGAACCTGGAGGCAGTCTACACATCTTTGCTGACGAATACACCAGAAATCCATGAACTCATGGGGGAAGGGGTAAAGGCGCCGCGCGGGATACGCCGTCTCTCAGCAGTTGAACAGCTCAACCGATATGATCGCCTGGTGCTGCTCGGCGATCCGGGTAGCGGAAAGAGCACCTTTGTTGACTTCGTGGCATTGTGCCTGGCAGGTGAGAATCTGGGTCGAGGGGATGTCAACCTCAACATGCTTATCGCGCCTTTTCCATTTGAGGATGAAGAGGAGGATAAGGATGAGGAGAGGAAAAAGCCCCAATCATGGGACCATGGAGCATTGCTCCCTGTACATATTACATTGCGCTACTTTGCTGCACGCGGCCTGCCACCCGAGGGCCAGATGGCTAATGCGGAGCACTTATGGCATTTTGTCATCGATGAGCTGGAAAGGGCTGCGCTGGCTGACTATGCTCCCCTCCTGCGGAAAGAACTTATGGAGCAAGGTGGCTTGATCCTCCTGGATGGTTTGGACGAGGTGCCTTCCGCCCACCGTCGACGGGATCAGATCCGCGAAGCCATCCTTGATTTCGAACGGACCTTTCACCGTTGTCGTTTCCTTGTCACCAGCCGTACATATGCTTATCAAAAGCAGGAATGGCGCTTGCCAGGATATTTCGGAACCGTATTGGCACCATTCAACGAAGGGCAGATCCGCTATTTCATCGACCATTGGTATGCCCATATTGCCAAGTTAAGGAATCTGGACGCGGAGGACGCCAGGGGGCGGGCTGCCTTGCTTGAAAAGGCTATTTTCAGCAGCGAAAACCTGTGGCAGCTGGCAACACGA
>MGNI01000121.1:0-5823 GCA_001795115.1 Chloroflexi bacterium RBG_16_48_8 | reverse complement strand
CGCTAATAGCCTTCTGGAGGCATGAGACATCCCCTGGATTCGGTCTGGTTCATCAGGAGCAATTACAAAACAAGCTGAAAGGAATCTATCGAGAGAGAGGGCTGGAAAATCCCGAGCAGGCGGTAAGCCAATTTTTGAGCGATATACGTGAATATGCGGCTTTGCTGATTGAGAGAGGGATGAATCAATTTGGTTTTATCCACCTGACATTTGAAGAGTATCTGGCGGGAGTGGCAATGGCTCAATTAGGACAACAGGAGGTCAACTCCGTTATTGATGCTTTGCTAGAACACTTAGGGGATTCTGCTTGGCATGAGGCAAGCCCTCTGGCTATTGGCTATTTAGGTGTGGTTCAGCATCGGGATGAAGCCGCAGGCGCTGTGGTTTCAGGTTTGCTGGAGAGCGAAAAAGTCCCAGCAGGGCAGGCGTCCGTCCTTGCGGGAGAGGCGGTTGCAGATATCTTACCGGATGGTGTTACAGAGGCTGCTTGGAAGAGAACGGTAATAGCCATGACAGAGGTGATTGGGGATCCTATCGTGGAAGCGAATACAAGAGCCCGAGCAGGCGATGTCCTAGCCCGAATAGGCGACCCGCGCTTCCGACCAGATGCTTGGTATTTCCCCGATGAAGATCTTTTGGGCTTTGTGGAGATCCCTGAAGGCCCCTTCCTGATGGGCACAAGTGACGATGAGATTCACGAACTTGTGAAGACAGAGGAATGGGTGAAGGAATGGGTGAAGGAGGGTTATTTCAAAAGGGAAAAACCACAACATGAAGTCCCGCTGCAAAGTTACTACATCGCCCGATACCCGACCACGGTGGCACAGTTTCGTGCCTTTGTGGCGGATTCCGGCCGAAAACCGGGAGACCCTGACAGCCTGCGTGGAATGGGAAACCATCCGGTGGTGGATGTTACCTGGCATGACGCCATTGCCTACTGTGACTGGCTGACGGAATGCTTGAGCAAGTGGGAGGGCACTCCGGAGACTTTAAGAAGGTTGCTCTCGAAGGAGGGCTGGCGGGTCAGGCTGCCCTCAGAGGCCGAGTGGGAGAAAGCCGCGCGTGGCACAGATGGTTGGAACTATCCTTGGGGAGATGAGCCGGACCCGAACAGGGCGAATTACGGCGAAACGGGAATTGGCAAGACCAGCGCGGTGGGGTGTTTCCCGGATGGGAAGAGCCCATATGAAGTACAGGACATGGCTGGCAATGTGTGGGAGTGGACACGGAGCCTATGGGGTAAGGATTGGGAGAAACCCGATTTTCGGTATCCCTATGACCCTTCGGATGGGCGTGAAGAACCGGAATCGAATGATCTGCGTGTCTTGCGCGGCGGGTCATTCTACTATAATCGTGGGTACGTCCGTTGTGCGGATCGCGACGGGTGCGGCCCGTACGACTGGTACGGGAGTGTCGGGTTTCGAGTTGTTCTCTCCCCATCCGTCTCTGGACTCTGAAACTCTGGGCTCTGGGGCTCTGGTTCGATGATGTGCGAAATCATTGGCACCTGGAAAGCCCCCGTGCCTTGGCCGAAAAGCCTGCGGCGCAAAGGGCTGGACCAAGGGCCAGGCGCCCCCTCGGCCCCTGCGAATGCCGGGCCTCAGGAGTCGCCGGCCCAAACGTGCCCGCGGCGGTCGGCTGAATAGCTGACCGGTGAAGGGGGCTCATGAGGAGCATCACCTGTAAAGACAGAGAAGTCACCCATGGTCCGTCCCAAAGGCCCTCCCCGCGAGGGTCAAGGTAATGGTGAGGGAGCTAATGATCCTGGGGTAACCGCCCTCCTGGCCGCCGACATTAACCTAATGCCCTAAGTTACGATTATAAGCCGAGCTGTTCTCTTCTCTTCTGATTGAATAGTTGCTACCGGGTCAATAAATTATGGCATTTGGGACTTGAGGATGTCTTCGTCTATCAGTGGGATGAAAAACAAATTAGGATTATAATAATTACGATTTGTATTTATTTCTATAGAGGAGAGACTATGTTTGTCGATCGCGAGTCGGAATTATCCCAGCTTGAGGAACTCTACCGGACAGGGCAGGCTGAGCTTTTTATATTATATGGACGGCGCCGTGTAGGGAAAACAGAGTTGCTGCGCGCTTTTTGCGTGGGAAAGCGCCATCTCTTTTTCATCGCCACGATGAGGTCGGATAGCGACCAACTGGCCGAATTTTCCCAGCAGATATGGGGATACACGCACGACGAAACCCCCGATGGGTTTACATTCCCTTTCTGGGAAGCAGCCTTTCGAGCGCTGGTAGAACTACCTGGACGCCCCATCGTGATCCTTGATGAGTTCACTTACCTGATCGCCGGGAATAAAGCTATCCCCTCCATCCTGCAGAAGGTTTGGGATGAAATTTTAAGGGGAACCACGATATTCCTGATCCTATGCGGTTCCTATGTGGGGATGATGGAGACCGAAGTTCTCGGATATCGTGCCCCCCTGTACGGCCGACGTACCGGCAGTCTCTTTTTGCAACCCCTCAATCTTTCAGCAGTAGCGACCTTCTTCCCTGGATACACATCAGTCCAGCAGATCGAAGTATGGTCAGCGCTCGGAGGAATGCCTTACTATCTGGAGTCTTTCGTCAGCTCCCGGGGGCTGTTTGCCAATATACGACGGCACATCCTGGATACCAAGGGACAACTCTATGACGAGCCTCGCTTAGTGCTGATGGAGGAACTCCGTGAGCCGCGCAATTACTTTTCAATCCTGAGGGCGATTGCCCAAGGGAGAACTAGGCTTAATGAGATCGCTCAAGCTGCCGGAGTAGGAAACGCGAACACCACGGCACGCTATCTCGACATCCTGCAGCAACTGCATCTTATCGAGCGCAGGGTTCCGGCAACAGAGAGCCGACCGGAAAAAAGCAAGAAGGGGATCTATCATTTCACCGATCCGTTCCTTCGTTTCTGGTTCCGCTATGTGCTGCCGTATAAGGGTTCCCTCGAGTTGGGTTTGGCCAGCGCCATCCTGGACCAACGCATTCGCCCTGACTTTGAGATTTACATGGGGCAAGGATTCGAAGAGGCGGCGCGCGAACATGTTGCACGGCTTGCGCGCGCCGGGGAACTACCCTTCTTGCCGGAACGGATAGGAAGCTGGTGGGACCGTGAGGCGGAGATTGATATTGTGGCAGTCAGTGACACGGAACGCTTAATCATGTTGGGCGAGTGTAAATGGTCATCCCGTCCAGTGGGTGTGAATATCTTGCAAGGCCTGCAAGTGAAAGCGCATGAGTTGCTGAAGAGTGGTCATTGGAAGAATGTTCAATACATCTTATTCAGCAAGAGCGGGTTCACGCCGGCAATGATAGTCGAGGCGACAGAGAAAGGTATACGTTTGGTTGAACCACAAGAGATGGTTGGTGAAGATGCTACCTGGAGCAGTAGAGATTCTCTTGATCGTGATTGAGTATGAGGGTGGTTGCATTGATCGCTTGATTTCTGCCAAGCACTTCGCCAGCTGTAAGCGGCATGGTTTGGAAAGTGAAGTGAAGCGGTGGGAAATATCGCTATGGAAAGATGATTCGATAATCAAGTGATGACTTGGAGTAGGCTTTCATTGCGGATGCCAAAGGGATTGTCCGACAGCGACATCATCCGCTCTGGCGCAGCATGGTTGTGGCACGGTTGTACGAAAGGGTGTGTCACCGCAAAGGACATGCGGTTGCCGTGGGCGCGGTGGCGCGCTATCTATCCGAAGCGACTTATTGGGTGTTGAAAAAGCGTGAAGCGTATAGGGAGCCAAGACCGAGAGGGGTCTTATCCAAGCAGGAGTCTAAGGACATGGGTTACATTTTATTCTAAGGACATAGGTTACACTCTGCTCACCAGGTCCACCCTTTTCACACTCAAGCCAACCTTAGACACAATACCTTGGATCTTGTTCGTTTGCAAGTCATATCGCCCAATTTGATAGAAACAGAAGTACATATCATATACCCCGTCCGCCACTTCTTCTAACCCGACATAATCCTCCTGCAGCGTGTTGCTGACAAAGATCTGATTATGAAACACGCGGATCGTCCCCCCACGGCTGACACGCCGCACCAGGAAATGGGAGGGGTAGTTATAGTATTCAATCCGCTTCGGCAGTGTCCGTTCAGAAGCCTGGTAGATCTCCCCAGGCCGTTTCATCCCGATGGCTTCATGTGGACGCACCTGGTTGAATTCCTCCCGAAATTCATCGAACTTCTTCTGCTGGACTCGCAGACTGCTTCCAGGCGGGATAGTGGCTTCCTCCTTCAGTGTCCGATGCATTCTCTCATGCACGCCATTCTGCTGCGGCTTTCCAGGTTCAATCAGTTCTGGGTAGATCCCAAGCTTGATGAACCATACCGACAGCTGCGATAGCCTCGCTAACGCATTCGAGGCAAAGGGCACCCCGTTATCCGTCCGGATGCGATTGGGAAGCCCGTAGGCCCTAAAAAGCTCCCTGAAATAGGCAAATGTCTTCTCCAGCGAGATCGCAGGGTGGGCGTCGATGCCCAGCAGGTAGCGGGTTGAGAGGTCGCTGACCGTCAGTGGAAAGCAGTATTTTCCATTCGTTAGGCGAAATTGCCCCTTGTAGTCCGCTGCCCAAATGTCATTCGCTCCAGCAGGGATGCTCTTTGGACAGCCTGGATGCGCCCGCCGGTAACGTCGCCTTGGCCGCACCAATTCATTTCTCTTCAGGATCAGAGCTGCTGTTGAGATCGCCGGAAGCTTTCGCTCAGGGTCTCTCCGTTGCATTATGTCGAGCAATTTGTTTGGACCCCATTTGGGGTGTGCCTTCCGCAGATCCATCAGCTCTTCGACGATCGCCTTGTCGGTCTGCCACGGGCGGATGCGCGGCCGGCGGGATAGCTCATGAAAGCCGCTGTGACCATTCTGCTTGAAGCGGTTGATCCACTTATGGGCTGTCTTTCTGGAGATGCAAAAACGTTCTGCCAGTTCGGTAATGCAATAATAGTTCAATTGGTAGTCATCGAGGAATCTTCGTCTTTGTTCCATCACGGTAACACCTTTCCAGGGCATGGGCTCCACCTCCTTCATGAGATAAGTGTTACCCATGTCTTTAGAATTTTTTGTAACCTATGTCCTTGAATGGTTCATGGGTACAGTCTCGTAGAGTCTTGCCCGGAGCAGCTTAGGATGTCCACAGGGTCGCCAACTGTGCAAGGCGGACCCCGCCCTCCTCGCGCACTACCTTATGGATCCTTCCTGCGCCATACGTTGGGCCGACCTGGAATTCGAGGTAGATCTCATCAGGGTTGTGCGCCTCACAGAAGCTGGCGAAACCGATCGAGTAGAACCTGTCTTTTCCCTGATGGTCCAGCTTGTGTGTCTCGACGAACTCCCGCATGCGTGAACGGTGCAATCCCAGCGTAGCAGTGGTGCACCTCGTTGCAGTATCCAGGTCGACGACCCAATGTGCAATGGCATTAGAGTCGTTGAGAACTGGAAACTCGTGGAATGGCTGTGCGCTACCTGCGTTTCTCTGAGCCTGCTTGATTCTGTGAAGGAGGCCACTTGAGACGCGCGGAGCATTCGCGTGTTGCGGCGACGGATCGGCTGGCGGTGGCACTGAATACAGGTGCTCAGTGAGAACAACAGCGTCTAGGGTGGTCCGCGAGGGATCTAACCTCGCTGCCTCTTGTGAACTGACAATCAGGCCTTTGAGCCTCTCGCAGATCGCGCCGAGGAGTGGGTCATTAGATGCTCTGGCACCCTCTTCGGAATGCGGAGCATTCTCATTCGTGGGCTTCTCTTCGTCGTTGTGCACTGTAACCCTCTTCAGCGGATGCGCGCACACTCGGGCAATGCCGCCTTCTATGT
>MGNI01000120.1:11996-13005 GCA_001795115.1 Chloroflexi bacterium RBG_16_48_8 | reverse complement strand
CAATGATTTGGGTAACTAAGGACTGCCAGAGGAAGTCCCAGGTCCATCTGGCAGTTTTTTTCCTTTTTCTCCCCATAGAGGTGTTCTCAGCACCCGTTAGGCCTCAAAGCCGGCGACACTTCGACCATAGGCAAGTAGGTCGTCCAATATCTCCGTGTTGCGCGCCTCCGCATATACCCGCAAGACAGGTTCTGTTCCTGAGGGACGTATCAGCAGCCACGAGTCGTCTTCGAAAGTATATTTCACGCCATCCTGGGCACTTATCTTTTGGACTTTATTCTTAGCAATGGAGGCAGGAGCCTTTGACTGCAGTCGCTCAACCATTTCAGATTTGGCTATGGGGCGAGATAGACGCATATCCAGTCGTGCATAATATGAAGGACCCACTTCACGAAGAAGATCTTCGACCAATTCTTCAAGAGGTTTATTCAAGATGGCGATCATCTCCAGCAGGAGTAAGCCTATTAAGATCCCATCTCCTTCAGGGATGTGTCCTTTAAAGGATATTCCTCCCGATTCCTCGCCACCGATGAGAACATCATCCTTGAGCATCCAGTCAGCGATGTAATTGAATCCAACCGGGGTTTCAATGACCTCAAGACCATATTTTTGACATAAGCGATTGATCATCTGGGTGGTTGAGACTGTTTTAACGACTTTCCCGCGAAGGCCTCGATGTTCAACAAGATATTTTAGGGATAAAGCCAGGATTTTATGTGGGTCGACAAAATTCCCGCGACCATCCATCGCACCAATGCGATCAGCATCTCCGTCGGTAGCCAGTCCGAGCTGCCCATGTCCAGCCGAAATGGCACTCGTCAGCGCTCCAAGATATCGGGTGATCGGTTCCGGGTGAATCCCACCAAACCCGGGATTCATTTCCCCTCGAACTTCAAAGACTTCGCACCCAGTACCTTGGAGTATCCCTTTGATTTGTCCGCGACCTGATCCGAACATTGAATCGACAACGATATGTTGTGGGTTATTCGAGATACCGTCAAAGTTTATC
>MGNI01000120.1:8012-11987 GCA_001795115.1 Chloroflexi bacterium RBG_16_48_8 | reverse complement strand
TGTTGGGTTGAATCGCTGGATTAAATTCGCTTCTCTGGCGCGTTCATAATCCATGAGATTTGGTCCGCGACCCCGAGCTTCGTTATCATTTAGATATACTTCAACTCGCCGACATTGTTCCTGCACAGCAGAGCCACCATAAGCGGCTTTGAGCTTGACACCGTTATATCTGGGGGCGTTGTGGGATGCAGTAATCATTAGACCTGCGATAGCATTTCGTCGACGAATTGCGTAAGAGACTGCAGGGGTAGGAACATCTGCCGAAGCCAGGAAGACTTTATACCCATTGGCTGCAAGGACGCGAGCCGCTTCGACCGCATAGCGATCAGATAGGAAGCGTGTGTCAAAACCCACTACCATGAGTTTCGGATCAGGGGTGTATTCCTGGTATTGGTGATTGAGCCATTCTTCCGATGCAACAGCATCCGCAATGGCTTGAGTGATAAGACGAAGGTTGTGAAATGTGAAGGTGTCGGATATGACCCCCCGCCAACCATCCGTGCCGAAATGAATAGGCATGATTGTCCTCGCATGATTGAAGTAAGCGCCGAGATTGTAGCAGGCTGCAATAAAGCGGTCAACCATATCCCTATCCCTATCTCTTCTATCTTGAAGGGCTTTTTGCAGTGGGGTCATTGATGAATGTGAATCAAAAGATCAAGTCATGACCATGGATATTGTTTTGAATCAGGGGATCTTAACTTGATCGGAGATGCTCTCTGCAGCAGTCTCAGGGGTGCTACGTCCATTGAGCACATCTTCTATGGCACTCCGCAGCAAGGGTCCAAAGGTGGTGATCTCTTCAATGCTTGGCTCAGGCACAGCCACCCGAATCAAACGACTGAGGATTGCGGAGGAATCTGAACTTGTCCATTCTTGCAGCGCGGTGGAGGTAGCTGGAATCAAACCCAAAGATTGGCTTATCTTTCCCAAGAATGTTGGTTCACATAACCACTGGAGAACTTGGGAGATATGATCGTATTGCTCATGATCCTTTGCAACCACCGCCCAGGATAATGTCATGGTTGGAACGACACCTGATCCATCACGAGTAGGCCATGGGGTCACTAAGAAGGTAACGCTGGTTGATCCTTCTTGAAAGGCTTCTAGAGGAATGACGGCAGCATTGGTGTTCCCCTGCATAAGTGCTATCCATGTGTCATCTGTCGATTGGAGTTGGAGCGAGTATAGGGGGAGTAAACCTGCTTCGTTGGCTGAGAGGTAAAAATTGAATAGATCTGTCAGGAGAGCAGTATCGATGATTGGACTACCTCGGTCATCAATAACCTTCCCGCCCATGGCAATATATTGAATGAGGCTGAATTTGGATTCTGGATCGCCTATTGGGATTAAAAAGGTTTCGGCAGAGCTCAGAAGATCTGCCCAGTCCTTAGGCTCAGCTTCAAAAGATTCCTTTCGATAGGCAAAAGCTTCTGCTTCACTCAAGAATGGGAGTCCAAAGAAGGTGTTATCAACGAAGGCAGCCTCGATCGCAAAAGGATACCATTCCGGTGTTTTTGGAATTGGGATGATTTCTTCTAAAGGAGAGATAAGACCTTTCAGGGCAGCTGTATTCAAGGCATTGGGATCAAGGAGCACGATCTCTGGAAGGGTCGAGGGAGCCACCAGGCTTGCTGAACTAAGGATCTCGAGGATGCCTGAAGGTCCGTTTTCTTCCTTTACACGCAAATCAATGTTGATGAGGGCATATGCGTCCTCGAAAATTGACAGGTGTTCGCTAAGGAGGGAGCCTGCTGGGGTGTCAGGTGCAAACCGAGGTGGAATCCAAATGGTGATACTTTGAAATTCATTATCTGGCTGTTTAGAAGGCTCCATGGGCAAAGCGGTTGCAAGAGGGGGAGTAGGTGAAACCACAGGCGTCGGATTTTCCACGCTTGGGTTGCAGGCTGTGATCATAGAGCAGATCAATAAACCGATGCCGATCAAGCCAAAGTGAATATGTCCTTTGTGTACGGGCAACATGCTGGCATTATAGCACTATGAGTTGAAGAAGATCTAGCTGTGATAAAATCCAATCGTTATGGCTGTTCCTGGTCTCTTGAAACCTTCTTTGCAAGGGATTCCTCCCAAACCCGGCTGCTACCTTATGAAGGATAAGGCAGGCAAGGTCATTTATGTGGGCAAAGCTGTAAATCTGCGAAGTCGGGTGCGTTCCTATTTCCATGCTTCAAGTGGCGACCAGCCCAAGATCGCAGAATTGATCCGACATATCGTTGACATTGAGTGGATTGTTGTAGGTTCAGAACTCGAGGCATTGATCCTCGAGATGAACCTGATCAAGCGCTATCGACCAAAATACAATGTGCATCTCAAAGACGATAAGCGCTACCCCTACATCCGTGTGCATTGGGAAGATCCCTTTCCCAAAGTGACTTTCACACGTAGATTATCCACAACGGGCAGTCAGTATTTCGGACCTTATACCAGCGCTTGGGCAGTCCATCAAACATTGGATATCTTACGAAAGATTTTTCCCTATTTGACATGTGATCGAGTGATCACAGGGGAAGATAAGCGAGCCTGCTTATATTTTGATATCAAATTATGTGCAGGGCCATGCATCGGGGCGATTGACCAGGGAACCTATCGAGCCATGATAGGTGATCTTTGTCGATTTCTAAGGGGGCATACTGACGCTATTCTCGACCGGTTGAAAGGGGAAATGGAACAGGCTTCACAAGTATTGGACTTTGAGAAAGCAGCCGTCATTCGAGATCAGTTGAATGCTATTGAAAAAGTCGTTGAGGGTCATAAACTTATTTCTCCACAGATGGTTGATTCAGATGTCATTGCTTTTGCGCGGGATGATCGTAACGCTTGTGTTCAAGTTTTCTTCATCCGTGCTGGGAAGCTAATCGGTCGCGAATATTTCCTCCTTGATGGTATAGATCAAGCCGAGGATCAGGAGCTGGTGGAAGCCTTTTTGAAACAATTTTACACAAATGCCACCTTCATTCCTCAAAATGTATTGTTGCCTACGGATATTGAAGAAGCCCAGATTATTGAAGAATGGTTAAATCAACGTTGTGAAGGCAAAAAAGTGAAACTGCTAGTCCCCAGGCGAGGGACGAAGAGGGACTTGATACAATTGGCCGCTGAAAATGCATCTGAGACTCTCACAAGTTTGCGGGCTCAATGGGAAGCGGATAGGAGCAGACATGTTCAAGCCTTGGCTGAGCTCCAATCTGCATTGGATATTGAGCAGCCCCTCAACCGGATTGAATGTTATGACATCTCCAACCTTCAAGGAACTGCAGCAGCAGGGTCGATGGTGGTTTTTGAACAGGGAACCCCTAGTAAGAATATCTATCGCAAATTCACAATAAAAACTGTCGAAGGGCAGGACGACTTTGCCAGTATGGAAGAAGTCTTAAGCCGTCGATTTAGAAGGTGGGAATTGGCTAACGAAGAAGCTCAAAAGCCGGGTGGAAAGCTCGATCCGGCTTTTGGCATGTTGCCGAATTTACTCATTGTTGACGGTGGGAAAGGACAACTTTCAAGAGCCATGGAAGTGATCGACCAATATGGATTGGGGACGATGTTTGCGGTTATTGGACTGGCGAAAAAACACGAGGAATTGTATCTTCCTGATCGTACGGATCCGGTGATCTTGCCGGGTCAGTCACAGGCGTTATTCTTAGTGCAAAGGATTCGAGATGAGGCCCATCGTTTTGCGCTTAAGCAGCATCGCACTCAACGACAAAAGAAAGGGGTGGCATCGAGTTTGGATTCAATATCTGGAATCGGACCTGCACGAAGAAAAGCCTTATTAAAATCCTTTGGCGACATAGAGAGTATCCGTAACGCCAAGGTAGAGGAGCTTGCCAGTGTTCCCGGTATCACTCGTTCCTTGGCTGAACGAGTTAAAGCGGAGTTGTAGAAAGAGCGGAGGATCGGATGCCTTTGGCTTGGATTGTGGATGACGATGATGAAATGAGGCATGCCATCAAGCTC
>MGNI01000120.1:7663-7931 GCA_001795115.1 Chloroflexi bacterium RBG_16_48_8 | reverse complement strand
CCGGATGTCATCATCCTGGATATCATGATGCCTTAAGTAAGTGGAATTGATATGCTTGAATTCATGCGGCGGCGCAGTGATCTGCAGAAAATTCCTGTGGTCATGCTTTCATCAGAAACCACTGATGTCCAGGTGGATGAGGCCTTGGGGCTGGGAGCCGACGCTTTTGTGTTCAAGCCCGTTACGATTGATGAACTTGAAGCTGCCATTCGGAAAGCCATTTCTCTCCGTTCTTAAGGTCAGGATCAAGATCTCTCCTTAATGGGGT
>MGNI01000120.1:4482-7653 GCA_001795115.1 Chloroflexi bacterium RBG_16_48_8 | reverse complement strand
AAAAGAGTTTTTCTAAATCCTTCTCTT
This sequence comes from Chloroflexi bacterium RBG_16_48_8, assembly GCA_001795115.1. GTDB lineage: Bacteria > Chloroflexota > Anaerolineae > Anaerolineales > E44-bin32 > MGNI01. Next base: position 7,626 of record MGNI01000120.1, on the reverse strand, counting down.
GTACAACAATGCTTGTAGGTCCGACCCTTTCTTGAAGGAAGCGCGCAGTAGCATAGTTGGATTGAAGCTTCTCCAGCACCTGTGGTTCTTTCAGACGCAACAGCACTGTTTTCTCAACATAAGCTTCACATCCTTTTGACTCCCAACGGGATAGCGCTTCGAGAATGGATGGTGGGAGGGGATTTTCACTAGCTTGCTCCAAGATAGATTTGACAAGGTTGATAGAAAGTCCCTGTTCTGCTGCCCTCTCTAAAGCAGAGGGGCTGATACGATAGCGGTGACCTGAAGGGGTTAGATCCAGCCAGTCGCAGAATCGAGCGATTTGATATCGGTGGGATTGTGGACTCGAAAACGGTGCCAGGATCGTTCCATCCAGAAATATGGATACGGATGCTGTGCTTTGGCTATGTTTATTTTGGAAAGCAGGATCAAATAGAACCCTTGAAATTGGAGTAAGGCGAAAGCTGGAGGTTGGCTGCCCCGGCTCTCTGGCTCCGAGATCGATCGCACCTAAAAATGTCATAGGTTCAGTGATGATGTGTCGTATCAAGGCCCCATCAATTCTCTCCCAATGTTCAAATCCTCGCAAAAAAGCACCCGTTTCTGGATCCTGAAGGTACCAGGAATCGAAATCCCCCGCCGGCCTTAAGAACCCCGGATGGTGCTGGTGTATTGCCTGAATGAAAGAATCAAGCCCCCACCATCTTCCAATGGGGATCAAACACAGGAAATTCAAGACAGCATATCGAGAGGTGAGGGGATCGTTAGGCCATTTTTCTCCTTTGAAGTGTATCCCACCAACGTGCAATAAATCATTCCACCTCAGGGAGTCTCTCCAGGTAAGCAGTATATGTGCAGATGCTTTTTCCTTTGGGGTCTCTAAAAATATACGGGTGGCTTCAAGTTGGGGCTGAATGGGCTGAGAGGTCAGTAGTTCGCTATCCTTCAGGAGGGTGAATATCAGGTCCAGGGATTGAGGATTGTGAAGAAAAGGGATAAGATCATCACGGCGCATTGGCTCAAAGCTATCTGACTTGGTAGGCTCACGTCTTAAAAAGGCCAGGAGGGTGGTGGCATCTTCCACAGCAGATGTGGATGTATGTTCGAATTGTTTTGGGCTTTCTACTTCTTCTCCTGGAACATCATCAACGGCAGAAATCGGGCTTGGAAGATGTTGACGAAGGTCGGATGGTATAAAGATGAATTCCCGGGGTCCGCTTGCCGTATCTGCAAAGGCACGGGCAATCAACCCGCGATACCACAATATCTCAAGAGGCGAGATTGGATTACGCCAGGGTTTGGTCCGGTCACGTTTTCCTTCTCCCATTTCCCGGATCTGTCCGTAGCGACGCAACATGTCGGAATAAGGTATTCGTCCACCTTGGTGTAGTAGATCATCCAATGCCTTCCGAGCTGTCTTGGGAAGGCTATCCGTCATTTCAAGGATGGCCTCCTTCTCCAACATGGCCATAGAAAGCCATTCAGCCGCAGCCAGGGAAGGTTCAGAGGGTAGATCAAAACCCCAGAATTCAGCGATAATTCTGAGATGCCCGAGGTCATGATCTTGAAGAGTTTGCAAGAGTGTGTGCATGGCTTATTTAAGGATCTTCAGAAGAGATCTGGTCTCAACACTTTTAATGTTATCCGATAATTCAAAGTTTGTGTTGTAGAACATGGATAAATCTCAGATCTCTCATGAATTATCGTCACAGATGTCATCTTCAATGAGGATTTCCGGCGGATCGAATTTCAAACGTAGATGGCCGAATGGATCTATGCGAAGCTATTTGAAAGGCCACACGTTCTCATCATAACTTCATGAAGCAACCGGAACGACCTCACACTTGGGCTTTTTTTGATCATGGCATCACCCAGAATGGTAAGATTATATTTTGGATTGGGTGCTACCAGAAAACCAAAGCCAGCTCGTTTTTCATTGCATAATGCAAGTATGAAAACATCTCGTTTGATCGTTACATATTCTATTTGGATCCGCATATTTGCGACATCTCAGCTTTTTCCTGCAAAGTTACATCAGTGCCTGGGGCTGCAATGATCGAACGATCTTCATGTTTGGCGTTGCGGGTTCATTCAACTGCATGTCCTCGATCCTCTATCCACGCCCACGATGTATGATTTTAGTCCCTGGAGATGGCAGTTGTGAAATGTAGAAGGTTATCCGAAGAATCATTATTCGCATGTGAATTAGCGATGGATTTACCATCTGAGTTTGCTCGAAGGCTCCATGTCAGGCTGAAAAAGATGGATAAAAGGTATTTTCATAACGGGAGAGAATGGAGATGGAATTGATCCGATTCCATGCCCATGTATCATTAAGCACACAGGAATTCTTTGTGTTTCTGAGTTTCACAGCGATCATCTCTACGACCATCATTTGAAAACCATTAAAGAGTCCACTGAAAAAAGCCCTTCAAGATAGAAGAGAGAGGCATATGCTGGTTCCTCTCGGGTGAGTGGCCTTTTTTCAGGTGGGGTCATTAAAATGAATGGTACGAATTTTAAGAAAAGCGGTGATTGACCTAAAAGCAGTTCCAACGTAAAGTATAGACATACAGAGCCTTAAGCCAACCAAGGGACGCTAAACCACGTCGGCTATTGAATACTCCGGTAAATTATTTGCCCTGTTCACCTTGAGGGGGAACAGGGTGAACGAAAGTGCCGACCGACCGGAAAGATGCCCTTCCTCTATATGATGTGACGTGGCGGCCTCCGGCAAAAGCGGCAGTGCCGGCTTTCCTTGGAGGGGCAAGGCTCTCCTCTCTTAATGCCAAACTTCCTTTCCAAAGTGGATGAAAATCTGACTTATGGTCAAGGTCGAATTTTTGACCTTAATCTGGGATCCATATTCTTTGTCGAGGCGTAGGTTTAGAACATGAATACAAAGCCATGCCAGGAAATCGAATGGTTCTTGTTAGAGAAGAAGGAATCAGGATCGATTAGTGAATTGTCGTGTTTAATATACTATCAGCTGTGCAGATCGTAGCTAGATCCGCATCCACTCCAACCCATAGCTCCTTGCTGATCCGTAATTTAAACCAGGCCGGGATGATCGCAAAAACCCCTAAGAATATCGTAAAGAAGAAGGGCGCTTTCGGGTTCACCAGTTTCCAAATCTGGCTGCCA
>MGNI01000120.1:268-4445 GCA_001795115.1 Chloroflexi bacterium RBG_16_48_8 | reverse complement strand
CTCGTGGCAACGAGACCGTATGTCAAACCTCGCACGCGCTGAGGGACACCCTTTGCAATCAGTGAACTTGCTGCGGGTTCCATTAACCCCCCACCGACGCCAAGCAGTATCCAAGAAAATGCGAAACCCCCAAACACGGACGTCATTGCAAAGGCAAGACGGGAAAGGATCATCGTAAGGATGCCCAAGGTGATCCCGAACCGTTCACTGGTCTTATCTACAAGCCAGCCTGCAGGAAGAGAACTGGCTGCAAGTGCAATGCCGAAAAAGCTGTCGAGCAAACCGATTCCTGATTTGGTCAACCCACCAATCTCGGTTAGATAGATCGGCATTAGATCGAATGACATTTTAAAGGCAACATCCCGAACACCATCCACGATTAAGATCCAGGTGACCAACCCTCCAGAGATCATCAGTATAAACATCTCTCTCAAGGAACTTCGCATCGAAGCAAAGGTGGGTTTTTGTTTGCTTTCTTCGGCTTCGACAGAATGGGTTCGAAACAAATGAAGAAAGATCAAGGTGGCAATCGCGTAGGTTATTGTGGAGACCGCGAACATCCATCGATATCCCGCAATTTGGGCGATCAAACCTCCAATGGGTGGTCCTAGGATCCAGGCAATGGAGATGATGGTCTCCGACAGTCCGAAAACGCGGCCTCGTACCTCATCCTCGGTTTGATCTGCGATGTAGGCTTTATAGGAGGGGAAGATGAGCGCGGTCGTCGTTGCAAGGAGAGCCGGAGCCAACAAAGCTGCTTGCCAGCTTGGTGTAATTGTGTAGAGGAAGAAGGCCAGCATCCCGGCTGTGCTCCCTAACATTAAGGCTCTGAGGCGTCCGATGGCGTCGGAAAGCCAGCCTCCGAAGATTCGAAAGAGCAATGGGAAGATTAATGAAATGGTGAAGAACAAGCCGATCTGTTGGATACTTGCTCCTAATTCGCGCAGGAATACAGGGATTTGCACCATGGTCATGGTGCGGGACATCTCAGCCGAAGCCATTGCAAGGAGGAAAATCATCAAGCGAGGGTTGATGATGGGATTGGGGGTATCGCTCTTATCCATCGTTGTCGAGATCCCTCTGTAGAAATGGCGATCGAGAGTCCTATAAAGATAGACAGCTTTACAGGATTGGTAAAACCCTCCGGCGTGGTGGGGAAACTATTTTCTCACTAACAAGATCGAGACGCAAATGATTCTGGCAAATGGGGGGTATTCTATTTTGTGTTGGAGAATCCCTTTGGTGTTGAGTTAGAGGCGCCCCCACCCCCACATATGCCTCTCTCTTCTATCTTGAAGGGCTTTTTTCAGTGGGATCATGAATGGTTTATTCTGTGTATGCCAGATGAGAGTTGAAGTGAAATCGGTTGGTAATGACTTTCGAGATCACCCTCTGACTCAACACGAAAGGAAAGATTCACTATAGACTGGAACGCACCTAATACATTAGGTTTAGATATCAAGGATTTCTTTAAGTTCTGCGATGACCTCCTCACGATCGCGGAAATGGATGGCATGCATCCCAACAGCTTTTGCGCCTTCGATGTTTTCGACAAAATCATCTATGAATACGGCTTGCTCTGGCTGGACATCCAACATTTGCAGGGATAAGGTATAAATCTCAGCATTCGGCTTCACCATCCCCACTTCGGCCGAGATTAGAATGTGGTCAAAGGCATCTGCGATTTGCCATTCATTTACGATCCAATGACGGATATCTGGCCAGGCATTTGTGATCATGCCTGTTTTAAATGGGCCTTTGAGTTTCTGGATAAAAGTTATCAGTCCTTTATCCACGCGATCTCCAGCGAAGAAGTCCTTCCTCAATTGCTCTAATTCCTGGACATCGAGGTTGAGTTTTTCCTGAATGGCATACCAAATGTCATCCACACAGGCTTGACCTAGCGATGCCAGTTGGCTCATCTCACTCCGGAAGATGAGGTCGGCCAACCCCCACGGTTCGAGACCAAACCTTTCCTCCCATTTCTCACGATGACTGAGATCCTCCGTTCGAAGGAGGACGCCACCCAAATCCCAAATAACTGCACAAATTTTTTCATTGGTTGTCATTAAGATGATGTCTCCAGTCTCTGATGTGGATCAGGGGTCCTTATCCTCTTACACACAGGCATGAACCTGGATTTTATACCCTGCCAGTGATGGAATTGTCCATGGATAAGGAAGATTTCTCGCATTGGAAGAAGGGGAATGGGGATATCTCTCATCAAATAAGAGAGATCATCCCAAATGAACTTGTTCTCAACCAGTGGAAATCACAGGAACACGGATCTTATCCAATACAACTTCTGCAGTCGCGTTTGTGAGAAAGCTGCATTCTCTCCATTATGTTTTGGCTAACTCTTTTCCAGGCCTCATTTCGAAATCATAGTGGTCGTACTGCCGCTTGATTCGCATTCCAGCCTTTTCATACAGACTTGTTGCACCCGTCAGGTTCTGGGAGTCCACACCCAGGCGAACGTGCTTTTTCCCCCGCTTTTGAAATTCCCGGAAAGAATGATGAAGCAAAGCAAGTGCCAGACCTTGCCTTCGATAGAGTCTCCGAACGAACAAGGAACGAACCCATCCCGTATCCTTGTCTTCCCAAGATCGGCGTCGACAAAGCGCTGCCCCGGCGATTTCCTGTCCTTTTACTGCTATGAACCATAAGTTGGGGTCATACTCTTCATCTTGGATCATGTCATGGAGCCACCTTTTGTATCCATGCTCGAATGGTTCTTCGATAAAGCCCCAATGATCACGAAAGGCATCCAAATCTGCTCGAAAAACAGCTTCGCCATCCCTCTCGTGCTTGAATATTCGTAGGGAGATTCCATCAGGCCAAACTGGTTCAGGGAGTTCCTCATCCAAGTCGATTTCCATCTGCCATGTTTTGCGAAGCGTCCGAAAGCCATGATCTTCAAGTAATTTTTTACTTGGCTCGTAAGTGCTGATCACAAATGCTCTTGCAGAGACTCTGGCATCCGCAGGAACGCGCTTCATGACCTCTTTTGAACGGTCGATCGACCATCTCAGCATCTCACTTCCAATGCCTAATCCCTCATAATCAGGATGGACCCGACCAAAAAGAAGAGGATGAACAGGGGGATCGAAAACATCCCAGACTTCTGCAACACCAACCATTTTCTTGTTGGCATCGAGAACGACCCTGCTACTCTGGTCGAGATCGAAGTTCGGTGTTTCCCAAATTTTGTGAAGCACCTCGGCCTCGTGATCGGGGCATCCGATCATGTCGATGGAGCAGGCATTGAAGAGATCAACGGCTTCCTCGATGTCCTCCATTCTTGTGGCGCGAACCTGAAAACCATCGGGTAAATCCTCCCATTGCTTTGGTGATTGCATTGTGTCCTCCACTCGACTCTTCACTTCTTTATTCAGACATTCTCTCACCCATGCAAAGGGGTTTACGATAAACGATAAAGCAATGTTCTCGATGATAACCCACGCTCAGGTATAGACGCAGAGCTCCATTGGGATTTTGAGTATCGACTCCTAGAGCGGCTTCCCTCATGCCCAGCCTGTGTAGTTCTTGCATGCTTTGAACAAGCAATGATCGAGCCAGCCCACGTCGTCGCCATGGGCGTCGTACACAAATGTCCTCTGTGTAGCCTCGTTTTCGATCAAAGGTTGCGTTTTCTATCTCATCAATGAAGCTCAATACCGTACCGACTACCTGATCCCTCTCCCAAGCCACTTTCCATAATTTGGGTTGAAACCATCGGTTGTTGGTCCAACCTTGATACTCCTCTTCCCTGCGGTCCCGATGCCCCCAATGGTCTCGGAAAGCTTCACCCATGGCATCCCAAATCTTCCGATAGTGATCCGGACTGGCTGGACGGACTTCTAATTCGTCCGGCATAGGGGCTTTGGGGAAAGCTTGAGTAAGGTCACGAACCATCGCGAAAAAATAGCGGTCAGGTTTGTAGCCAGTGTGTTCGAGCAGATTCTTTTTGTCGACTTCCATCTCATTAACACCCACCTCAAAGTACTTTGGCATCTCCTTAGGGTGGCAGGCGGCAATTTCCCGCAAGTAGGTTTCGGCGTACTCCAATAAAGCCCTTCCCAACCCCAATGCTCTAGCTTCGGGGGAGGCATTTGAAATTTGCCTGTAAATGCGTTGGCCTTGGCTTAACTCCTGCCATTCGACCCGCAAATAGGCG
>MGNI01000120.1:0-252 GCA_001795115.1 Chloroflexi bacterium RBG_16_48_8 | reverse complement strand
ATATCCTGGTAGGGATCGCAATTGCTAAGATGCTTGAAGAATGTGTCGAGATCTTCTTCCGTGATCACGCGCTTGATATGATCTGCTTTATTACATCTTCGAATAACTTCCACCATCCCAGGATAGTCGTCAGGTCCCTTGAACTTGCGGAAGGTGACCCCAGGGAAATCCGGTGTCCAATGGAGTTGAAGTGTATGTTCTAAAGTTAAGAGTGTACTCATGGTATCAACCTTCCTTTTCTTTACGTAACCA
>MGNI01000119.1:6825-6939 GCA_001795115.1 Chloroflexi bacterium RBG_16_48_8 | reverse complement strand
CTCGTGAGGGATGAATAACCCTTTCTTTACTAACTCATCATACAAACCGGATGCCATCAGATGATCATAATCCTTCGAATAAGACTGGTTGACCTGACGGTAGAGAACATCGTC
>MGNI01000119.1:3356-6736 GCA_001795115.1 Chloroflexi bacterium RBG_16_48_8 | reverse complement strand
AGTCCCTTAAGAAAAGCCTTGATCCTTCCCCAAAAGGCTCGTATGGCAAAAACTCCACCTAACAAGAGTGCAATCAGGATCTGTATCAAATAACTTCCGGAACCAGGATCGAGATATGCCATGAGCAACCTCCTTACCATGTTTCACCCATTTTCTTGTGATATTCGGTCTATCATGAGAGAAAAATTGGATTTCCTTCAATTCATATTGTCATTCCAAATGAATGCTATTTTAGTCAGATTCATTCTTCTCCGAAAATTCGTTTTGGATAAGAATGATCTCTTCCTCTCTAACTTCTGCATTAGGTATCCCAAGGAACGTCAGTGCAGCATGAAAAGCCAGGAGCGGTTCCACAGGAACTCGAAACCTCGCCTCTCCTGCAGCCCCCGGGCTGAGGACCAGATAGGCAATCGTAAGTAGAGCTAGGATGATGAGCCCTCGTAAATGCCTGTTTCCTCTCTTTAGACCACGAATGGCTCCTATCAAACTTGCGATAACCAAGATCAAAGTGTATGCCAAGCCCCACAGGTTGAGCAATAAAGAAGGCTGGTCCCCCTCGGACATCATCTCGGAGTAGATTCCTTGCCAATTCCAGATACTGTTCTGAATCAATGAGAATTCCTCGCCAGGGCTCTATGATCACTAACCTCACGATGATCAATCGAACGATCAGCAATCCGAATAACACACCCAGGATAATGATTTTCCGGTTCCAGGAGGAAAACCATGATGTTCTGAATTTATTAAAGATAGTTTTTCTTCCCATCGGAAAATTTTCTAATATCCGCTCTTACAATGATCAATTGCTTTCCCAGTAATCCAAATTACCCGGATCCACAAAAATCACTCCATCCCTTGACTCCCGGGCTATCACAAATCCCTCTGCAATCTCATCCAGTGTCGGCATACCCTCCCGAAGATATCCTTGATGAAATACAACCAGAGCGCTATTGAGACTCTTAAGACGTTCCCGCATAACCATCATGGAAGATTGGAAATCCTCTCGTTCTTCTGACTTCACTGGATCATACTTCTCAGGGATCCCATAGGCACCCATGCCTGTAAGGTAGTAAACAGGGAAGGCTTCATTGGAATAGACGATCCACTCTGAATCTAATCCTTTGAGAATAGCGATCACCTCAGAGTTGCGCCATGCTGCACTGCTGTAACCACTTCCAGTTTCTCGCATCACTCTAACCAGATCCCAACTCCTGAAAGCATAAACGAGCATCACCGCTGTGAACAACAAAGCACATGCCAGATAGAGTATTTTCCGTAAAGGAAAGGTGCCTAACGTTAGGATCCTATGGATGCTGATAACGCCCAGGATAAGGAACATTACATAGAGAGGGATGAGTATCCTATTATTGAGTCTTGTAGAGATATCAAAGAAGGTGAGCGAAGTTATTAATAAACCACCATACACTCCTACATGGAGTGCAACCAGAATAGGGACAGGATTCCGTTTATCCATGTCCCCACTGCTGCCGACTTTCGTTCTATCTACAAATTCGACAACGAAACCTCCGATCGCAATCAAAAGAATGATCGATACCAACCCTAGCCTCAACCCATTAGGCATCGTTTGGGGAAAGATCCATTCCGAGATGGACAACAAACCTTCATTGACTTTATCCTGGGAGACTGGATGGAAAGATAACACTCGGTTAGTGAAGGATCCCGTCAGGAGGTAGTTTCTCAGGTACCAGAGAAGATTTGGAATGAAAGCGACTGTGCCAAAGAGAACGGCTTTTTTAAATCTCGTTCGATAAAGCCCAGGATACAAAAAAAGCAATGACAACAGACCTGTAAGGAGAACCGAAACGCCAATATAACGTGTGAGATAAGCGAAGGAAGCTGCTACAGCCGCTACTATCAAATACCAATTTTTACGATTTCTTAGATAGCCAGCCAGTAGGAGGAAGCTTGCTAGAGTCGAAGATAGATATAAGGGTTCCGACATCGCCTCGAAGTGTGTGCTTAGTAGAAGGGGAGAAACGATCGCCAACATTCCTCCTAGGAGACTCGCCCCCGTCGACTTTGTCCCTTGAAAAATCAAAAGGGTTATGAGGACAGTGTTGATACCCAAAAAAATCGCTGCCCACCAATCAACTGCTTCTCGAACACCGATGAAGTAGCCCAAGAAAGAGAGGCTCAATGGATATAGAGGTGGGAAATGGGTCAGAGGTTTTATTGCATTCCCTCCCCCAATTCGACTTATCCCATCACCCTTGAGGAAATTTTCAGCAGCACTTATATAGAAAATGGAATCGTCACTGACTTCAACTCCCCAATTCCACGTAGCAAATCGGTTTAGGGACATCGCCAGGACGAAAAGAACTGCCAACCCTAACCAAAGGATGTTACGATTCTTATGCGCAAAATTCGTAATGCCTTCCATACAGATTGATGATCCTGGTAAGAACCTTGGGTAAACCTTTCTCCTTGCCTTTTGGATCTAAGTATCCTTAGAACAAAGGGAATAAACCTATAAGAGCTCTGCAGAAAAGAATTATATGCTGTCCTTAAAGTTCCCCACAATGCGAAGAATATCAAACCCCTCTGCGTAAGGTCGTTCAGCCAGCGCACCATATCGGACCAAGGTAGATCGGGTTATATCCGGACTAGTATAGTAGACATCCGTATAGGTCTTGTATTGAGCCAGGGCTTGTACCTTTCGTTCAACATCATCTTCATTGACTTCAACCAGGAAGTGTGGAAAGAAGCCATAACTACTTCGAAGGACATCAAAACCCAAAACAGTCCTCCCTCGAAAGGCACGCAAAGCCTCCGTTGTCACAACCCCGTGGTCCTGGTGAATGTCAGCCGAACTATGGGCAAACACGATGTCGGGGCAAAAGCTGTGGTTAAGCTCATAAAGAAATTCCAGAATCTTCTGGCGATCTCTGGGAAAATTTCGTGTCTCGAATGCACCCAAGATAACCTTATCCTCAGGTACTCCTAAAACCTGCATGCTGTTGTAATGTTCCTTTATAAGGTTTTTCAACTTTGGATTCTTCTGGTTATCGGAGAGCGTCACACAGCGTACATCACAACCCTCACATACATGCATCATGTGGGATAAAAGCGCCCCACAACCAATCTCAATGTCATCTGGGTGGGCTCCAAGAAAGAGCACCTTTTGTCCATAGAAAATCAAGGTCATTCCTCCAAAGCTTATTTCGTTGCGATAAATCCACCGACCACTTTCGTCATGACCAGTGTGCTGCCCTCTGCTTCATAGCGGTGTCTTGCTACCTCAGCAATTTTTTTCATTACAATCTCGAACTCATCTGTACCGTGGAACAACCCCGACCACAGCTTTCGATCCTCAGAGAGGGATGCCCGGGTGTAATCCAGAAAAGGCTGTACTTCCGAAA
>MGNI01000119.1:2522-3302 GCA_001795115.1 Chloroflexi bacterium RBG_16_48_8 | reverse complement strand
TAGCTCCCAAAATCTCGCTATCATACCGCGAGCTGCCGGGCATGGGAGGGATGGGTTTGCCCGTTGCCTCACGGATCACTTCATAGAAGATCTGCTTGTTCTCAGGCAAAGGCCCTGTTGTAAACAATCGCCCACCCGGTTTCAGGACACGGTGCGTTTCACCAATGGTGAAGGGGATATTCTCCGCATAGTAAATGGCAAAACAACAGGACACCAGATCGAATTGGTTGTCCGTAAAAGAAAAGCGTTTATTGAAATCCAATTCTGTTAGTGTGAAGGGTTCTCCCAATTCCAAATTGACCTTCTGGGCTTGCTCCCAAAGCTCTGCGGAGACATCTCCACCGCTGATATCACATTCCCCGCCAAGATATTCATAGAAAGCGCGCAATTGCTTACCCGCCCCACAACCCACATCCAAGATGCGGGATCCTTTGGAAGGATGAAGGATCTCCAGCATCCACTGATCGATATCCCGACCGCCGAATTTCTCGTGGATGTTTATCCGTGTTGCTAAGTCTTTAGATGTTTCTTGATACTCAATCTTCATTCCTTCTCCCTCCTGATCTCTGTAAACATCGAAAAATTGTACCCAACAGAATCCCTCTCTGGTTCATTCTGATTCAGACTTCTTCTTGTCCTTCGATGGATCTTAAGAACCTGGTCCAGGATTCCTCATTGCCTGCTGCTCCTTGAGCATTCACTACTGTACTCATACCTACAATATTCCTCACACTACCCTTTGTTCGCAATGACTCTCCCTAAAGCATTTACGTTCAAGAG
>MGNI01000119.1:2181-2488 GCA_001795115.1 Chloroflexi bacterium RBG_16_48_8 | reverse complement strand
GGCAGGTGATCTCCCAAGCGATTCGGGTGCAAAATCCGTGAACAACGTCATACCGGGCGCTTTTGGATAAGGACGAAGGAACTCTGACAAATCGAGAGAAGTCCGATAGAGCTCATGATAAAGGAACCTTCTCGCATTGACTGAAAAATGTGGTGGGATGTCAAGTTGCTCTGATCGTAAGAAATCTTTTAGCTGATGAATGTACTCATGGCGGGTCGATGGAAAGAATGTCGTGGGAAGTTGCGTATAACGAGCTCTCCCTGCACATAGAACTCCGGCTCCCAGGATGGCAGCCTCCAGACCAATG
>MGNI01000119.1:1069-2102 GCA_001795115.1 Chloroflexi bacterium RBG_16_48_8 | reverse complement strand
GCAGATTTTTGATTCGTGATTGAGTAAACCACTCCGACACACTTTCCCGACTCTCTTTTCCGGACCGGTCTTCATCAGGATGAGCCCTGATCACGAAAAAAGTATCTGGATGATTCACAATAACATCTTCTAGATCCCGCAGCCAGGAGAACATGTCATCGTAGAGGGTGTTGGCATGGATCTGGCTGGTGTCGAAGATGACATTCGTAAAGATGGATACCAGCTGTTTATGCTGGTCAATGCGCTTCTGCAATTCATTCGGGACCTCGGTCATCTCTGGCCAAAACTTAATCCCGGCCATTGTAAACTGCCCCTTGAAGCGCTCTGCTAGATAAGTTTCTAAGAGTTCTTCTTCCTCCTGGCGCAATTGACCCGAAGGGGAAAGGTTGACTTCCCGGAAAGTGGCATCTTTATACGTGAAGAAGGCAGAGTAGGGTCGTAGGCCGACTTCATGAGTCACAACCGGGATTTGCCGTTTCCGTGCAACTTGCCGGGCCACAGCCTCCGGATAAGAAATACCGTTGAATACGACCAGTGCTCTCGGTTGGGTTCTTTCCAACAATTCCTCAAAACGCTCAGCCAGGCTGGCTGCAGAAATCAGATACCTTCGAAAAAGCTTCCTGGTTGACTCATCATCTGGAAGGTGATGCCTTCGTAAAGCCCAACGTAGGCCTGGAATGCAAAGCCATCCCAATGGCAGCTTGTTATATTGCCAGGCTATTAACTGCTCCAGAGATTGATCATGCAGTGCCTGATCTATACTGTGGGCTAATCGCAGATCAAGAGTCACTGGAAGAACGAAATCCGAGGGAAATAGACGTTGGCTGAAGGGAATACAATGTTTGCAAGGAGGTGGCGCTATGTAATCATCCCGATTGGTTCCCAAGATGCACTGTTCCATCCCTCTCTGGCAGACGGCATACAAAACAGAGACACCGGCTTGTCTAATCCCCCACGACGCAAGTAAACCGAATGCGGCATTCATGCTGAGACGGTGAATGCGAGTCGAAGCGTTGAAGAACAGAACGGGCCT
>MGNI01000119.1:287-1034 GCA_001795115.1 Chloroflexi bacterium RBG_16_48_8 | reverse complement strand
CCTCAACCCGGTTGGTTTGGCGTTTTAGAAACCAGTCTGCTCGTAGCCTCTCTGCTCTATCTATCAGATCTCGGAACTCCAATGGGTTTTAACCTCTCCTATCCATTCTCGCGCTTAACTTACGAGATGACTTTTACGAATGATTTTAAGATTTAAAATACCTGGTTGAATCGATTGATTTATACCTTTTCGCTTCATGCAAGAATTGTGTGATCGTCTCCAGAACATCTGTATCATTTCATCACCTTCTTTTAATTTATTCTCTAAACAATCAACTATTCAATTCGCGCAATTCTTCGAGAAGGTTTGGATCCGTGAGTACATCTTGCCGTACATAGGTCCCTGAATACATTTCGATATGATTTAGAAGTAAATTCTGATCAATTGATTCTTCGATTGGGACGTAATCACGTCTAAATCTTGGATCGGCATCGAAGTTAGAAAAGGATGCCCACCCACTATACATTACGATAAATGTTGGTCGAATCTCATTAAACACATATTCATAGAAGGCTGGTTGATCTATACGTATAGTTCTAGCAATAGTGTAATCAACAAGTGAACCCAAGTCGTACATGATGAGGTCAGAATAATATAATGTTGCACCCATATCAGGGGCTAGTAATGATGGACTATCAACACCAAGTAATTCTGAATATTCCTCAAATTTTCCTACATACATCGATTTGACAATTAGGAACGGCGTTGGCGGATCACTCGCGAAACGATCAGTACGTTTTGAATGTC
>MGNI01000119.1:0-223 GCA_001795115.1 Chloroflexi bacterium RBG_16_48_8 | reverse complement strand
CCGAATCGTAATTGGTTTAATATAGCCAAACCAGGCGACTCCGAATTGAACAAGGAGCAAGTAATAAAAAGGAATGGCGATCGTAGCAAAGCGATATTCACCCATCCAATCCTTTGGCAGCAAGGTATAAATGAGTGCTGCTGGTAAGAATAAAAGCAAACCTGACCATTGTCGAATTGTGAACGTTTGCGCTGTAAGAAAATGGGCGACCGACACAATCATT
>MGNI01000118.1:4377-7778 GCA_001795115.1 Chloroflexi bacterium RBG_16_48_8 | reverse complement strand
TGTCGTAGGGAGGTAATCGCTTCGAATTCGCCTCGAGTGAAGAGCCCATTCTCACCTGTATTGATGACGGGCAGGACAAGTTTTCCTAGCTGATGAAATTGATCCTCGTTTACACGTAGCTTCAACGTACCGTCCACGGGATCCATACGACTCGTATAAAGATGAACAGGTTTGCCAGATTCAATAATGCCATGATTGGATATGTCTGAATATCCGATCATGGCACCGGGTTTAATTTCTTTGACTGTCGGACCTTCTGGTGTACGCGCCATCAGGAAGAGAAGACCGGTGTGAGCAAAGGCGATCGCTGTTTTGGTCATGAGTTTCGCAGAAGGTTTATCTTCACTGTGGGTGTAAGGGATGTTAAGACCCATCCCGCCTGTACCCGTTGTGCCGATCTTGAGATAAAGACGAGTACCGACTTGGCGCATGGCGCGGTTAAGCAGTAGGACATGACGTGTTAATTGAGGGACAGACTGTGAAAGCAGAAGGGTCTCAAAACTCCTTTTACTCTGCTCCCGAGAACCATCCTCGCCTTTCTCACCATTGTTTACGAGTCCATCGAAGGCTCGCTTGGCTACGATGGAAGCCGAATAAACATCCTGATAACTAATGGCTGTGGCTGTGTTGATGGCATCGACAATGACATTGGGTCGATATTTGAGAATCACCTCCACCAGGCGTGAGCGCTTGTAGATTTGGTCGATAGGTCCAAAGAGGTCGTTGTAAAGCGTTTCTCGGATCTCATCTTTCTCAAGCAGCAACTTGCGGGGATGGTTAGAAAATTCACTGCGGACGAAGATATCCCCCCATTCACCCTCGAATGCAATCCCTGTCTCATGAAACATGGTTTTAAGTTCGCTCACGGCTGTATTGACTTCATCTTCCGTGAGAGAAGCGATGATGATTTTTTGAGGGGAGAGGTCATTGGCGATACGACGGGCGATTTGTAAGCCAACCAAACCTCCGCCCCCAAGAATAAGAAAAGTCTCTCCAGTCACATTTTGCTCCCTTAAGGGTGGGTCCATGTGAAAAACAATGGACCTCGATTGGATTCATTACGATTATAAGGGACCCTGCAAGGTTGTATTCTATTGAAAATGACTAACTTCCTGTGGCATTGAGTTTAGAGGGTCAACTCTTGCTCTGGTTGCATCTCAGCAATGTTTTTTGGAATGCATCCACTTTGCATTTCATGCTTGAAGGGTGCCTGTTTGAAATGGTTAAGACCTATTCTACTGTGAGATGCATTTACTCGCAGGAAGCTGATTTGGTGTGGTGCATTTCAGGGAATGTTGCATCCTGTACTTCCGGTGTGAATGGCCTTTTTTCAGGTGAGTCATATATCATGTGAATGCTACCCGTTTGTTGTGATGGGTTGAAATCCTTATGTTCAGGGAGGAATCTAAAAGTATGTTCCCAGAGTTGAAGTCTGCTGGGTCGAAATACGGTACGCAGGCTGGGCATGTTTTTCTACTTTGAGGCAGGCGCAATCTCATCTCCTTATCGACAGGCATAATAAGCCTGATATCCTTTAAGATTGCATTTAGCGAAGGGAGGTTAGATCAATTTTAAAAGTCTTTAAAGATAGGATGTTGTGTATTCCTTTTTATTCTTCAGACTTCCATCGGTGTTGAGTGAGGAAAGGGAATGGGTCGATGTCACTCTCTCATGCCAGAACTACTCTCACCCTGGTTGCGTATCATGCAGAGTATTGGATTCACCAAAGGATTGAGGTGCTGTCGCTCAAGGAAATAGCCTATGCTATACTGCGAGGATAGAAAGTGATTGAAAGGATAGCTTCGGTACTTAAATCCATGGGCATAGTTGCTAGCTGTTCATTTGAGATGAAGGTCATCTTATGAAACAAAGGGATCCTGAGTCTCAAAAAACCCGTGCTTCACTTGAGCTGCTCTATTCGATCAGTCGTGAACTCGCTTCGCAACTGGATTTGGTTGAATTATTGGCGAGAGTGTTGAAGTTAACTTTGGATACCATCGGCGGAGACGCCGGAAGCATTGTTGTACTCGATGAGCAAGGTAAGGCAATAGAGGGCACTTATATTTACGAAGGCGAATTATATGAGCATACCGCAACACAGTTGGCGGATACACTCGAAGTAGGGCTTGCGGGTTGGGTCGTAAAAAATCGGCAAACCGTACTTGTTCCAAACGCGCTCAAAGACGAGCGCTGGTTAAAACGGAAATTTGAAATAGAACGAAAACTGAAGCGCTCTGCCATGTGTGTTCCCATCATCGCGCGGGATCGGGTTGTGGGTGTGCTGACCATGGTTCATCCCCAAGAAGGTCATTTCACGCAGGATGACCTTTACCTCCTGAAGGCGATTGCAGATCAAGGGGGGATCGCTATTGAAAATGCGAGGTTATTTACCGCCGAACAAAGACGCAGGAAATTCGCATTTACCCTTCAGGAAATTGCTCAAATTGTCAACGCCTCTCTTGATCCCCTACAGGTTTTCCCCCTGATCCTGGAGCAGCTTAAACGTGTTGTGCAATATGACAGTGCCAGCATTTTCCTGCATGATGGGGATCAATTGCGATTGGTCGCTGCCCAGGGATTCAAGGAAAATATCACCCAACTTGGTTTCTCAATTCCAGATGGTGAGGAGCAGCTCATCGGTCAGGTTTTACATCAGAAGAAGACGCTTATGAACGCGGATGTCCAAGAGGAAGCGGGGTGGGTGAAATCGGAGAAGATTCCGGAGACCTCCATGATAAGGGGTTGGATTGGAGCCCCATTAATTGTCCATGAAAAGGCCGTTGGTGTTCTAACTGTTGACCGCCAGGAAGCGGGTGCGTACGGACCTTCGGAAGTAGAAATCGTTTCTGCATTTGCGCATCAAACAGCCACAGCTGTAGCTAACGCCCAACTCTATTCGCAGAGCCAAAGGCAGATGAAGGCTATGGTCGCCTTAGCAGAAACAGCTCGGGTTGTGAGTGCCAGTCTGGATTTGAGCGAGGTGCTCCAGCGCATCCTTGCTCAGACGATGAGCACTCTGGACGTTAAAGCCGCCTCCTTGGCTCTCGTCGACGAGGAGACTGGTGAGTTGGAATTTAAGGTTGCAAGCGGATCTGGCTCGGAGGCGATGATTGGTATTCGTCTGGCAAGAGGAGAGGGGATAGCAGGTTGGGTTGTGGAGCGCGGTGAGCCGATTATCGTTGAGGACGTACAGAAAGATCGGCGCTTCTATCCGGATGTAGATCAAAAGATCGGCTTCAAAACAAATACGCTGGCTTGTGTTCCCATTCATATTAAAGATGAGATCAAAGGTGTGCTAGAGGCAATCAACCCTAGCTTGGGTTCCTTTGAACCTCATCAATTGGAAATCTTAATGGGTATTGCTGGTTTGGCAGGTAATGCCATTGAACACGCCAGGCTTT
>MGNI01000118.1:1012-4320 GCA_001795115.1 Chloroflexi bacterium RBG_16_48_8 | reverse complement strand
ATTCTCATCAGTGATTTGGAAGGCAGGATCACCGATAGCAACTATCATGCTCAAACTTTTCTGGGTCGTGGCTCAGAGATGCTTATCGGCAACCGGGTTATGGATCTGCATGTGCCTAATAGCGGCTCAGAACTCCCCAATATAGCAGACTTGCCACCGGGGAAAGCCTCATCCTATGAGGCAGTTGCAACTCATTGCGATGGTACACAGCTACCTATCGAGGTTCATGTTAAGAGAATCGATGTGGAGCGTCAACCCGTTTTGCAATGGATGATGCGTGACATTTCTGAGCGAAAAGCCCTTGACCAATTGAGAACGGACCTGACTTCTATGCTCTTCCATGACCTGCGTTCACCGCTGGGCAATATCATCTCTAGCCTGGAAGTGATGAAAACCTCTATTCAAGAAGAGGATGAAGATCTGGATGCTATTATTTCGGTGGCGCAACGTTCAAGTCGAAGGCTTTCCCGTCTGATCGATTCCCTGTTGGATATCAGCCTGCTTGATAGTGGCACAGCCGTCCTTCGGAAGAGTCCTTCATCGATTGCTCAACTTCTCCAGGAATCGATTGAGGAAGTTCAGCCAATTGCAGATGCCAAGGGTCAGAGATTAGAGGTGGATGGAGATGGGGAAGGACTGCCCGAACTGGAAATTGATAAGGATATGATTCGCCGGGTGCTGATTAATTTGGTTGAGAATGCGGTGAAGTACACACCATCGGATGGATCGATCATCGTATCGGTGGATGAGTTAGATGGGGAGATACGTGTTCTGGTGAGGGACACCGGTCTTGGTATTGATCCCAAGGATCAAAAACACATCTTTGAAAAATTCGCACGCGTGGAGAGGAAAGGTCGGTCCAAGGGATTGGGTTTAGGATTGGCTTTCTGCCGATTAGCTGTTGAAGCCCATGGGGGTAAAATCTGGGTAGAGAGCGGACCTGAACAAGGATCAATTTTTTCCTTTACGCTCCCTGTATAATACTGTTTACCAATTCCAATCGACAGGATCGAATATGCGCAAAATTACTTCCGATGTTTACATCGAAAATAAGCATCCAGCTGTCTACTTGGGACTTATCGTCATCCATGGAGAAGCTCTCCTTGTGGATTGTCCCATCCGACTGGAGGATGGACGTACTTGGCTCAACCAAGTTAGTGATATTGCTAAACCGCGCTACACAGCATTGCTTGATCATCATCCTGATCGTGTGATCGGAGCCCGTGATATTCGCATGCCGTTGGTGGGTCACCAGGCCACGAGCCAGATCATGTCTATGAAGTCAGACTCATTTAAAGGAAGCGCCCACCCTATAGGCGCTGACACAGACAGGCTTAAACGTGTCACAGGAATCAGCCGCGCCATCCCCAATCTTACTTTCACGGATGAGATGACGATTCGGATGGGGGCAGGTGAAGTTCAGTTTTGGCATCGTCCCGGTCCAACGGAAGGCGCAATGTGGGTCGTCTACCAGGAACAAGAAGTGATCTTTCTCGGAGATGCCGTAACTGTGGCTGAGCCGCCCTTCATCGGGGATGCAAATATTGACGCATGGCTTGAGACCTTAGATGCCCTGCGGTCTGTTGAGGGGCAGTCCTTTCAGATGGTTTCTTCCCGTGATGGTTTGATTGCCAGGGAGGAAATCAACAGGATGGCAAGGTTCTTGAGGAAAGTACGGGTCAGAATGGAGCGTCTTGGGGAGTTGCAGAAACTTGATTCGGAAATTGAATCGATCGTTGGAGAACTTTTGGAGGATTACGAGCTGACAGGTTCTCGTAAAGAACGTGCTCGACTGCGGTTGCGGGTTGGCTTGGAAGATCTTTACCAAAAACTCTATGATGTGGAAGTCGATTAAGTCACCCTGATCCAATTCATTATTTCCCTCATTCGAAGGATATCTGCATGAACTATCAGCCAGGGGTAGAGGTTGTCCGTGGGGGTCTTGTTGAATCGGTCCATCATGCTGCCGTGGCGGTGGCTGATCCTGAAGGAAAGCTTTTTGCCTCCTGGGGATCTCCAGAAACCGTAACTTACATGCGATCCAGTGCAAAACCTTTCCAGATTCTTCCTTTATTGGATGGAGGGGGTGTTTCGTGTTTTGACTTTTCCCTTCAAGAGATTGCCATCATGTGTGCTTCACACAGCGGTACCGATTTGCATGTTCGCACTGTGCTTTCCATCCAGGGGAAGGTTGGGGTTACTGAAGGGGATCTGTTATGCGGTGTGCACCCTCCCTATGACCTTGAAACAGCGGATCGCCTTAAAGAAGAGGGGGTGGAGCCTACTCCTAATAGGCACAATTGCTCCGGAAAGCACTCTGGTATGCTGGCATTAGCGCGGTTGATCGGTGCTCCCATAGATGACTATATCCACCCTCAACATCCTGTCCAACAAAGGATATTGAAGGCATTAGGAGAGATGTGTGATCTGAAAGCAGAAGAGATCCGTATTGGAGTGGATGGCTGTTCCGTGCCCACCTTTGCAATCCCTCTGAAATCTGCCGCAACAGCCTTTGCTCGATTAGCGGATCCGCGTCCATGGATAGAAGCAAGAGCCGAAGCTTGCCGTATAGTTTGGCAGGCGATGACGACCCACCCCGATATGGTGGCAGGACCGATCAGGTTCGATACGCATCTCATGCAAGCTGCGAAAGGTCTGCTCTTAGCAAAGGGGGGAGCGGAGGGTTATCAAGGGATCTCGATCGCAGCGGGGGCTCTTGGGGAGGGCTCACCTGCGTTGGGCGTGGCTTTGAAAATTGCCGATGGTGATCATGAGGGCAGGGCGCGGAGTATTGTTGCCCTTAAGGTATTGAAAGATCTCGGAGCACTATCGGGTGTTCAGAGGGATTCACTATCTCGTTTCGATGCCCGTGAACTAAACAATTGGCGCGGAATCAGGGTAGGAGAGCTCCGACCTTGTTTAGAGCTTAAGCATCCGACGTAGAGGGTGGTATGCAAGAGTCTTTTAACTTGAAGGAAGCTGTGCGGGAGTTGTTGGGACGCGATTTATCGCCGCGGCAGTTGGATGCATTCGCTTGGTATTCCTCTGAGCTTAGGGCGTGGAATCGTCGCTTCAACCTCACTGCAATCAAAGATCCATCTGAGATTGAAGTGCGCCACTTTCTTGATTCTCTGACCTGCTTACTTGCCATGGGTGCCAATGCTGGTGATCATATCGTTGACGTGGGAACCGGGGCAGGTTTCCCCGGTATTCCCTTAAAAATCCTTTGCCCGAGCTTGAGACTTACATTGGTGGAAGCAATCAGTAAAAAAGTTGAATTTTGTAAGCATGTGGTTGCGGGGCTCGAT
>MGNI01000118.1:0-936 GCA_001795115.1 Chloroflexi bacterium RBG_16_48_8 | reverse complement strand
TTGCACTTGCAAGAGCAGTGGCTCCCTTACGGGCTCTGGTGGAGTACCTGCTGCCTTTTTTGCGGGTGGGGGGACGTGCCATCGCTCAAAAGGGGGAAACAGCCCATGCTGAAGCACATGAGGCCGGAGGCGCTTTGGGGATCTTGGGCGGTTGTGTAGATCGATTGATCCCTATTGAACTGCCTGGTGTGGTTGAGACCCGCTACCTGGTCGTGCTCAAGAAACTCGCAGCAACCCCAGAGAAATACCCTCGACGTGCTGGTATGCCTGAGAAGAGGCCATTACGAGGGGAAAGCGTACCTCCGCAAGAGCTGTAAAAGGAATAAACCCAAACAATTCTCCCTTACGCTCTGATTTACAGACCGGACACATAGGTTACGCAGTCACGCTTCCATATATGCTGGTTCCTCTCAGTTGAGTGGCCTTTTTTCAGGTGAGTCATCTTCTTTCTGAGTGAGCTGTGATCTTATTCCACGTAGGAAAGGATTCTTCCCCCGGAGATTTGCCTGATGGTGGCTTGTCCCTGAAAGGCTTTTGTGAACATGGTTAAATCTGCTGCCGTCAGTATGGCTTGATGCACAGCTTCCAGTCGACGGAGCAAATCTTCTCTGCGTTCTGGGTCGAGTTCGGCCAGCACTTCGTCCAGCAATAGAACCGGTCTTTTAGCTGTTCTCTTCTGGAGCCACTCCGCCTCGCCCAATTTGGCTGCCAGCATGGCGGTTCGATTTTGCCCCCGAGATCCATAGAGGTGCAGGTCAATGGCATTGGCATGGATGCGGATATCATCTCGATGCGGGCCCAGGAGGGTCATCCCTCGTTGGATCTCCTTTCTTCGAGTTTTCTGTAAGGCTATTTGAAGGCCTGAACGTAATTCTTCCCAGGAGATACCGCTATAATCCAGGGTGGTCTCTATCGGAAGGCCGAGTTGGTTATCCG
>MGNI01000117.1:32316-33514 GCA_001795115.1 Chloroflexi bacterium RBG_16_48_8 | reverse complement strand
GGGCAATCGCGACCAGATGCGGCAAAACACACTCCGCCAATTTTGAACTATCCAGCGGGAGGAGGATCCGTTTAAACATCACCCTTCCTTATATCGATACAAAACTTACGGAGAAAAGGGCTTGGTTTCCTGGCGCTTGGTTGTAGGGATAACTTTACAGAACCAATTTTAGAGGGCAGAGATGAGAAGTTTTAGTTCCCTTTTCTGGATGCTTAATTATACCCCACTGTGTTGGCCACTTACCGCCATCATCAGGTTCATAGAAGATAAGATATACGGGTGAATTATGTATTGAGGTTATAAGTAATGATTGAGAGACGCGGGTGGCACGCCTCTCATGAAAACCACAAATATTCTGAAGAAGAAATACTCCACCGTGGGTAGGGGACCCACCCTCTCCGCCTGACGTTCCAAACGCACAAGCTTTCCATGATAACGAAAGAGGGGCGACCTGGTCATCGCCCCTTGCGTGTTTTCATCCTAACTGGTGATTGATGCTATCCTGGCTTATTCAATCCTCACCAGCACAGCCCTAACCACAACCCTCTGCCGATAAAGATCCTGCGCTGCATCATATCCGTCACATGTAATAAGCGTGACCCAATCATAGTCTTCATGCTTCAGGACTGAAAGGTCCGTCGGCCACACACGACGAACTTCACGAACTTGATAAAAGTACACTTGCTTGCCAGGCATGGAGATCGTTCCACCGTCGGATCTCAACGCATCCCCAGTATGGGTTCTCAAGAGCTATGAATTCATCCGGCTCACCCCAGGTCTGGGGTTCTTTGAAGGCAAAACGTGAACCATGCTTTCGCGGTCGTCCTCGTTTTCTCGTCTTTTGTTCTTGAACGGGACGAAAGAGCACCCGGTCTTTCCTCAGCCGGGCGACCACGCCACAGGGTTGATCCTTGAGTGCGTCCAGGAAGTGGTGATTGCCGTATTTGGCATCGCCGGCGACGATGTCCAGTCTATGATCGCGTCTGCCACGCACCTGGCACAACCGCTTGACTTGCTCAACACCAACTTCCTGGTCCGTCTGCTTGCTGGAAATGCGCTTCACGTCGATCGATAGCGACCAACTGCTGCGTGGTTCCGGCGTCCAATCTAAAAGGGAGTATTTGTGACCAATCACAACCACGGATCCTTGATGGGTCTTACTGGGTTGATACACAAATTGGCGATCAGGCAACGTAGG
>MGNI01000117.1:31909-32114 GCA_001795115.1 Chloroflexi bacterium RBG_16_48_8 | reverse complement strand
GCATCCAGAAGTTCGAATTGAGCGTCTTTTCTGCGTGTAAAGAAGTTCTCATAAACGGCTTGACGAAATTCGACGAGTTTGCTAATCTGTTGTTCGGTGTTGTCTTTTTCTTTTTCCATAAGAAAAGTCTACACCGAGGGGCGGCTTAACGCGAATCGTTGGCCGCCCTAATTTTTGTCAAAACTCAAGTTAAGGAAATTCATCT
>MGNI01000117.1:31738-31901 GCA_001795115.1 Chloroflexi bacterium RBG_16_48_8 | reverse complement strand
AGGTTGAAATCAAACCGAAGAGTAATGATACGAATTGGGAAGCGGTGTTACGAACAGCCTGGAATCCTAAAATTCCGACCCTTGAAGAAGCTATCCAACAAGCACTAACGTCTAGTGAAGCAAAAGAATTTATCGCACATCTGCGTCCACTGGTCGAAGCCCA
>MGNI01000117.1:31327-31658 GCA_001795115.1 Chloroflexi bacterium RBG_16_48_8 | reverse complement strand
CGCCTACCGCTCTGTTTTCCAAAGGTTCAGCGCCAGCACAGGCACTTGTAGATGGCAGGTATCTTGCTGGCCTGACGACAAGTGAAACGTGACGATGGGTTACTTTCACAAACTGGAGGAATCATGCTGAACTTTCAAGCAGTAAGAAATGAACAAGTCACTTTTGCCGAGTTAGTTGCTGATCTAACCCTTGACGATCTGCGAGACCTGACCAATGAAATGGTCAACATAATGCTGGGGTTGATTACGAATTGTGTTGATGCCGATGTAATCTTCGAGCCAGTTGACCCAGAGGCAGATGATCCGTATGCTGCAACGCCTGAAGAGGTGA
>MGNI01000117.1:30805-31293 GCA_001795115.1 Chloroflexi bacterium RBG_16_48_8 | reverse complement strand
TACAACAGCGTCAGCAGAGGAATCAGCAGCGATAGCAGCCGAGTTGGCGAGAGGGGTTGAATATCATGGTCGTTCACGGTATGAAGTGCCGTGGGAGGAGATGAGGACAATAGAGGGATGTCGACAACGATTCGAGGAGAGTCGGCGGATGCGGTTGGCAAGTTTGGGGATATGGCCGCAAGAACCTCATTTGGAGAATGTGTATGAGGCATGGTCAAACGGGCCGATGGTAAATGCGATAGGGCGGTTCGTGCTTGGGTTGATGCACGATGATAGTCATCTGGGACAAATAGAAGAGATTGTGAAACAGGCTATGTCAGCACGAGGCCAATAGATGGGGAGCCGCCCAACACTGCATGCAGCCGACATTCACACACCCTGTGTTAATTGTCGTTTTGGTTGTTAAATGTTTTAAGCAGACAGTCGCTCCTTACGTTTAATGAGCGGTTGAATGCGGCTGATGTTTACATTAGGCGGCCTAGTCGTTT
>MGNI01000117.1:20763-30787 GCA_001795115.1 Chloroflexi bacterium RBG_16_48_8 | reverse complement strand
TAATGAACACTAACAGTTTGTCTTCTCGATCGTGGGGAGGCTAAAGCCAAATGAAACGAATTCGGCGAGTTTTTCTTCTCGTTATCGGACCTTTGGTGCTCCTATGTGTTGTTGCGGGGATTATCTCTGCCCTAAGCAATCGTAATCTTCTCGCCGAACCAGCTTCGCTTAGTAATCTTAATCCATTGGATAAGGCACGTCTGGCAGAGACTCTACACCTGAAACAAGAATTGGGAGAGCGAGTTTGGCCGGGATGGGGGCAGATGGATATTCCAGTGATTCTCTGGAACCGAGACTATTCATTCTTGATTGGCTATCCCTCTTTACCTTCAAGATGGGATATGGGAATGGGCGACACATTCGAGGGCCAAGTATATTACCGTAAAAGGAGTAACGATCCACAGAATTTTGCGGTAAAGGTGGATGACTGTTGGGCTGCCAGCATGGCCACGAAGTGGGAAACTGATGCGTTTCTGATGAATAGTTTCCGGGAATTCTTGCCCCCTTTAATTGATGCGGTCTTTCCCTATAGGATATTCATCCAACCCAGCGAGGTTCAGATCACCGGTGTACTGCACGAGTCATTCCATGTATATCAGACTCAAGTAACCCTCAATCGGCTTGAAGAGGCTGAAGATGCCCATCGCTACGGGGAAATGTATTGGCAAGCTGACGAGGCGATGCACGACGATTGGACAGAGGAGATCGATCTACTAACAAAGGCATTAGAAGCAGAGTCAAAACAAGAGGTCAAAGAACTGGCTAACAGTTTCCTGAATCAACAAGAACAACGGCGAATGAATCATGGCTTGGACGAAGCTCTCATAACTTATGAGCGTCAGCTTGAGTGGAAAAAGGGACTAGCAAAATATATCGAGATTATGATGTGGCGGGAGGCCTATATAACTCAGGAATATGAACCATTAGCGGGCATTGTAAACGACCCGGATTTCAAGAGCTATTCAACATTCGAACAACGATGGTCGCAAGAGCTTGAGCAGATGAATCGCCAAGCTACCCGTGAGGGAGAAACCCGTTTTTATTACACTGGTATGGCCCAGGCTATACTCTTAGATCGATTGGTGCCAGGCTGGAAGGGTCTTGCATTTTCAGAGGATACCTGGCTTGAAACGTTATTGGTTGAGAGAGAATAAGGCCGCCTAACTGCTCGTTGCAGTCATAAGCTCAGCATGTAGCTGAAGCGCGAGTCCTCAGGTGTGACACACTATGTCCCGGTCTTTAGCAAGCGCTTAACCTGTCCGGTGCTATGGAGGCAATATGCAGGCCAAGGACATCAAATGCCCGAACTGCGGTTGCTACAGGGTACGGAGGATCCGTGACCTGCGGCACTCAGCCATGAGGCCACGAAGCTTTGTTGATCCGGCGTTCTGGCCTTTTCGCTTGCCGCTTCAAGGTCGTTACGTGGTGGTTAGGGTTGGAGACGACCTCAAGTGAATCCACTGCAGCCACACGTGGCAGCATGAGGAGTAGCGTAAAACGCTTCTTGGGGCAGTAAAACGACACCGCTCTTTACCCGAGCGCACACTGATGTAAGCAGGAAGGGTATGCACTGAATGGGTCATTCACCCCGTCTAACCACTTCCATGAGAAGGCCTGAAATGTCAAGGGTCGACATGGCGACCTGACTGCCTTCACCTCCACAACCCCATCTCATTCACCACCCTTCCCTGGAACGCAATCCATATTATATGTCTGATTATGATATACATCACATTCGTTCGCTTCTAAGATCTTCCAACGCAGATACCAAACCTAAATCCCTCGCCAAATGCTCTAACCTTTCCTTTGGTACATTCCCCATTGAATCCACCTATTCCCTGTTAACATCCTCCCCAGGAAGATCCGGTTGGGATGAAATGACTGGTTCACCATTGCATATGAATCGAATTTCATACTTTCTGTCCAAAGTTGATTCCGATAATGGTCATAATCTGTATCAATTAGAATACTTTTTTTCCTTCACACAGATTGACAAGCTCCACCAAAGCCAGGATCTGGGGTCTGCGACCGCTTGGCTCTCGAAGGATTTCCAGGATCCTAGCTTCTTTCAGAGAGCTCAACAGGCTCATTACCGTGGGTTTAGAGGGCATGTCATTCTCTTCAATCAATTTGTTTGGCGCAAGTATCGGTTGTCGAAAAAGATGGTCCAGCAGTGGAACTGCATACTGTGATCGAGTCACATCGATCACCTCATTCTTCAGACGGCTATAGAGTGCGATAATTCCCAATGCTTTTTCTGTGTTATCTCGGGCTTGCACTTTAACAGCTTCCAGAAAGAATGAGATCCACCGATTCCAGCTTTCTGTATCATCCAACTCCCGCAGCAAATGGTAATATTCTTTGCGGTGTGCCTCGAAATATGCTGATATGTAAAAGGTTGGTCGCAGTAATATCCCCACCTCCTTAAGAAAAAGGGGTATCAACATACGCCCAATACGCCCATTACCATCAACAAATGGATGTATGAGTTCAAACTGGGCATGGATTACAGCCAGCTGCACGAGCCGGTCACGTTCCGGCGCGTGATAGTACTTTTCCCAATTATCCATGTAATCCATCACCCGACTAGGCTCAGGTGGCACATAGAATGCTTCCTCTATCCCAACTCCTGGCGGTGCGATATAGTTTTGAATTGTACGAAACTTGCCTCGGCCCTTATAACGACCTCGAACACCCTCCAAAAGAATGGCATGTAATTTTAGAAGCAGATTAATATTAAAAGGCCTGTTATCAAGTTCTTGCTCTGCCTCGCGCAACGCACGCCGATAGTTCAGAACTTCTTGAATGTCTTGCCGTTTCTCGTCCCCCACAATCTCTCCTGCCTCAAACTTGAGAACTTCGTCGAATGTCGTACGCGTCCCCTCAATGCGCGATGAGAGTACCGCCTCTTGGGTGGTTAGAGGTGAGAGCAGCACCCTCGGATTTGGCACACCATATAAAACACCATCATACCGGGCTACTGTCTGGTTTGCTTCACTCATCGTTGGGATTAAACTTTCCCAGGCAATCCCATCAAGAGGTAATTTCTGAGGAATATGTGGTTTCATCACCACCTCCTTGTGTAAAGTATTTTATACACAAAGACAATTTGTGTAAAGCAAAAGCCTGTTTACTTTACTCAAATGAATTTGAGTATATCCCAATTTACTCAAACCTAAAATTACTACTAAAAATTCATGGTCGTTAACCACTGAGATATACATAAACATTTTTGAGTATTTTTGTCAGTTTATCTCTGTACCCTGCCGAACACTTCCACTCTAATCAGGCTTCTCACCTCATCCACAGTGACAAGGTCTGCATCACCTTTTATTAAATGCTTTAAACAAGATGCCGCAGTTGCAAAGCCAAGCGATTCTTCATCCGACAATCTACTCAACATTTCATAGTAAACGTATTACCTGCCCTAACCTGGTCAATAAACCTTCTCAGATCTTTGATCCCAATAACCTCCACTTGTTAATAACCATTTTCGAGGTTTACTCCCTGAAGGTGCACTGACATCGGGCCATATTTCATTGCAATGTTTACGCCTTCTCCAGAGTGGGTGACGTGGACATACTAGACCATTATCCTAATGAACCCGAGAATGCAACGTAAAACCTGATGCATATTTTCCAGAGGTTAGAATGATTGAATAAGCACGTAAGAAAAATGAAAGTAAGGCTGTCTCCTCTTCAATAGGGCAGGTGATTAGCGAAAGGAGAACGTTTCATGGGACATTACATGGTTACGACAAAATTATCGCCGGAGAAAGCGATCGAGAAGGCTGTGGCCTATTTTGGTGAGAAAGGTTTAGGTCTTGAAATCACAGGCCGAGGTGACAATTGTGTAAGTTTCACGGGAGGAGGAGGACACATAGATATCATCACCTGTTCAGGTAAGAAGACCGAGGTTGAGCTCGAAACTAGAGAATGGGATCATCAAGTTCGGGATTTCATGAACAAAATCGGTTGACCATCGATCAAGATAGATAGCATCCGATCCATCAGATCTTGGAGGAGCGAATAGAAATCGCACATCTCGTTGAGTAGTTTCATATGCTTTTCATAAGAGATGGAAAATATCCAATGGTCAGAAAGATCATCATTGCTGTAAATGGAAAAGAATAGGTTATTCAGATAATCTTGAATAACCTATCAAATGATGCATAAGGAGGGATAAATGGATAAGAAAAAATTAACCCAACAGCATTGTGTCCCTTGCAGCGGGAATGAACCTCCCGTTTCAAAAGAGGAAATGGATGAGTTGAAACCGATGATCCCGGATTGGGAAATCGTTGTAAAAAATGGCTCTCCTCGTCTACGACGAACGTTCGGTTTTCCGGATTTCAAAGAAGCCCTCAAATTCACCAATAAAGTAGGGGACATAGCTGAACAGGAAGGGCATCATCCTATCATCACAATGACATGGGGAAGAGTCACTGTCGAATGGTATACCCATGCCATTTCGAACATCCATAAAAATGACTTCATCATGGCTTCTAAGACAGATCAAATCTACGAAGAGAAGGAATAAATACTCCTCGACCTTTGTTCTTACCACGAACCATCCTGACTACAGAGATAAACAGGTCACCATCGTCCCCGAAGATCTCTATTCATTCCTTGACATACTTGCTTGTTTGTTCGAGGGTTCGATACATGAGGACATGTGACGGGACATTCCCCAAAAAACACATTCCAACGCCTTGCAGTCCGTTTATTTTCTGCAAGTCAGCTGTCTTGAAGTCGCTTCAGATTTTTCCGGGATGGAGTTCGGTGAGGAATCCCAGCAAGATGTTTAAGGCTCCTCTTAATCTGAGACTGGAGTCAACCCTGACCTGAAGAACATATAAATAAATCCTTTTAGGCTCGGTCAATAAAACTCATCATATTGGTCGTTCAACATAAAGGGATCAATCCTACTGTGCAAGTGAATATCAACAAATATCGCGCCGATTTACTCGGCACCATGAATTATTTGATCGATCAGCGATTGGATTAAGACTTTGATGACGGTGGTAATTAATTAAGGCAATTAAGATCATATAACTGGTATTATTATATTATAAAGAAATGTAGTGGACGATCATGAGCACGGATCATTTGCGACAATGCAGGCGGTATCCAGAGATGCAATGGAATACGAATCCTTACGTTGCAGAGTCTTCTTAACATCTACATCAGAAATGCGGGAATATCGAAATGAATTGGCCAATTTAAACTTTGATGATTTTCCTTGTATCAGACCTCGATCTTGGAAAGAAGGTATTGGGCGTAATCCAATTTTGAGAGGATCGTTATGGACGTGCATCAATATCGTTTGAATCAGACCGGGAAATTGTTCGTCAAAGGAAGCATGGAGAGATACCCCTTCTCGGCGAATGGAAAGCAAGATCACCAGAGGAAAAAACAGAGATACATCAGAGATAAGGATTGATCGATGAAGGAATACAAGTACTTGATTATCGGAGGCGGCATGACCGCTGATTCGGCAGTTCATGGGATAAGAAAGCTGGACGATTCAGGATCCATTGCCCTCATCAGTGAAGAACCGGATCCACCTTATAACCGGCCACCCCTCTCCAAAGGGCTTTGGAAGGGGACCTCAATCAACGAGATATGGAGGGGAACTTCATCCTTCCATGTCGATATGTTCCTTGGTCGAAGAGTCACTGCGGTGGATCTGTCATTAAAACAGGCTATCGATAGCAAGGGAGACGAATATCACTTCGAAAAATGTTTATTTGCAACAGGTGCCTCTCCAAATAAACTACCCTTCGACAATGGTGACATCATCTACCTACGAACTTTGAGGCATTATCAGAATTTAAAATTGCTAGTCAGCAAAAAGCAACGATTCCTTGTCATCGGTGCGGGCTTCATCGGTTCGGAAATTGCTGCAGCATTGGCCTTGAATCATCGGAAGGTTACAATGCTCTTCCCTGAGGAAGCTATTGGAGGACATGTTTTTCCCCCTGATTTGTCTCGATTCATTAATCATTACTATCGAGATAAAGGTGTTGATATTCTGTCGAGAGACTACCTTTCTTGGATTAAGAAGGAGTCAGACCACTATCTCATTAAAACGGAGAATGGACGTCAGCTAGTCGTAGATGCCATTGTCGCCGGAGTCGGTGTCAAGCCCAATTTTGATCTTGCCAAAGATGCAGGATTAAAAATTGGCAATGGCATCATAGTAGATCAGCAATTGCGTACCTCCCACCCGGATGTATACGCTGCAGGTGATGTTGCTAATTTTTATAACCCCAGCCTAGATAAGCGGATAAGAGTGGAACATGAGGACAACGCTAATCACATGGGAGAAATGGCGGGCCGCGCCTTGGCTGGAGAGCAAGTCAGTTATACATATCTTCCCTACTTCTACTCAGATTTATTCAATCTGGGATATGAAGCCATAGGAGAACTCAATTCCAAATTCGAAACAATTGCACATTGGAGGGAACCGCTCCACAAGGGTGCAATTTTCTACCTTGATCATGGAAAGATCCGTGGAGTCCTACTGTGGAACTTATGGAAGAAAATCGATGTGGCACGAGGCTTAATTGGTGAAGCTTATCCTATATCAAGAGCAAAAACAGCGGGATCAAGCATCGAAAGCATTCTAAAAGAATGAATAGGCAAGGATTGGATCTGCTTCAAAAACATCGAAACAGGTCATCCCTGCCTCACACAAGGTTCCTAAAAGGATAAAAGGTGAACTCATTCTCAAATAGTCTTATCATCCAGATTAAGTGCCAGTTCTCCCCAAAGGCTCGTTTGGTAAAATATGACCTCATTCCGACTACGCTTAAGTTCAATGATCGATTGATACTCCGTCACACTCCCCTAACCTACCCCAGCCAAATATCTCCGATCAGCACATATTAGTGAATTTATTCACTAATCCCTTATTCTTAGCATCTTCTAGATCGAGCCTTAAATTCAAACCCCGTGCTAATTGCCTCAACCTTTCTTTGGAAACCTTCCTTATCACATTCTCCCATTCCCTATCGACATCCCGTCCCAGCGGAGTCAATGCACGTCCGATACTATCCTGGACAAATTCTGGTCCACGCGGTATAGACATTCTCGGTATAGATCGAGTAATGATGGATTCGTTGTATGTCTCGCCTTTGGCCAAGGAATCTGATAAAAGGCTTTTCGGCTGTCATTGTCCGGATCCCTTATCGACATTAAAATGCCAACAGATTTTCTGGCAAAGACTTTGAGTCCGTCAAGCGATGGTAATATTCCTGAATGACAAATGGCTTTAATGATATCTTAGCCGGAGTGTTTCCCAACTATAGGAAGCTGCCAAAGTAAAATCGTCCTTTATGCCTTAATGGGCTACTTTTTCAGCATCCGACCGAAACGTGATGGAATACTGACGCCATGCCTGAAAGGATCGTTCAAGTGGACAGAAAAAGATTCATCTCTCGAACAGTGGCCATATTGCTCTTGTTTGGATGTTCTTCGATCAGCCCTTGTTGGTGACCCATATTTGCCCGAGTTTGTTTCGTCACCAGGCTGAGCAGTTACAGCAAATATACCGTTTTACCTTATCATGTCCCGATTAATAGAGTTATCGCACAAGAATAGCGGCTTTACGAATGATTGCCCCACGATAAGCTGTAATTCAACGATGGAATCTTGTGATTGATTTTCCGAGGAATAAATCAATTATAAGGAAAGTTACTAGTGCAAGAAGCCAACCCTTGCTCTAATAGAGTGAGAATTGGCTTTCTTTTAAAACTCCACCATGGGTAGGCGATCCACCCTCTCCGCAAAAAAATGGCCCCATATCGGGGCTGTTTTTTCAAACAATCGGGTTGTTCTACTCAGATCCAAATCAGCTTTCAATGGATTCTAAGAGGGGATTTCGATCTCTTCAAGTTGTTTCAAAGCTTCTGCAAGAACACTGAACCCACCATCCCAAAAATCTGGGGAGCGCACATCCACACCCGCACGCTCCAAAATACGCACTGGAGCATCTGAGCCGCCAGCCGAGAGGATCTCAAGGTAACGCGGCTTGAAATCCTCACCTTCTTGGCGATACTGCTGATAGAGAGAAAGAACCAGCAACTGTCCAAAGGCATAAGCATATACATAGAAAGGCCAGTTATAAAAATGAGGGATCGCTAACCACTCATATCGGAACTCCTCACCTAGATCGAGCGAGTCACCAAATTGCTGCGACAAATTTTCTAAATAGCTTCCTGAAAGATCTTCCACGGATGCGCCCGAATGAATCAGATCATGCGCTGTACGCTCAAACATCGAGAAATAGGCCTGTCGCATGATCGTGGCATAGGCGTTATCCATTTGACTGAAAAGCAGGTCGCGCTGCACCTCTGGATCGGGATCTTTTAAGAGGAGATTGTCGACGACCAGCATCTCACCAAAGGTCGATGCCACTTCTGCCAAAGGCAGGGAGGCATCATAGGTCAGCGCGGTTTGGTGGCTCGAAAGGAGGGCATGGATCGCATGTCCCAATTCATGTGCCAGGGTAGCCACATCATCCGGTTTGCCCTGATAAGAGGTGAGAACCCAAGGCGTCAGGTCAGGCGTAACAGGTGCGCAGAATGCTCCACTTCTTTTCCCTTTGCGGACTTCGCTGTCCAAACGTCTTTGATCCAGGACTCTTTTCGAGAGGGCCACAAATTGCCCATCAAAAGCTTGGAAACTCTCCAGGATGATGTCGATGGCATCATTGAAAGCATAGGTTTTTTCTGTTTCCACAACGGGGGCATAAATGTCATAGCGCCTGAGTTTCTCCATTCCTATCCACTTTGCTTTTAGACGGAAGAAACGTTGGAAAATGCCCACATTCTCCCTGCAGGCTTTCAGCAATGATTCGACCACATCATCCGGGATATTGTTGCTTAAATTCCTAACTGCAATGGGGGATCCATAACCCCTTAGCTGGACATTTTCATTTCCCCAGTCACGCGCCAGATTCTGGTAAATCTGCCCTAGAATGAGGGAATCGGCCTTATATACCCGGTGGAGTTCTTTATAGGATCTCTCCCGGAGATCGGGGGCAGGGTGTCGAACATAAACCGACAACTCACCTCGTGTGAGCTCTCGTTTCTCCCCTTCCACTTCAAGTTCAAAGGTATATCGATTCGTCAATGAGCTGTAGAGGTTAACAAGGGCTGCTGAGCCATTTACATCTTTGAGGTTAATAATTTTTTCCTCTGGCTCGCTCAAGGTGTGAGGTTTTTGTAGCCGGAGGACTTCAAACCAATAAGCATATTCCCCCGCCCAATCCATTAATTTCTCGACATGTTCATCATCCAATTCTTTCCACCAGAGCTTGAAAAACATCGTCTTATTATCCAATTCTGCTGTAAGCTGTTGCACCCGTCCAAAGAAGGTTTGCGCCACCTGATTCTGCGTGTCAGCCGAGAACTCAAGGTAGCTGTAGTAATACAGCCGAGCCATCCGACGGAGTCCCGCTTCATAGTTCTTTAAAATCCCCAAGAAAGTATCCTTGTCGATGTCATTCGATAGCTTTGACCGATAAGCTTCGAAGGTCCGGACATGATTCTCGAGATCTTCGAATGCCTGGTTGACTTCCGGTGAATCCAAACCCGGGAAGAGATCATCTAAGCTCCAGGCTTCTTGTTGATAGTTTGTTGGCATTCGATACTCCTTATCAATTAAATCGGATGAAACAATTTGCTCTCTATTCGAGAAACAGGGACATCAACCAGAGCAATTGGGAGCACGGATCGTCCCCTTCCACCGAGCTACCCTGCAGGCAAGTCCATACCTTTGATTGTATTAAATTCCATTGTCTTTCCCCAGGATAGTAACCCAATGGTTCCTGGCCGCACGATTTCTCCCTGCCGTAGCCCAGGATCCAACTCCTATTTGCGATCATGAGCCGAAGCTTGACCTATCTTATTCGCTTGGCTATACTTTCAATCAGCCGAAGTGGCGGAAGTGGCAGACGCGCGCGACTCAAAATCGCGTTCCTTCGGGAGTGTGGGTTCGACTCCCACCTTCGGCACCAA
>MGNI01000117.1:17181-20697 GCA_001795115.1 Chloroflexi bacterium RBG_16_48_8 | reverse complement strand
AGTCTGTGGCACAATCGTGTGACCCAACATTGCTGGATGCGAAATGAATTTTCGTTACACTCCTCTCCTCGTCGGACTCCTGATTGGGATTACCCTCGGTTTATTTTATGGCTGGGTGATCCGACCATTGAATTCTGGGGAAACCGCCCCACATTCCCTCCAGCAGCAGTACCGCGCCGATATGGTACTCATGGTAGCTGAGATATTCGCTGCTGAAGAGGATATCGAAATGGCACGCCAGCGTATGATCACCATCGGTTTCAAGCCATACGCGGAACTTGTCGTCAATGCTCTTCATTTCGCCAAAGCACACGACTTTAGCGACCAAGATATCGAGCTTCTTATCAACTTATCAACCCAGTTAGATCTGGTCACACCCCAACCTGAGACGAATCAACCATGAGACGCGTCAGTTGGTTTCTCTTCATCCTAGGTTTGACCCTCGGCCTTATTTTCGGCCTGTACTATGCCTGGGAGATAAGCCCCATTGATCCTAAAGAAGCCATACCCAGTGACCTTCAATCGCAATACCAAGTAGAATATCAAACGCTCATCGCCCTGGCCTATGTCAATACGGGAAATATCTCAAGAGCGATAAGAAGATTGGAAACCATGCCCGACGTAGACGCTGCTCAATCCCTGAAGGCTCTGGCTGAACAACTCCTGGCGGAAGGTCGTCCGGAGGAAGATGTGCTTGCCGTAGCTCAACTGGCGGCTGCCATGTCAAATCAATCCAAGAGCGGATCAACACCAGAGCAAGCACAGATAACAGCAACCCCCACATCCCTTCCCACTGAAATACCAACTCAAGCGCCAACGCCTACTCAAACGTCAACGCCCATGCCCGCCTACCAACTTCGCTCCCGGGAAAAGGTTTGCGATCCTGCCCTTGGTTTCCCCTTAATCCAAGTTCTGGTTCTTAATGCTGCAGACAATCCCGTACCAGGCGTTGAAGTGCTCGTCCTTTGGGACCAGGGGGAGGATCATTTCTTCACTGGATTAAAACCCGAAATGGGTCTTGGGTATGGCGATTTCACAATGGAGGAGGGGTTCACGTATGCGGTTCAAATCTCCGGTTCCAGCGAAACCATCACCGGGCTGAAAGCAGAAGAATGCATTGAAGATGAGGAACCCTTTCCGGGATCGTGGCTCCTGAGTTTTGAAGAACCCTGAATCGAGGGAAAATCGATGACTCCCGAAGAATATCTTGATGCCCTCTTAAAACTACCCAGATTATTTTTCCCGCAAGTATCCTATGATGGGAAAAAGGTTGCCTGGACGTGGTCTCAAGTTGGTCCAGCTGCAGATATTTTCTATGCACCTACCGATGGATCCGCCCCACCTGTACAACTCAGCAACACGAGTCAGGACACACGGCTTGTATCCTGGTCACCCGATAGCAATGCCGTCATCGTCGCCCAAGATCGGGATGGCAATGAACGCTACCAACTCTTCCGAATCGATCTTAGCCGACCTTGTGATTTGAAACCATTGACCAAAGCCAACCCGAACTACTACCTTAGAGGTGGACAGCTCCATCCTAACGGTCAGTGGCTGATATACGCTGCGAATTTTGATGCCGAGAGTGGGGAAGAGATTGATCGAACGTGGATTTATAGGCACGATTTAAGCAGCGGAGAAAAAATACCCTTGGCTAAACCGCAGAAACCCGCCTTCTACATCCCGCAACTTAATCAACCGGGCTCCCATGTCTTATACGGTCGGAAAGACCTCCATCCCGCTGGCAGGCAGGTCTGGCTAGCGGATACGAATGGTCAAGAGGATCGAGAAATCTTACATTTCGGTGCGGAAGTGAAAACTTTCGCTTCCTGGTTTCCGGATGGTGAACGTGTTGTGGTTTTATCCGAGGTTGACCATTACCGTAAAGTAGGCGTGTGGAAACGTACGAACGAGGTTCTTGTCTGGCTGATCGATAATCCACAGCGAAACATTGAGGCTGCCTTTGTCCCGCCCAACGGGGACCAGATTGTTGTTATCGAGGTGAACGAGGCTCGTATTCGATCCTCCCTTCTCAATCCGGATACAGGCAGAGAGATTAAACTTCCGGAATCACCCTACAACCTCATCCTTCTGGCTCCGATGGAAGAAGGTGAATGGGTCGCACAGATTTACAGCTCCAAACAACCTACTGACATCGCTCGTATTCATTTTTACGATCCAGCATATGATCCTATTCGAAGCATAACCCGTATTTGGGAAAGAACAGATCTACAACCCTCAGATCTTTTCCCCGCCGAAGATTTCCGTTGGACGGCAAAAGATGGGCTAGGTATTCAGGGCTGGCTGTATCGAACACCCCACGAAGCCCAGGGCACCATTGTTACGGTCCATGGAGGTCCAACCTTCCACAGTGAAAATCGAGTGGATACCCAGATACAGTTCCTCGTTTCTCAGGGTTTCAATGTGCTTGATCCCAATTACAGAGGCAGCACTGGTTTTGGTTTATCCTTTCAGGAGGCGATTAAGGAAGATGGTTGGGGAGGCAAAGAACAAGATGATATTATCGCTGGCATCGATAAATTGCTCTCTCTAGGAATCGCCAAGGATTACAAAGTCGGGATCACGGGTGCCTCATACGGGGGCTATTCCGCCTGGTGTGCAATCACTCGAAACCCCCTCGAGGTTGTATCGGCTGCTGCACCTATCTGCGGTATGACAGATCTCGTGGTTGATTACGAGACAACTCGCCCCGATATTCGACCTTACAGCGAAGAGATGATCGGGGGAAGTCCCGAGGAGGTGCCCGAAAAATATCACGAACGCTCACCTATTCACTTTGTCGAAAACATTCGAGGGAAAGTACTCATTGTACAGGGTATGCAGGATCCAAATGTCAATCCAGAAAATGTGAGGGAAGTTCAAAGTGCCCTCGAAAAAGCGGGGGTATCTTACGAAATATTGACCTTCAAGGATGAGGGCCATGGGATTTTCCGCCCCAAGAATCTAAAAACACTCTATTTACGCCTTGCGGAATTCTTCAAATCCTCCTTTTCCTCGTAATCCTGCGCACCGCTTTCGAGTTTCAGCCAGGTCGGGCACTTTGCCTGACCTGGACTCTTGTTGAAAAGGTGGGCTGATTTAGTCTAATAAACACTTCTTATAGGTTAGATTTACGAGCCACCACGCTCATCCTTTTCCAACCCTTGATCCGTCTGCCTAACTGAATAAAAGCTCTACGTTTCCTGTTCTTCCTCCTTTTTTTCTGTCTCACTGCCGGCTGCATAACCCAGATCGATCTCATCTTCCATGGTGATCTGGCCTTTGAGGAATGCGCCCTCATCGGTTGAAAAAGAAGAAGTCACCACACTTCCCCATACCCGTCCAGTGGATGTTATCTGAACTTTGCGTGCGGTAATATCTCCCTTTAGGGAACCGGCGATAATCACCGTTTCTGCGCGAATATGTTCACAAGACACACGTCCCCTTTCAGCAATCACGACCAATCCTCGCACCTCAATATCGCCATCAAAAGCGCCTTCGATGCGGACTCCCCCT
>MGNI01000117.1:16026-17162 GCA_001795115.1 Chloroflexi bacterium RBG_16_48_8 | reverse complement strand
CCCTGCCAGGAGAACTCCTCTCCTAACACAGAAGTCCCCCTTTCTGGACTATCCCGCCTCTCATCTCTACCGGTTCGGAACATATCTCCCTTCCTGATGTGCTTGATCTATTCCATTTTCAATCGATGTTCTTTCCTGCAATTCGTTTCCTATGTGATTGGCCGGAAGTAATATGACAAACAGCGAACGTAAAACCTAGCCAATCACTTAAGCAAACCGCCATTCAGGCAACTCATCTTGTCAAAATACTTTCGGCGGTTTGCCAAGATCTCATCTTTGAATGTAACCTTACAAAGAACTCTAAACCTTCTGATCTATCCTTCAAGCTATTTGAAATCCTTTGCTGCAGGAAGATTTTCCACCGCCTCGGCTGCCATGACAGCCTTTACGATGGAGTGAGCCACAACCTCCGCTGCATAAGCTCCCACGATGTTCACATCGACCTTCTTTGCACCCGTTGAAATCGCAAAAAGGGTGTCCCCATCCAGCATGGTATGCGCAGGGCGGATTGTGCGGGCGATCCCGTCATGCGCCATTTGTGCGACCTTATTAGCCTCTTCTTTCGTCAATTGTGCATTGGTTGCGACAACACCAATGACCGTATTTCCCCTGGAGGCAAATCGCAGGATCATCTTACCAGCCATGCTCTTCATAACCTCAAGCGTATCCGCGAAGGGTCCCTCGGCGCCAATTTGGAGCGGGCCCACTTTCGTTGTCCTGGCTCCCGCCATGATCCTTCCCGTAGCAGGATCCACAACGTCACCAAAGGCGTTGACCGCCACGATGGCTCCCACAAGCGCCCCACCGCCAAGATCAACGCTAGCTGTCCCAATCCCGCTTTTCATAGCCCCTGCCATACCCAGGATTTTCCCCACTGTCGCACCCATCCCCGCTCCCGCATTCCCCTGCCGAGGTGGTTCTGTAGAGGCATTCAAACATGCCTGGTACCCCATGGCCGCATCCGGTCTTACATCCGAACGACCAATCCCCAAGTCAAAGAGGATCGCGGCAGGCACGATGGGCACCTTGGCCACACGAACATCGAAACCCACTCCTTTTTCCTCCAGATACCGTACAACACCTGTGGCGCTGTCCAACCCAAAGGCTGACCCGCCAGACAGCACAACCGCGTGAAC
>MGNI01000117.1:12608-15987 GCA_001795115.1 Chloroflexi bacterium RBG_16_48_8 | reverse complement strand
GGAGCCCCGCCCCTTTGATCAACACC
Source organism: Chloroflexi bacterium RBG_16_48_8 (assembly GCA_001795115.1). Lineage (GTDB taxonomy): Bacteria > Chloroflexota > Anaerolineae > Anaerolineales > E44-bin32 > MGNI01. The sequence goes on along the minus strand of MGNI01000117.1, from coordinate 15,961 downwards.
CCCGACTGCACCCTTTTCGCTGAGCACCACTGTGCATCCCGTCATAGCCTCCCCGTCATGGGCATGTCCTACCCGAATACCTGGAACATCCGTGATGGCGTTTTGCAAACCCATAAGCCCTCCCCTTTTCTTCCGGGTTAGGATCGTTAAATTTTGATCCTCTTATCCCAGTTTATATCCAAATCTCCGTAAAAGCGCGAGCCGTTCATGGATATCTTCGTCACTTTCAACTCCCTTGCTCTTCTCGCCATCGATCACGCCTAACACCCCCCGTCCTTGTTCGGTTTCAGCCAGGATGACCTGTACAGGATTAGCAGTGGCACAAAAAATGTGGCATACCTCGGGAACCAATTTGACGGCATTGAGCACATTGATCGGAAAAACGTTGCCCAAAAAAATGATGAAAGTATGCCCTGCGGAAAGGTTTAGGGCGTTTTTCTTAGCCAATTCGATCATTTCATCCGATGTTCCGCTATACCGGATCAGCGACGGACCGGAAGCTTCACAGAAAGCCAACCCAAATTCGATACCAGGCACTGCCCCGACCAAAGCTTCGTGAACATCCTCAATGGTTTTTATGAAATGGGATTGACCTAGGATAAAATTCGTCCCCTCAGGTTTCTCGATCGATATCGCGTGAAGTTCCATGTTAGCACCTCTGGATGAACAATCTTCTCTGCTCTCTCATTCACTTGTTGGGTCAATGGGTGGGATGGAAAGAGAGCTCTTTTGGGTTAGATGCGCGAGAGATTTGCGGTGACCGCATGTGTTTCGCGATCACCGCCTTCTGTTGTATTGCCCAGTAATCGGATCCATTCGATTCCTAACCGAATGCGTTGATAAACTCATCCACCTCAATTGCCGGTAAGGTGGTGATTTTAATCGTTCCACGTGAGGCCAGCTCAGCAGAGACACGAGCCACTGCGATGTTATCCTCGGCCTCGACAACATTAACGAAGTCGTAGGGACCAAGTGTGGCGTACTGTGAAAGAACCTTCACCCCCAACCTCTCGATCTCCTCGTTGACCTCTTTGATCCGATTTGGATCCTTTTTAATCTTCTCTGCGCCTTCATCCGTGATATTACTGAGCATAATATAGATTGGCATCATTCCCTCCTTTAGCTGCTTCTTTCTTCCCGGCGATACCTTCATAACCATTGTAGCTCATAGAGGCATTAGGACAAAATATCAGAAAGACATTTCCAGGCTAAAAATTCACAATCTCAATCCAGGAGATGTCAGGTTTAGAGGGGATGGGATGTCCGTTAGAGCCGGAAAAACGAAGAATGGAAAGGGGTGATGTTCTAAGTTGTTTGAGGCTTCAACCACCAGACCTGTAAGGGGATATGCATCTTCAGGGAAGGTATCAAAGCCCGCCTACGTGGGTGTAGATGTCGGTTCTGGGGTCGAGGTGGGCCCAATCGATTCGGTGGGTGGCAGAGGTGTGGGGGATAAATGGGAGATGGTGGGAACCCAGCAGTGAAATATTTCAATATTGGCACCACACTCAAAAGGGCAAAATCACCAGAGATTAACGATCCATTCCGTCTAACGATTCCATGGCAACCTTTCAGGATGAATTAAGGACTATCAACGGATCAAAAAGGATAACCTCAAGTGCATGGTCTCATGGTTTTTCCTCTTCCATGCAGGGCTTGCATGATGAAAACCACATTAGAAAATCCCATTGAATCCTCATTCCTCGAGTAAAGATAATAGATCCTCCTGGTCCTTATCAGAAAGTTTTTTAGAAGCGAGCCTTAGTGTTGATCGTGAGATCTTGGAAGGATTCAATCTTGCCTCCGTTCTCAACCATTCCAAACCTAGATGGTAATGGCGCTCAATGACTTCTCGTATCGTCCAATCTACCGCCTTTCGAATGTATTTCTCCTCATCCTTAAGCAATGCGGACGCCATCGCCAGGGTTCGCCGATCCAATTCCTCGGCCAATTCTGGAGGGTACTTTGCACGTCGAAGGTAAACCGGAGCAACCAATGCTGCCCTTCGCACCCAAGGATTGGGATCCTTTAGCCAAGTTTCAAGGGGATCCATGAATCGGGGTTCTTCTGCCAACGCCTGGCCAAGCAAAGCCATACAGAGTTGATCACAACTCTCCCAATTGCCAACATCGGGAAGGTATCTCACGCCTATTGCCCACCGTTCTGATGGACTCAGTTTGATCTCTGCAAATATAAATAATGCCACAAGTTGATGCTCGCGGCTTCCTCTGGACCAACACTCTTCGGCTATCTTGGCAATGCCCTCCTTCTCCTTCTTGTATTGTTGGATCACCTCTTTGCACAACTTGCGCAGTAAAGGCACTTTCACACCAAAAAGCTTCCCCGCCCCAGGAACGGCTGTCTGCATCCCTGCTAAATAATCCGGATTACCACCGAGGCTGACGAAGGTTTCCTCAATAACCTGGATCACCTTATCTGGATCAGGGACTTCAGGGAGTTTTCGGGCAAGCACACTCATTTCACTCATTTCCCACATCCAGGCTCAATTGCGTAGACGTATTTTGGGCGCCTCCTGCAGGTTTGATCTCTACTCCCATGATCTCGGCAAATTGACGCACGCTCGCTGGACTATGACCTGCGAAATGATTGTTGAAATAACCGTACACATCAAATCCCTGCTCCAAGAAAAGATGGACTTTTTCCGCCCAGGACTGAAGCACATCAGTACGATCGATTTGAATGTGGTCAAACTTTTGGATATCCTTTCTGCGGCCCAACCAGCGGATGACGGTGAAATCCGCGGTGATCCAATCCATCTTGGGCATATAATTCAGGTCCTGTAGGACGAGAGCAACATTATGATTGGAGAGCATTTCCCCAAAATTCGGATTGAGCCATTGACGATTACGTACTTCCACGGCATAGCGTGGACCCTGCGGTAACGTCCTCAGGAAATCATCTAATCGATCGAAAAATTCAGGTGTGAAGTCATACGCAAACTGTAGCGTGAGGACGGCAAGCTTCCTCTCTAAGGCCTGCATCGTACTGACAAAATATTCAGCATCCCCTTGGGCTCCATCGAGTTTTTTATCATGCGTGATGAGGCGCGGAAATTTTGCTGCGAAGAGGAATTCCTCTGGGGTACGTTCCTTCCAGCTCTGGATCGTGGTGCCTTTGGGCACTCCATAGAATGTCGAATCAATTTCAACCGTCGGAAAATGCTTCGTATATTCCTCCAAATAAGTCTTCTTAGGTGTTCCAACTGGATAGAAAGGGCCAACCCAATCATCAAAGGTGAAACCCTGGGTGCCCAAGTAGAGGTTGCCGCGCACATCTGAATTCATCTCATCTCCGTCGTTACCTTTCCCTGATTCCCGCTCCTTGATCCTGAT
>MGNI01000117.1:9379-12598 GCA_001795115.1 Chloroflexi bacterium RBG_16_48_8 | reverse complement strand
TATCGCCATCATTCCGACAACTCAAGCAGTCGCAAGATTCTCTGAAACACACTTTCTGCAACTTCCACCTTTGTCATAAGGGGGAGTTCCTGAACGCCGCCTTCGGCATCAATCAATGTCACTTGATTCGTTTCCACATCAAAACCTGCATCATGGGCCGTGATATCGTTGGCAACGATCAAGGCAAGGTCTCTCTCTAATAACTTCGCTCGGGCATTGGTGATAAGATCTTCGCTCTCAGCGGCAAAACCAATCATTAACCGAGGCCATCCTTTTGTTCTTCTGTTGTTGGCTACGAGTGCCAGAATATCATCTGTAGGCTCAAGCTGAATCTGTGGAACACCTTTGCTCCGCTTGATCTTTTCTGGCGACGTCTGTGTCGCCCGAAAATCAGCCACGGCTGCAGCCATCAGAAGTACATCAGCTTTGTCCACCTCATTGAGAACCGCATCGCGCATCTCAGCGGCAGTACGCACATCGATCCGCTTTGCACCGATAGGAGTCTGTAAATGGGATGGTCCCGCTATCAGGACCACTTCCGCCCCGCGGTCCAATGCAGCTTGGGCTAGAGCGAAGCCTTGCTTTCCAGAGGAGCGATTGGTGATGGCTCTCACAGCATCAATGGGTTCCTGTGTGCCTCCTGCTGTAACGACAAAGAGAAGCCCAGCTAAGGGACCCCTTCTTCCGAATTGCCTACGGATGTGGCCGATAAGCTCCCATGTCTCAACCAAACGCCCTTTTCCAACCAATCCAGACGCCATCCTTCCCTCTGCTGGCTCCACCACAAACACTCCACGTTGACGTAATAATGCTAAGTTGTCTTGTACAGCAGGATTCTCAAACATATGAGCGTCCATCGCAGGTGCCAATAAAAGTGGGCATTTTACAGCAAGAGCTGTGAGAGTGAGAAGAGAATCCGCCAATCCGTGAGCCAGTTTGCCGATGGTGTTGGCAGTCACTGGGGCGATGATGAACAATTCTGCATTCTCAGCCAGACCAACATGCAAAATGTGTCCCTCGGAAGCCCACAACTCAACATCGGTATAGACATTCCTCCCGGTTACAGACTGGAAAGTTATCGGTGAGACAAATTCCTGTGCGGCATCGGAAAGAATCACATCGACGAGGGCTCCAGCTTGAGTAAGTTTGGAAGCCAGGTCAGCTGCCTTGTAAGCCGCGATTGAACCCGATACCCCCAAGAGAATACGGCGCTCATGAAGCAATGGGATCTGCTGAATGAGATTCATGTCAATTCCTCCATTCCTGATTCGTGAGGATCGCTAACGAGGCCTCACAAAAATCGAGGATAAGTTCAGGATCAAGCAAAGATTGCACCTCAAGAACACTATCATTCTCACCACAAATCCAGTCCAGGTCAAGCGAAGGAGGATAAGGGTGCATCCCAGAAATGTTGTACTGTTGCCTCCCGAGGTGAAAGTTGCGATGGCAAACAACCAATCAATTTTGCCTTACCCCGTCATCCTGTGCAAAGTCCCTTTGTATGGATAACCAAGAAGTCCCTCTCCGTACGGATCTCTCCCTAACCTTGCTCAGGAACTTTATCCCTCCAGAAAGTCGATGCTATACTACTTCCATCTTCCCTCCCGAAGGAGAATTATGCTAATGAGTCAAGCGCTGCGAACCTTCATCCAAGATGTGGAAACTGAATTAAAACCCCTCCATATCAACGAAACCCATGCCATCTGGGAAGCTGCTACAACCGGGACGCCCGAAGCCAATGAACGCGCAAAGAAATCCCAAGCCGCTGTCCTACGCTTTTGGGCAGACATGGATCGTTTCACCGCTGCAAAACAATTCCTAGAAGAAGGCATGGCAGAAGAGCCTCAAGATGCCCGTCAGATCCAACTGATTTACCTGTCTGCAGCTAAATCTCAACAAGACGAGGAAACCATAGATAAGACCACACAATTGGAGAAAGAGATTCGCCAGGCTTATACCAACTATCGGGCCCAAATAGAGGGTGAATCGTTGAGCAACAACGATTTAGCAAAGATCCTGGCCAAAAGTGATAACTCAGACAAGGTTCATCAAGCCTGGGAAGCCAGCAAGCAGATTGGTCCGGAGGTTGCGGAGATCATTCGAGAATTAGCTAAAGTACGGAATCAAGCCGCACGGAAACAAGGGTATCGCGATTTCTTCCAAAAATCCCTGGTGTTGAACGAAATTGAGGAGGATCATCTCGCGAGATTATTCTTAGAATTGGAAGAGGTCACCTCGGAACCTTTCAAGCAACTCAAAGCAGAGATCGACCACGCCAGGGCAGAACGATTTGGTATCACCGAGAAAGAACTCTATCCATGGCATTATGGCGATCCCTTCTTCCAATCCCCCCCAGAGATCTATGACTTGGACATGGATGAGTACTTCGCTGAAAAAAACCCCACTGTGATTGCCACAATCACGTATGACGGCATCGGTATTGAAGTGCGCGATATCCTTGAGCGATCGGATCTTTACCCTCGACCTGGGAAAGATCAATATGCCTTCAGCCTTGATCTTGATCGCGAGGGAGATATTCGAACCCTCAACAACCTGGAGCCCAACCACTGTTGGAATACGACCCTTCTGCACGAATTAGGCCATGCTATTTACAATAAATATATCGATCGCCATTTACCTTGGCTCCTGCGAATCCCCTCTCACTCTCTTTCAACAGAAGCGGTCGCACTTCTGATGGGATCCTTGACCAACGATCGGGATTGGTTATCCCAAATCCTAAGAGTACCCGAAGCTCAAGCAGACCTCATCGCTCAAATTGCTGCAGCAAGAGAACGTGCTGGAGGTCTGACTTTCACACGCTGGTGTCTGGTGATAACCAACTTCGAACGGGAATTTTATGCCGATCCCGAACAGGATCTAAATACGCTCTGGTGGGATTTAGTAGAACATTTCCAGTTCCTGCATCGCCCCCAAGGTCGCAACGCTCCAGATTGGGCTTCGAAGATTCACATCGCGTTGTTTCCAGTTTATTATCAAAACTACGAACTAGGTCACTTGATGACTGCTCAGCTCCGCTTTTATCTTCAGCAAGAAGTTGGCGGCCTGGTTGGGAAGAGGCAGGCTGGGGAATGGCTGGTGGAACGTGTCCTGCGTCAAGGGGCGAAAGAGGATTGGGCCAAGCATATAGAAACCGCCACTGGCGAGCCATTGAATATGCGGTACTTTGTGAAAACTGTGATGTAATCTGGTTCAGGTAAC
>MGNI01000117.1:8983-9331 GCA_001795115.1 Chloroflexi bacterium RBG_16_48_8 | reverse complement strand
GTAATGAGTCGATAAGGCAAAAAGAAGGCATTTGGATCTACAGACAAGGTTATGTGATCAAGCCCTTGTATTCATTACTCATTGACTTGTTATCATATCGACAATTACCTGATTACTGATCCCTGATTCCTGATATCCCGATATCCTGATTGAAACATCCACCTGGCCTACCATGATAAAAACCATAAGGAGTTAAAGATGGCTGCAACTTCCACAAGCGCATACCAGGGCATTAGCGAGGCTGAATATCAGCGCCGTATTCGAGCCTGGACGATGTATGACTGGGCTAATTCAGCCTTCGCCACGACCATCCTGGCTGCAATTCTGCCCATCTATTACAGCGATGTG
>MGNI01000117.1:7194-8946 GCA_001795115.1 Chloroflexi bacterium RBG_16_48_8 | reverse complement strand
CCTTATGGAGCCTGGGCCTCAGCATCTCGCTCTTCATCGTTGCCATTTTCTCACCCATCCTGGGCACAATTTCCGACATCCAACGCAATAAGAAACCCTTTTTGAGCATATTCATGGGGTTGGGTGTGATCGCCACCGGGTTGATGGTGCTCATCAATACGGGTGATTGGGTGCTTGCTTCTATTCTCTTCATCCTTGGACGGATTGGTTTTACCGCTGCAAACGTCTTCTACGATGCGCTTCTACCCCATGTCGCTCGTGAAAAGGATCGAGATAGCGTATCCACTCGCGGCTATGCCATGGGATATTTAGGAGGCGGTCTCCTTCTGGCCATTAATGTTGCTATGATTCAATTCCTTGGAGGAGGGCCAGGATCGCGACTTTCTTTCCTGAGCGTAGCTCTCTGGTGGGCCATTTTCTCCATTCCGCTTCTACGCCGTGTGCCAGAGCCCTCCACAGCAACAGTCTCATTGGTACCAGGTCAAACCGTGCTCTCCGCCAGCTTTAATCGATTAAGAGAAACACTGCGAGATATAAGGCAATACCGAGAGCTGTTCAAATTCCTGCTTGCGTTCTTGATCTACAACGATGGTATTGGCACGATCATTGGTGTAGCCGTGATCTATGGCACCGAACTGGGTTTTGGCGCCGTTGAACTTACACTGGCTCTCCTACTGGTCCAATTTGTCGGGATCCCCTTCAGCCTGATCTTCGGTCGGATTCCCAACCCCAGTGAAACTCGAAGATCTTTCTTCTTGGCTTTTGTCATCTTCAACCTCGTCACTCTCCCCTTCGTTGGCATTTACGGCTTTCAGGTCTTGCCAGCGGATGTCACGGGTGCCCCACCCTCAGCTTATGAAGCTTCAGCCGAATCGGTGGGTGAAGGGATTTACCTGGTGGGAGATCCCGGTATTAAATTTGAAGGAACCCCAGAAATTTCGGATGTTTCGGCGAGAAAGGCCAGCGGTGGCGCTTTCTTCCACTTCATCAACCGCTTGTTCGGGGACGATGTTGAAAATATTCAACATGCACTCCTGTCCCAACCAGCTTCCTCTTGCACAGTGCGTTTTAACGGACGACAGGTTGAATTTGAGTATAGCACTGGACCAGATCATGGAATATTAGCCGTGGAACTTGATGGCGCTCCCTACCTGGATGACCAGGATGATCCCTATCTCATCGACGCCTATAGTCCAAAGCCACGATATGGTGTGCTTTCTGCGACCCTAACCGATGAAAACCCAGGGGAACACACCCTGGTAATGATCAATACCGGGGAGAAAAACCCAAAGAGTACTGGCAATGTGATGGGCATTGCCAAAATTCAGATCCTGCCTCCAACGCGGCAATCGAACCTCTTCTATATCCTTGGCTTGATTATCCTGGTTGAGATCGTAGGCTTAATGTTTGCATGGCTGCTTGGGCGCAAGTTATTCTCCTCCTTGGCAGCCACGCTGGACACCAAACGCAGCGTTCTGCTGGCACTGTTGACCTACACTATCATTGCCATCTGGGGGTACTTCCTGAACTCGACCATTGAATTCTGGTTCTTGGCCTGGATGGTTGCCATTGTGCAAGGCGGCAGCCAAGCACTCAGTCGCAGCCTGTATTCCAGCATGTCCCCCGCAGCCAAGAGCGGCGAGTTTTTTGGTCTTTTTGGCGTCATGGAGAAGTTCTCAGCTATTCTAGGACCGATCCTTTTCGCAGCCGCGGCCGCGGCCTTTGCCAGCAGTAGACCAGCCATATTGAGCC
>MGNI01000117.1:5931-7175 GCA_001795115.1 Chloroflexi bacterium RBG_16_48_8 | reverse complement strand
GGGTGGAATACTTTTGGCGAATGTCAAGGTAGATGAGGGTCGTCGCGTGGCGCAGGAGGAAGATGTGGATGTTTTCGGCCAGGAGGCGTGAATCACTGCCAGGAAGCAGGAAAAATTCGGGGCACAGCATATTGTGCCCCGAGCTTTTTGGAAATTGCTGGACAGGATGCGGGTTGCTCGCTTTAAAATGCACTCAACCCTTGTGATGAGCGTTAATTCACGACCCGATTCATTTCCCAAACCAAACGGAGACCCTCCAGCGTGAGCCAAGGTGCCAAGTATTGGATAACATCCGTCTCAGAAGCGATCAGTTCTGCTAGACCGCCCGTCCCAATCACCTTCATATCCTCCCCCAATTCCTGACGAAATCGTGCCACCATCCCTTCCACCAAACCCACATACCCAAAGATCAGACCAGATTGTATGGCCCGGACCGTATTTGAACCTATCACTGAAGGGGGACGCTGCAGTTCAACCCGAGGAAGCTTGGCTGTGCGCTGAAAAAGCGCATCAGCTGCAATGATAATTCCAGGCGCGATAGCACCTCCCAGATATTCCCCATCTGCGGAGATTGCATCGAAGGTGGTTGCTGTCCCAAAATCAACAACACAAGCTGGCACCCCATAATGGTGCTGAACGGCTACTGCATCCACCACGCGATCCGCTCCCAAGGCATTCTTAGGATCTTCATAACGGATGCGGAGACCTGTTCTCACCCCCGCATCAACGACCAGCGGTTTCTGATGCAGATATTTGTCACATGCTTGCAGGAAAGTCCCAGTCAACGGTGGAACCACAGAGGCTAAAGCACTTGCCTCAATCTGTTCAATGGCACAGCCCGCTTGCTGCATGAGTCCCAACAATTGCAGTCCATATTCATCCGGCATGCGGTCATGGACTGTCGCCAGGCGCCATGCGGAACTTAGCTTTTCGCCCTGATAGAGTCCTAACGTGATATTGGTATTGCCGATGTCAATCGTAAGGAGCATGGTTCACCTCTCGAAAGAGCAAAGTAATCAGGGGGTAGGGAGTAGTAATCAGTCGAAAAGATAATCAGCTTATAAGTCAACAAGTTGACAGGTCCATAAGGTTTTCGAAAAGGGATCTCATACCTATTGACTTGTTGACTTATCGACCCATTGACTCATAAGTGATCGCCGATTCCTGATCCCTGTTTCCTGATCCCTGTTTTCTGTTCCCTATTCACCTACCACAACATTATCAATCAACCTCGTTTCACCAAT
>MGNI01000117.1:4519-5922 GCA_001795115.1 Chloroflexi bacterium RBG_16_48_8 | reverse complement strand
AGCGCTTTTGTGATGGACCCTTCTAACTCCTTCAGAGTATCCAGATCAGCCACGGAAACGTACTGAGTCCGGGCTAAAGGTTCCTCATCCACTATTGACAACATCCTCATGCGAAGCGCATCTGCGTTATGCTCTCCATCCTCAAAGGCTCTCCGAGCTTCGACCAGGGCACGATAAAGAACCGTAGCAGCTTCTCGTTCCTTCGCATTGAGATAGCTATTGCGGCTGGACATCGCCAATCCATCCGGTTCTCTTACAGTCGGGCAGATAATGATCTCAATCGGTATAGCTAGATCCTGCACCATTCGTTTTATGACAATAGCTTGCTGTGCATCCTTCTGACCAAAATATGCTTTTTGGGGTTGCACTGCATTAAACAATTTCGCAACCGCGGTTGTCACCCCACGGAAATGCCCAGGTCTCTGAAGTCCCTCCAGTTGTTTGGTGAGCTCTTCCACTGTTACCCAAGTCTGGAAATCAGTTGGGTACATCTCCTCATCTGTCGGGTTCCAGACCAGATCAACCCCCTCCTTCTCCAGCAAATCTAGATCCCTTTTGAGATCCTTGGGATAGTGTTCCAGATCTTCAGAAGGATTGAATTGAGTGGGGTTAACAAAAATGCTCACTGCTACACTTTCACAATCCATTTTGGCAAGCCGAACCAAGGATAGATGTCCCTCGTGAAGATAACCCATGGTTGGAACGAATCCGAGAGGATCCTTCAGATCAGCTCTAATGCTGCGTAAGGCCTCAATCCGTTTTACAGTTTTCATCCTTCTATTTCCTTGTCTCTTGGCACAATCGCCCGTATTAGATGCCAAAAGGTTTCGTTTATGGGGGTAGGAACTCCAAGCTTAGAACCTTCTTCAACAATCGCACCACAGATGGCGTCTATTTCGGTTGGGGCACCGCGCAAGATGTCTTGGTACATGGAGGAATGATTTCTTGCGGTATGATGAGCCACATTCACAATTTCCAACTCTGGCTCGTCAAAAGGCAGACTCACCCCTTTTGCATTCGCAACCGCGGCGACCTCCCTTGCGGCAGCGTACATCAACCAAATGGCATCTTTTCTCTCAAGCAGCTCTCCATTGGGTACACGCAATAGGGCGGATAATGGGTTGATCCCCGCATTGACAATAAGCTTCCCCCAAACCAAGCTCTCGAGATCGTTCGATTCTTCGATCGTAAAACCAACTTGACGAAGCCAATGAACCATCCGATCCAAACGCTCACATGGGACAATGTGCGTTGGTCCCATCCCCCCCACACGTACAAGACCTGGCTCTACCAAAGTTGCTCCAGTTGTGGTGACACCCAAGGCTGCCCGTTCTCTTCCGAGTTTTTTCTGGAGCGTTTCCAGATTTCCCATGCCGTTTTGTAATGTCAATGCGATGCCATTT
>MGNI01000117.1:0-4506 GCA_001795115.1 Chloroflexi bacterium RBG_16_48_8 | reverse complement strand
ATCTGCTGCCCGTGCCGTCTGCCAGGATTTGACCAACACAAGAGCATCCCGCGCGCTAGAACATTCTGTAGGATTATCGGTGATCTTAACAGAGAACCTACGTTCGGTCCCGTCGCTTTCAATGATTCGGACACCACGCTCGCGAAGAGCTTGAATCCCTTCCTGCCAATTCCCCAACATGGTCACATCCACCAGAGGAGCCAGACGGGCTGCGAACAAGCATGCCATCGCACCTGTCCCAACAACGAGAACGCGCTCATCCTTCATGCTTTATCCAACCTCGTGATACGGGCAAAGCACTCTCATTCACATTTAATTGAAAATACACTTGAATAGAGAATGCCTCACTCCGACTTCACACTTCCCAGAAATGCATCCCAATCATCATGGGACATTTCAAAACTATGCTCTTGAGATGGGAAATGACCGTTTTCCACATCCACCTTATATTGTCTTAAAGCATGTACCATCTCTGCATGCAAATTGGCGTATTTCTTTACAAATCGGGGTGTGAAGCGATCAAAGAGACCAAGGAGATCGTGTGTGACCAATACCTGACCATCACAACCAGCTCCCGCACCGATCCCGATCGTGGGAATTTCAAGCTTCTCGGAAATATACTGCGCCAACTGGGTTGGGATTGTCTCAAGGACAATCGAGAAGCAGCCGGCTTCCTGCAGGATGATAGCATCCTCGAGCAAACGTTTGGCGGCTGGTGCGTTTTTGCCTTGTGCCCGATATCCGCCCAATTGATGCACAGATTGTGGTGTCAAACCCAAATGCCCCATAACGGGAATGCCTGCTCCGACGATCGCCTCCACCACAGTTCTCCGCTCCCTTCCCCCCTCCAACTTCACTGCATCCATACCGGCCTCCTGCAGAAATCGACCTGCATTACGTACAGCTTCATCCACAGAAGCCTGATAGGACATAAAGGGCATGTCTCCAACCAAGAGGGCAACCTTCGCGCCCCGGGCAACAGCTTTACAATGATGGATCATATCCTCCATTGTCACAGGAAGCGTGGTCTCATATCCAAGGACCACCATCCCCAAGGAATCCCCCACCAGAATCGAATCGATCTCGGCCAGGTCGACCGCAAGTGCGGTGGGATAGTCATAGGCCGTGAGCATAGTGATACTTTCATCTTGCGTCTTTTTACTGCGGAAGGTATGTGTGGTTACTTTCTTTCTCTCCGTTGAGGATGTAGGTGAGGACACGGCTGTCTCCTTCATTGAGTGAGATGCCAAGAGGCATTAGAAAACGAACCCGCCCGGGCGATTGGGCGGGACGGCGATGGATAACACCGTCTCGGTCGAAGCCCGATCCAAGCGGCTTCTGAATTATAGCAGAAGGTGGAAATGGGAAATAGGGGGGAGGGATCAGTTAATAATTTGATACGTCGATCGGTCAACTTTTTCTAAGATACAATATTACTCATGACGACCATAACACCCGTAACCCAGGCCTTGGAAGAATTGGGCATCCCATACAAGCTGCATATTCATGCGCGTCCTTTGCAATCTCTCCAGCAAGCGGCTGAAGAACGTGGGCTTGACCCATCGCAAATCGTCCGAACCCTTCTTTTCCGCTGCGAGGAGAAGTCCTACGTATTAGTGTTGATGTCTGGACCAAAGAAGGTTAGTTGGCCAAAATTGCGCCGCCATCTAGGTGTCTCTCGGATAACGACAGCCACCTCAGAGCAAGTCCGGGAGGTTACAGGTTACGCTCCAGGAGCTGTCTCTCCCTTTGGATTATCTTCATCTATCAGGATTCTGGCTGATCGAAGCATCCTTGCCCTTGAAAAGGTTTCGTTAGGTGCAGGAATCCCTAATGCTGGTGTGATCCTTCAGCGCTATGATCTGCTGAAAGCATTGGAGTTAGAGATGGGGGATTTTGGGGAAGAAGATCGCAAAAGCAGGGATCAGGGATCAGCCAATCAGTCAAAGCGTTGATAGGCCAACAAGTTCCTGTAAAGTTGTCCTTTTTACTTAATACCTTATTTACTTGTTACCTTATCAACTGATTCCTTTTCCCCGATTCCTGATTCATCAAAAGAAAATCAACCGCATTTTGGGCGACAGTACGGACAGCATCGATCGAAGCCGCGAGATCCCCCGCCACATTCATGCTGTGGTCCGCCCCCTGAATTAGGGTCAAACAAAAAGCACGCTTAGCCTGGAGCTCTGCCAGAGCTTGTGAATTGTAGAAACGGTCTTTGGTCCCAATTGCCAGATGGGCTGGTTGAGTGGTTTGGAGGAAGAACATATCGAAGAAAGATGTGCCTATGGGAGGTGTCAGATATACACATCTCGCATTCTCAAGGCCCTCCTCACAGCTACATAATTGAGCAATAACAAAGGAACCCAAGGACTTCCCTACCAAACCTATGGATGGATAATCCCGCTCGGAAAGGACAAGCTGCATTGCGCCTTGGCATTCCTGAAGGATTCCTGGCATTGCTTCATGGCTGAATTCGATCGCGGCTGATTGAAATCCGTAGGTCAAGGCAAGCGTGTCCCATCCGGCTTCCAAGAGAAGTTCACTGGGATAGTAAAGCAGTTGTCCATCCACTCCATAATGATTGCCTGGCAGCGTTATTAGTAATCCGGATGGATCTTCATCTTGCCGATGAAATTTATGAACAAGGGGATTCCCATCAGATGCCTCTAAGGGCAACATGAACGGACTCGCCATGGTTGACCTCCTATGGGGTACGATTGAAGCTTCCCAAACAAAGTGAATAACCCCTTCTTACCTAGGATGCCGGATTTCCCTCCTGGCTCTTCGTGAATGGAGGTCGATGCCGCGAATTCTTTCAGTGAGAGCAATTACGGTACCCACTGAGGCAAATACCCCGATGAAACAAGAAGTACTAGTTTATTCTTCTCTAAATCATAAAGCCAAATCTCAGGAGGTCGGGTCAGGTTATTCTGATCGATGCGCACAAAAGAGAGGAGAGTTGAATCTGGGCTCCAGGAAATGGAAAAGTGGTTATATTCAGGATCTTGTGTAATTTGTTTGGCCTCTGTGCCATCCGATCGCATCAGCCATAGTTGACGACCCGGCGACCAACGATCTTCATCAAGATATTTTCGCGTAAAGGCAATCCAGAAACCATTGGGGGAATAGACCGGGAAGGCATCCTCTACCAAACCGAAGTCTGTACCACTCAGATCGAACACCAATCCTGTGCTTAAGTTCAGCCGGAAGATATGACTATAGAACTGTGAAAATTCGTCTCCTGTGACCTCATTCCTCTGAAAAGTCTCGTCCAGAATGACCACATCGGGAAAAATAAAAAAATCTCCATCAGGGGACCAACTTCCAACCATTCCCAATTCACTTGGGATAGAATACAGCTCAGTTGGTTCCGATTGAATTTTGAGATCTACAAGGAATATCTCCTTGGATGTTTCATCGTAGTAGGCCAGTTTTCCCTGAGAAGACCAGTGAGGATCGGAATGGGCGTGGTTGATTGATCCCACGCGCATGGCTTGAGAGCCTTCCGTCAGCTTGATACTCATGACTTGCGAAAAACCTTCTAGCCATTTCCCCCCTACTCCGGCTTGTAGTTCTATCCGTTCAAATACCATCAAATCATTATCTGGTGACAGATGAGGATTCTGACATCGCATCGGATATGGACACTTATAGACTAAAAGATCCTCTTCACTGACCAGATCGATCGCTCTCAGATCCGATCCTCCATCTTGACGCATTACGGAGTACGATACCAATGTTCCATCTGGGCTTACCCTGAAATCGAGGATTTCAGTAGGTGATGGAACAAGCAGAGTCCTCTCCTCATGATCTATACTTTGAAACTCAAGAATGGATCCATTTGCATCGGAAGCCAGGAATAGGACACGTGGAACATCCACTTGAAAGGACCAATGATGACTCTTTAACAAGGGCAGAAAATAACTCGACCTCGACCCAGCTGCAAGATGGATTGTCACCTCTTGTCCCCGAGGCCAGGATATGTCAGGTATGAAATGGAGAGAATTGCCCTCCCAGACATAGCGTCCCGCTGAGGGGGGGTCAATATCCAGTCTGGTTTCAACAGATACTCGATCCATGGGTTGATTAAAAAAAATGCGGATGGAAGCCGTGGAGGGCACCATAACTGAGCCAGGTGTCGGTTGTATATCCTTAATTCGAGGTGCCCCTAGAAAAACAAGAAGTACTGCAACGCAGAGAATCGCTATTGCCCAAAATCTATTTCGTAATTTTTCGCGATAACGATAATACATGGCGCAGCCATTATACATAGGAATAGCATTAGGAGGGATCTAGATCCACAAACTTCACATTTGGATCATAATCTTTCGCCAGATCACTCATCTGACAAAAAGATAG
Organism: Chloroflexi bacterium RBG_16_48_8; assembly: GCA_001795115.1. Lineage (GTDB taxonomy): Bacteria > Chloroflexota > Anaerolineae > Anaerolineales > E44-bin32 > MGNI01. Next base: position 144 of record MGNI01000117.1, on the reverse strand, counting down.
GATGGTATTGACATTTCACTCGTGCCCTGTCGATTTTGACCCAGAGAAGTACATAAGCAAAGCATTCCCAACGAAGAGCCTGACCTCAGATCGAGACCGTCTCAGATATGCTTTCCTTATGGGGCGCCAGCTTCCTTCGGTTGG
>MGNI01000116.1:44899-51374 GCA_001795115.1 Chloroflexi bacterium RBG_16_48_8 | reverse complement strand
TTTAATATCTTCTTCTGCTTCGATCACCCGGAGTAAGGCTTCATACTCTTCAAGGCAATCTCGACAGAGATCCAAGTGACGTAAAATCAATGGCATTGCTTCTGAAATATCCTCACCCCGAACCTTGGCTTCTACAAACTGATCCAGTAATTCATAGACCTCATCACAATCCATCTCTTGGTCGTGGGTCTTTGTAAGGATGTCCAGGATGCCTTTGATCCATTGATCTGAATTCGTCATCGTTCACCATTCCCTTGGTATAGGACGCATCGAATCCTTTAATTCTTACCAGGCTTCGAAAGAAGCCAGCACATCTTTGGGATTTAATCCCCTCTCATCCATACGCTGCTTCAATCGAAGACGTGCATCGTGCAGAAGTTTGTAAAGCGCGTTGCGCCTCATCTCCATTCGATCGGCCACTTCGTCAACAGGCATCCCATGGATGAGGATGGCAACGATCGCATTGCGCTGCTTTTCTGTAAGCTCTTCTGCAATGATCCTTCTTACCTGATCCAATAGCTCCGATTGCTCTGTCGTATCTTCGGGACCAGGTCCGGGTACTGCCAAGAGATCCAATCCTACCATGGCGCCATCCTCTGCAAGGAGATCATCCAGGGAGGTATCCTTCCAGCGCTTTCGACGCAGTTCTGTAATAGCAATCCGAACAGCAATTTTATGGACCCAGGTGGTGAATTTACTCCTTCCTTCAAAAGTATCCAGATGAGAGAGCACCCTGACTAAAGTCTCCTGCGCTGTCTCCTCCACCAATGCGTCAAATTGAGGGTCGGAAGGAGAGAGCCACTTTGAAAGCGCGTAAGGCAAGCCTCTTGTTATAATCCCCCTTAAATCAGCCAACGCAGCCTCTTGTGCCTGCCCTGATTTTATTAAATCTCTTCTCCAATCATCATTGGATCGATTTACAGCCATGAGGTTCTTGTTTCCCGTTTTTAAAATTGCTGATCCATTTTCAATCAAGTTATCAAGCGATGCCCATCCTATCACAACTTACGGAAGAAGGTTGACTTGCCGTTGCCATTTCAATTTATCAGTTCAGGCATCTTGTTTCTGCCTGAGTGAGCATTGTGTGGGAAGGTTACCGCGAATCACTGAACGATGTTCAGGCCTTCAAAGATCAATTCGATCTCACGTTTCAACTTTTGCTTGATCCAGCTCGCGAACCGTCCCAACAACAATCCTCGATGTAAACCCGCCCCGACGGAGCCTCTCAACAATGAATGTTACCCAAGGATCCTATCCTGAAGGAGTTTTGGTGAAGAAGAGATGAATTTTCGAGCGTGGAAGGGCTGTCAATCCTCCAAAGGCAACCCAATCAGAATCTGATCCCCCTCTATGCGGACAGGATAGGCCGGGATATCTACCACAGCTGGGGGACTTAAGGCTGTCCCAGTTCGTAGGTCAAACCTGGCCCCGTGTCGTGGACACTCGATCTCATGGTCAAGGAGTTCGCCTTCAGCCACTGGACCATCATCATGAGAGCACACATCCGCAATAGCAAAATACTCTCCAGCGACATTAAACAATGCTATGGATTCGTCCCCTATGTCAAAAATGATCCGCTCACCGCTCCTTAATTCATCCAGGCTGGCGACCGGGAAATACTCAAGTTTTTCTGATTCGAATGTTTTATAGTTGTACATCCTACTCACTCAGGATTGGATCATTCTCGATGGAGATCATGGCTTATGGCGTGAAAGTTCACGTCAGCTCCTCTTCAACATTTTCAAGCCCATACACACTTGCTTTTAGGACCTTCAATGAGAGAAGGGCGCATTTGAGACGTACAGGTCCTAACTCGATCCCAAGCATCTCAAGGATATCTTCCTTTGTAAGTGCTTTCACCTCATCCAGATTTTTACCAACAATCGACTCAACCAGAAGATCGGCTGAGGCTTGAGAGATCGCACAGCCTTCTCCATTGTAGGCTGCTTCTGTGATCTTGTTCTCAGAATCAACACGCACGTCAATCCGAATCCGATCACCACAAAGTGGATTGTCATCTTCATAGGAGTAATCGTGCGGGTCAAGTGTTCCCCGCATGAGGGGATTCTTATAACGATCAATGATCACTTCACGATAGAGGTCATCCATGGAGGCATCCTAGCTGAATATTTCCTTCACCTTGTACAAACCTTCTACAAGGCGATCGATCTCTTGTTCCATTGTATACAAGTAGAATGAGGCGCGGGTGGTCGCTGGCAGGTGAAATCGCTCATGAAGGGGCATAGCACAGTGATGGCCTGCCCGAACAGCGATACCCACGGTATCCAGAAGTTGAGCGACATCATGTGGATGGACGCCGTCTAATTTGAAAGAGACAACACCGCCCTTCTTTTCAGGTCTAGGTCCATAAACCACCACACCGGGAATTTCCTCGAGCCTTTCCAATGCGTAAGAGACAATCAACTGCTCATGCTGATGAATCTTCTCAAGACCAACGCTTTCCAAGAAATCTACCGCCGCGCCAAGACCAATGGCTTCTGCGATGGCCGGTGTACCCGCTTCAAATTTATGTGGAAGCTCATTAGGAGTGAAACTCCGTAGATGGACCCGCCTGATCATATCGCCACCCCCCAGGAAAGGTGGCATCGAAGCAAGCAATTTTTCCCGTCCATATAGAACCCCGATCCCGGTCGGTCCACACATCTTATGGGCAGAAAAGGCATAGAAATCTGCACCGATCGTTTGCATATCAACCTTCAAGTGAGGGGCGGATTGAGCGCCATCAATTAGAACCAAAGCTCCAGCTTGATGGGCTAATGAAACCATCTCTGCTGCTGGATTAATCGTCCCTAAGACATTCGACATATGTGTGAAAGCCACCAATCGTGGTTCTCTCAGGAGGAAATGCTCAAACGCTGTCCAATCTAAGAGTCCCTCATCCGTGACGGGTATAAACTCTAAGTGCAGATCTTTTTCAGCTGCTAACATCTGCCATGGGACAAGGTTGGAATGATGCTCCATCTCAGTCAGGAGAAGCATATCACCCGCCTGTAGATTGGCCCTTCCCCAACTATACGCAACAAGGTTAATGGCTTCCGTGGTATTACGCGTGAAGATAACCTCTTTGGACGAATTTGCGTTGATAAAGTGCGCAATTTTATTACGCGCCTCTTCAAAAGATTGTGTAGCTTCTTCGGCTAATCGATGAATACCCCTATGGATGTTAGCATTCTGCTGTTCATAGTAGCGCGACATGATATCGATGACCTGCCGCGGCTTCTGGGAAGTCGCTGCCGAATCAAGATAAATGATCGGCGCTCCGAGTTGAGTTTCTCTATGGAGGATGGGAAATTCAGCCCTGATTCTATCGATATCCAACACGGTGTTGGAGATGGCAGATGCCATTCATAACCTCCAATTAGCGAGCTGTGCTCCTGGATTTTTTCCGTCTTCTCTTCTTAGCCGGTCGAATGACATTGCTATTTTGTTGACACCATAAGACCCGGTCAGGGACCATCCAACCACCTGTCAGATACACATCTTCAACAAATTGAACCGCAACCATTTTATAGTCAGCCTGAACGACAATGCCATCTAACCAATCACGCACACGCGCATCCTCACGATTATGATCGCAGAGAACTTCAACGCGGTCTCCGACCTCGAATTGGTGTCTTTCACTTCTGGCTTGGGGTCGTACTTCAGTCATAACAACTTCCTCTTTCTTTCTCCAGTCTCTGCAAAAGGGTAGCTGCATTATCTGTTTCGAGTCATTTTCTCATCAATCATTTTCTCGAATCTTGTGCGGACCCCCTCAAATGGCACTCGATCCATGATGGGGGTGAAAAAACCATCTACAACCAGTCTCTCCGCCTGCTTGCGAGGCAGCCCGCGTGACATTATATAATACACCGGTTCTTCCTCTAACTGACCCACCGTTGCACCATGGCTGCAACGTACATCATCCGCCAATATCTCTAGACCTGGGATGGAATCAGCTCGCGCTTTTTCACTGAGAATCAGATTCCGATTAGCCTGATAACCATCTGTTTTCTGAGCGCCTGGGGCAACGTAGATCATACCTCGCCAGACGGATCTACTTCGGTCTAGAAGTGCCCCCTTGTAGAGTAAGTCACTTGTGGTGTGGGGCGCCAGATGGTTCTGTTGGGTATAGTGATCCAGGTGCTGGTCTCCATCGGCAAAATAGAAACCAGATATGCGACCTTCTGCGCCCTGATCCGATAAGGTGAGCTCAGAGAAATTTTTCGTTAAATGGCTACCGACAGCGCCAAATATCCAATCCAAACTGCCATCCCGCTCAACTAGCGCTCGTTCATGGGTGAAATTCCAAACATGATCTCCCCAGCTTTGAAGTTCCACGAATTTCAGATGAGCAGCCTCACCAACCCGTAGCTCTACAATCCCAGCGTGGACTGCGCTTCCTCCTATGGCATTTGGGGAAGCCGTCTCGTGGATATAAGTCAGGGATGACCCTGCACCCAATACAACCAGAACCCGGCTGAAGAAAGCTACATCCTTTCCTGGTGCCCATAGAACAGAATGCAAAGGCGCTTGGGTTTCCACCCCATCCGGAACATATACAATGCAAGCCTCCTTTGCAAGGGCGGCTGCAGCTGCTGCAAATTTCCCTTCCTCAATGGATACAACAGATCCCAAGAATTTTTTCAGTAACTCTGGATGATGATTGACCAATGTTGACCAATCACCAAAAACCACACCTTGATGATTGAGGGTTTCATTTGCATGGAGGATAGGAGCATGTCCGGGCTGAAGGACCAATAAAGCACCCTGTGTTTCGCTGGTCAAAGGCTGCATGAGATCTGCTAATACATCCGTTCCATCAGATTGATTGAGCGAAATGCCATTGACAGGTAAACTGCGAATATCTGTCCGTCTCCAAGCTTCATCCTGTGTTGTGGGCATCGAAAGCGAATGATAGGTCTTCCACGCTTCTTCTCTCCGGGCTCGAAGCCAGGAAGGTTCCCCCAAGTCAGCCGAAATATCGTGTACATCACCCATCTGAAAAGGGAACTCTGCTGCGACGCTGGGCTTGGATTTACTCCTCCTCCGAAGTACCGTTCGATCAGTCATTTATCTTGATTATCCTTAAGACGTTGATTTGCCAATAGTGATTTTGGGAAGGTTGAAACGAAAGAGATTGGGTGGATTACCCAATGGAACCTTCCATTTGAAGCTGGATCAATCGATTCATTTCTACCGCGTACTCCATTGGCAGCTCCTTCACTAAGGGCTCAATGAAGCCAGATACCACCATTGTAGTCGCTTCCTCCTCATTCAAACCCCTGCTCATAAGATAAAATAGTTGTTGCTCTCCCACCTTGCTAACAGAGGCTTCATGACCAATGGATACATTTTCCTCATCGATCTCGATAGATGGATAGGTATCTGAGCGTGAGCGAGAATCGAGCAGCAAGGCATCACAGACAACGCTGGAGCGAGAGCCATAAGCACCTTTGTAAACCTTCAGGAGTCCGCGATAGGAAGCCTGACCTCCGCCCTTGCTGATGGATTTGGATGTGATTTTACTAGAAGTATAGGGCGCGACATGAATCGCTTTCCCACCGGTATCCTGATGCTGTCCTTGCGCAGCGAAGGCCATGGAGAGGATCTCCCCATGAGCACCCTTTCCTACGAGATAGCAAGAAGGGTACTTCATCGTAAGCTTGCTGCCCAGGTTGGCATCTACCCATTCCATGGTGGCATCTTCGTGCACCATGGAACGTTGAGTGACTAAGTTATAAACGTTTATCGACCAATTCTGAATGGTTGTGTACCGGCATCGCGCCCCTCTCTTCACGACGATCTCAATCACGCCACTGTGAAACGAGTCTGTGGTGTACGTAGGCGCTGTACATCCTTCCACATAATGTACTTGAGCTCCCTCATCCACAATGATTAAGGAGCGCTCAAATTGCCCAATATTGGCGATATTCAAACGGAAGTAGGCTTGCAGAGGTAAATCAACTTTAATACCCGGCGGAACATAAACAAAGGAACCACCTGACCAGACCGCGCTGTTCAATGCTGCAAATTTGTTATCCGTAATGGGAATGACTGTCCCGAAATATTCTCGAAAAAGATCTGGGTGCTTTCGCAGACCTTCCTCTATACTGAGGAAGATGACGCCCTTCTCCTCAAGATGCTTCTGAATGCTGTGATAAACCATTTCGGACTCATACTGAGCCCCAACACCGGCTAGAAATTTCTGCTCTGCTTCGGGGATGCCCAACCGATCGAAGGTCTGTTTGATTGTATCGGGAACATCATCCCAAGATTGGCTCTCCATCTCAGCCGGTTTAACATAATAGTAAAGATCATCCAGATTCAATTTGGAGATGTCTCCACCCCATGTAGGCATTGGGCGAGCTTGGAAATGATCAAGGGCTTTCATACGGAACTCAAGCATCCAACCAGGTTCACCCTTCATGGCAGATATCTGTTGAACGACATCTCTATCCAGTCCCTTTCGTGT
>MGNI01000116.1:39565-44888 GCA_001795115.1 Chloroflexi bacterium RBG_16_48_8 | reverse complement strand
TTACATCCGGGTCCTGAAATCCATATTTATATTCACCCATTCCCGCAAGCGAATGGACATCCGTAGGGGTTGCCATACCTATACCTCTGCATCCTTCCCATTGCTTCGTTCACGTATCATCTGATATCCATGCTCTTCTAAATGCTCCGCCAACTCCGGTCCACCCGACTCTACGATTTGGCCGTCTAACATGATGTGCACGAACTGGGGTTTGATGTAATTTAAAATCCGTTGATAATGTGTAATCACCAATACGCCCAAATCTGGGCCTGCAAGCGCATTTACACCCTCTGAAACAATCCTCAACGCATCAATATCGAGTCCCGAATCCGTTTCATCTAAAATAGCGATTGTAGGCTCAAGGGTTGCCAGTTGTAGGATCTCTGCCCTTTTCTTCTCCCCACCGGAAAAACCTTCGTTTAAATACCTCCCAGCAAATTCATGCGGCATCTCAAGCATATCCATCTTTTGCTTGAGCAATGTCCGAAATTGCGGAATCGGGATCCCTCGATCCTCAGGATCACTGGCTTTTCGATGTGCATTGATAGCGGAACGCAAGAAGTTGGCTACTGTCAGACCAGGAATGGCAACCGGATATTGAAAAGCCAAAAACAACCCTAAACGAGAACGTTCGTCGGGTGCCATGTCGAGGATATTTTCCCCCTTAAAGAAAATTTCTCCCTCGGTCACTTCAAAGGATGGATGTCCCATGAGAACATTCGCCAGGGTGGACTTCCCTGTTCCATTTGGCCCCATTAAAGCGTGGATCTCCCCTGGTTTAACCACCAGATTCACACCCTTAAGGATCTCCTTCCCTTCGACCTTTGCATGGATATTTCGAATTTCAAGGGCAGATGACATGTAAAAGCCTCCAACTTCGATGGAATATATCACTTCACCATCCATAAATACTGGATGGCATTATAGCATGCCCTCCCATAACTGTCAATATTTATCATATTTATGATAAATATTGACACAATACCACAACCCATGCTATACTCACTGCGCATGAGTTCACCAACAAGAGACACGATTCTGAAAAGCCTTCGAATGCAGGGCAGCTGTACAGTGAAAGAATTGGCGGAGGCGGCTGACATTTCGCCCATCTCTGTACGACATCACCTGTCCAGCCTGCAAGCCGAAGGCCTTGTCGCCGTGGAAGAAGCCCGTCACGGAGTTGGAAGGCCTTACCACATTTATTCGCTAACCGATAAAGGTCTTGAGCGTTTCCCTCGAAGGTATTATCAATTAACCAATCACATCTTGAAGGAACTTAAAGGCTCTCTACCCCAAGAAAAATTGGTGGAGATCTTTACTGGTGTCGCAACATCCATGTCTGATGCACGTATACATCAATTTGAGGGTTTAGACCTTGAAGATCGAATTAAGGGTCTTGGAACTCTTTTATCCGAAGAGGGATTTGAGGTCAAGATAGAGAATAAGGATGGTGAACTTCTCATTCACGAGCTCAGTTGCCCTTATTTCCGGATTGGAAAGTCGCATCCTGAAGTTTGCGTGATCGATCAGACTTTTATCGCTAACGCTCTTGAAGTGCCTGTTGAGAGGGTTACATGTATCCTCAAGGGAGATAATTGTTGTACTTTTTCTGTACAATTGGAGGGAAAGGAAGGATCATAAACACATGACGGACTCAGAAACGTCAGTTAAATTATGGGAATTGGATTCAACTCACCCTGAAAAAGCAGAAACACTCCGAACAGCTTTAAGGGAAGTGTTGGATCCAGAGCTTGGTCTGAGCGTGATTGAACTAGGTCTTATCAGGGATGTTTCAATGCGCCAGGATAAACTCCATGTTCAGATGATTCTAACTACCCCCTATTGCCCATATGGTCCGGCCTTACTCGAGATGACAAGATCCAGAGCTGAACAGGTGTTAACTGTTCCAACAAAAATAGAGATTGGGAGAGAGTACTGGGAACCCAGCATGATGGAAGATGGGGCAACGGCGGATTGGGGTTTGTTATAAGGGTCAGGATTCCTTCAAAAAGGCTGTCTTAGAGGCAGCCTTTTTTATCCACCCGCGATAGACAATGGCCTTTCTCTGCGAGATCTTTGTCTTCTATCAGCGAACAAACTCGTTATAAGAAGGAGGATCCTCAATAAGAAACCCAACCAGGTCAACATGAACATGAGCACCATGGCCACAACTACGATGACCATCCAAATCGAAAAAACCTGATTACCCCGATACTTCAGCAATCTTGCTTTCAATCGACGGATAAATATCTCCCTGGGTTCAACAGGTACAAAAACCTGTGTTAGCCATTGCTCCAGCTCTTTTGTGGAAATTGAATTTTTCATGGAACCCAAGAGCATTTACTGTCCTCCCGTCCATACAAATGGATAAAAATCTTGCCTTCATGGAGAAGGATCGATCTTCTTCTTCCTTCCCTTTTTGCTATTCGGAACTTTCTCATCATCCAATCTTCCAACTTCTTCCCGGAGCGCGTTCAAGGTTCGGTGATAAAGGCTTTTTATCGCTCCTTCCGTTCGATCCATAATGCGACCAATTTCCGCATTTGTGAGACGCTCCACAAACTTAAAGATCAAGAGTTGTTGTCGTTCTGGAGGAAGGCGTTGCACTGCTGCAAGTAGTATTTCTCGCTCTTCGATGGCAATGGCTTCCATCTCTGGATGATCACCTGATCCACGAACAAACAGGTGATCCTCAAGTGGAACGACTGGCTTTCGACTTCGATCGCGATGCCAATTGGCTACTAAATTATGTGCGATCCGGTACAACCAGGCAGAGAAAGGGACTCCTTGATCCTGGAAATTGGCCACATGCTTCAGTGCTCTCTGGAAAACTCTTGCAGTCAAATCCTCCGCATCATCATGATTACCTGTCCGATAATAAATGTAATTATAAATTTTACGAACATGACGTTCATAAAGTTCGCCAAAGGCTTCCGGTTGTGATCCCGCAAGATGGACAAGCTGAAGCTCTTCCTCTCTCTGTGAGCTCATCTTATCCTCAACCAATGCTGTGTGGATTCATGAAGTATAACCCCACGGAAATGGCAAAGTTTCTGATGTATTAAACGCATTCCATCAACCTATGACCAATACCACATTTTTCCGATTCACGCATGTATTTTCCTTCCCAGTCTTCGGGCTTCCATCTCAATCGAAGACCAAGCCTCTTCAACCAGAGTAATAATTCTTTCTTCTTCAGGGATCTCTCCATAGCGAACCTGTACGTAAGCATTGGTTATGGTTCCAATCTCCTCCAGCTGATTTGGAAAGATCTGTGATAATTTCTGCTGGAACTCATAAGGTGTCTCAGCTTTGTGCCTTGGTTGACCTAAATCTGCAGCTGTATCCAACAGGAGAGAATAGATCCTGCGAATGATTGTCGCAGTGATCATCCTTCTCCCAATTCCAAATTGCTGAATTGTTTCTATACCCTCTCGAAATTGATCTAGCAACTTCTTGAGGCGAGTTCGGAACTTCTCGGGCTTATATATCGTATCACCCACATCGTCAATCTTGGGTAGACCATAACGCTGCTGTTGATGCGCTCGTCGGACCAATAGGATAATCAACCCCGTTAGAAGAAGGACTGCAATCGCAGCGATGGCTTCGGGAGGCAGCTTGAAGAGGGATTCACCTTGTTCAATGGGTAACTCTGGGGTTGGTTGATCCTGCATCTGGTTGAAAAGGCTTTGAATTGAATCTGGGTCGATAAAACCGCTCAATAACTCAATCTCTCTTTCAGCCAGATACACAAGTATCTCAACTACTGGAAAAAGCAGAATTTCGAAGAATGTCAGCAATTTGGTGAAGCTTTCCAAGAAGAATTGGTAAATCGCATACGCCAATCTGCTGTGTAAAAGCTGGCCTGTTAATAATCCTGCGGTAATGGTGATAGCAGTTATCAATGCCATTCCAATAAACCATCTCCCAGTATATGGAAGACGAAAGGCTGTACTACCCCTGCTAAGAGAACTCGTTCGGCTGAAAGTGACGGCCAACAACCCCGATGCAAAATAGATGGGAATTGCTTGGAGAAGAAAGTCAACCTGCTTCCCACGGAAGACGATACCAAATGCGGCCAGCGCTAAAATCCCAAGTCGGAATTTTCTTTCAGTCGTATGAATCTCTAATGTGCCTATGGAGGAGTTGACCAGCCCTCTCCACCAAAGATAGATGCACATAAGAATGACGATAAAGCCTTCTGGGATCAGCTCCAAAATGTTCTGCAAGGAGGTTAAAGTGCGATTGACGATTTCCGCAAAACCCAATCTTAACTCTGGATAAACCAGGATGCTGGAGAGAGAATACATTCCCAGCAGAAGAAGCGCAATGAGAATGAGCCGGTGCGTCAGGGTTCGCAATCCTAACGTGCGCAGGATGCGGTTGGCAATGGTCACGACAAAAAAGAAAATCAACAAACCAAAAAAACTGGCCAAAGACCTTCGTGCTTGAATAACTGGTGTTATTGCGCGGAACCAGGGAAGAATCCACATCAGTTCCATGATAAGTAACCAGATCAAGCCCAACTCGTACCACAAGACCTGTCTTAGGTACGACCGGAAATCCATGGAGATTGATTTCTTACTCAGGGTCATTCCACTCCCTCTTCTACTTCCCGGAAGGGTTGATGCAGCACCTCAACGCCAGCGATTGCTGGGGGCTGGTCCTCGGCAAGCGAGACCAGAATGACCTTTCTTGATCGCGCCTTCAAACGTAGAAGGGCTTCTGTTAATGCAGGTGTTATCACACCCGTTACGATGACGAGTGTGGAGCCGTATTCCAAATTCGGAGCTTGGGCGATCAGGAATTGGCTGAAAGGAGAGATCACCACTGGTGTAACCCCAGCCAGTGCTTCGAGCAGGATGGGGAGCTGTTTAGGCGATCGACCAGGTGGAACCCGAAATGCACGCCCAGCATAGGCGATCCCGCCGTTGGAGATCAGCCCAACGCGATAACCCAGACCAAACCCATAATAGATGAGCGAAGCCGCCTTGCTGACCAAGGCTTCCATCAATTTTGGTTTAACCCCTAACCAGTGTGGGTCGAAGGTTGCCACATTAAGACAAATAATGAGATCCAACCCCGAGACAGGTTGAAAGACCCGCGTTTGAAGCTCTCCTACACGTGCAGTTGCTGGCCAGTGGATTCGGCGAAAACCATCCTCAGGACGATAATCGCGCACACCCATAGGACAACTGATATCCTCAAATAGCCTTCGGTTGGTTTTTCTGGTGCCAAAGGGATCATCCGGGTTGAGGCTGATCTCTTTTAATGGATCAATCTTAGGAAATACAACCAACCTTTGAGTTGCAGCAATTTCTTT
>MGNI01000116.1:36231-39518 GCA_001795115.1 Chloroflexi bacterium RBG_16_48_8 | reverse complement strand
CTCGGTTTCGGAATTTTAAAGGGATGTCACGCCGTATCCTGTGAAACCAACGCATGGCAAGAACAAGTCGTATGATGCCCTGTTCTGGAGTTGGTATGATCGAGAGAGTCTCCTCCTGCTCAGGGCCAACGGAAATAGGCCACTGATCTTCTATAACCAACCATCCCAATGGGAGCCATTTGCGATTTTCAACCTCAAGGGTGCAATCAACCCTCTCATCTGGAAAGGCTCGACGATATTGGATGATCCTATGATAAGCTACCCTCTTTATCGAATTGCGATTCCAGAGCCACGCTATCCCAAAGACGGCAATCATCATCCCAACCAGGTGGATAAGACCCAGTCTTTCAAAAAGTAAACCGATCAGAAGGAATAGAAACGCCACTCGGCTCCAAGCCAACGGCCTTTCCACAGTTCTATCTCTCAACTGGAACTGGAACCTCCGAAACGATATCCCGTATGAGCTCTGAAGGATCGCGACCACGCAATTGGGCTTGAGGCGAAATGATTAGGCGATGTGTGAGAACATGGGGTGCCGTTTTCTTCACGTCATCCGGGATCACATAATCCCTGCCCTGAATGGCCGCCCAGGCTTGAGATGTTTGATAGAGACCCAAGGAGGCACGAGGGCTTGCACCGAGCTCGATCTCTGCACGGGCTCGCGTAGTCCGGGTGATATCGAGCACATATCCCCTTACGGAATCCTCAACCCGAATATCCCGTCGCGCTTCGATCATTTCTATCACTTCCTGGGGCGTGAGGACTGGTTCAAGATCTTCGAGTGGATCTGATGTCCCAAAGCGAAGAAGGATCTGTTCCTCTTCTTGCTTATCAGGATAGCCCACCTGCAAACAGAGAAGAAAACGATCCAATTGCGCTTCAGGTAATGGGAATGTTCCCTCAAGTTCGATTGGATTTTGTGTGGCAAGGACAAGGAATGGGCGGGGTGTGGGTCGAGTGACGCCATCAACGGTTACCTGTCGTTCCTGCATCGCTTCAAGCAAAGCAGATTGAGTCCGAGGGGTAGCACGGTTAATTTCATCCCCGAGCACAACCTGGCTCATAACAGGCCCGGGACGATACTGGAAAGTTTGCAGCTTCTGGTTGAACCAGTTAATCCCGGTCACATCCGAAGGAAGGAGATCAGGTGTGAACTGAATCCGTTGGAAGCTGCATCCTAAGGAGATGGAAAGGGCTCGAGCAAGGGTGGTTTTACCGATTCCTGGGACATCCTCAAAAAGGATATGCCCCTCACATAAGATAGCGGATAATGCCAAATCAATGACCTCATCTTTACCTACAATGACTTTCTGGACATTTGTCCGCAATTTATTGGCTGAATCAGCAATCATTGAACCATCCTTTCCATGGAAGAATGTCAGTATAGCATGATTGGAACCCCCAGGTGATATAATCCCTGCACTCACGCCATGCAAACCATCATTGCATTAGACCTTGAAACCACGGGATTAGATCCAGCTCGTGATGCTGTCATTGAAATCGGACTGGTCCGATTTCAAGGTTCACGCATTGAAGATACCTGGCAGACCTTGATCAACCCCGGCAGACCTTTACCTCCATTTACTACACAATTGACTGGAATCGATGATGCCATGCTTTCTAATGCACCCAGATTCACAAGCGTTTTGGAAGAGCTGCAAGAAAAGGTGGGGGATCACCCCATCCTTGGTCACAACATTGGCTTCGATATCTCCTTCCTTCAGCAGAGGGGATTGTTCTATCAGAATCAAGTGATTGATACCTATGACCTGGCCTCTGTTCTCTTACCGGATGCTGGCAGATATCGACTGGATGCATTAGCGAATGCATTGGGCGTTATCCCACAGCAGCGACATAGAGCGTTGGAGGATGCACGTACAACTCATCAGGTTTACCTACGCTTGTGTAACAAGGTTCGGCAGATGCCTTACTCCCTTCTCGAAGAAATTGTCAACCTGGGTGAACATATCGAATGGGGGGCAAGTTGGGTTTTCGAAGAAATCCTTAACGATCAGGAGGTGGATAAGCATCCAACAGCTACGATTGAGCTTTTCCCACCTGCTGATAGACCAGCCAGTCAAAAACTTCGACCCAAAGAAGATCGCGTACCATTGGATCCTGAAGAGATCTCGGCAATCTTAGAGCCAGCTGGACCTTTTGCAAAGCGCTTCCCAGGTTACGAGTTTCGTTCTCAGCAGATATCGATGCTCCAAGCCACCGTAAAGGCTTTGTCCTCCTCTAACCATCTCCTCGTCGAAGCTGGAACTGGGATTGGGAAATCAATCGCCTACCTGATACCAGCTTTTGAATGGGCAGAACGAAACGGTGAACGTGTTGTCATTTCCACCAATACCATAAACCTCCAGGATCAGCTCAGCTACCACGATATTCCTGCCATCAACCAAATCCTACAGACCAACTATAAGAGTTCAGTACTAAAGGGCAGACGAAACTATATCTGCCCGAGACGCCTCAATGCCTCCAGGAGACTTGGACCGCGAAGTGCAGAGGAGATGCGTGTGCTGGCCAAGATCCTGGTGTGGTTGACTCAGGGGGGATCAGGGGATAGGAATGAGATTAACCTGATCGGCGATCGCGAAATTGCCATCTGGTCAAGGCTTTCTTCTGAAACGGATGATTGCTCGCATGAAGTCTGTTCAAGGTATGGCAGCAATTCCTGCCCCTATTTTATCGCTCGTGAGGCTGCTGAAACAGCCCATGTTGTCATCGTGAATCATTCCCTGTTGCTCGCAGATATCACAACAGGAAATAAAGTCATCCCAGAATACCGTTATCTGATTGTCGATGAAGCCCACCACCTGGAAGCCGCGACCACGAACGGTTTGAGTTTTTCCGTCACTGAAACAAATCTGAAACGGATCGTAGATGAGCTTGGCGTCAGTTCACCTGGTTACCTTCAAGGTATTCGGAACTTCGGAAGGAGAAATCTTCCAGCAGATCAATTCGCCCTGCTGGATCGAAAGGTCCAATCCACGATCCAGCTTGCCCGTGAATGCTCAGCGCTGATCTCGCAATTGTTCCAAGCTTTGGATACCTTCCTCCTGCGTCAACGAGAGGAGCAACCCGTTGGACCCTACGGTCAACAAGTCAGGATCCAACCTTCAACCAGGACCTTACCTGATTGGAGTGATGTGGAAGTTGCCTGGGATCTCATCCGGCTACCCTTGCTGTCCATCATTCAATCCATCATGGAAATCACTGAGGGCATGTTAGATCTTCCCCAGACGGAAGAGGAACTGGGTCAGGATCTTGTGGTGGCACTGCGA
>MGNI01000116.1:34414-36210 GCA_001795115.1 Chloroflexi bacterium RBG_16_48_8 | reverse complement strand
GAACATCTCGAACAACTGGATCAAATGGTCTTTGAGCCCGATCCAAAGATGATTTATTGGCTGCAAATAAGCGCTCAAGGCGAGCGTATCTCCTTCCATGCTGCTCCCTTGGAGATTGGCCATCTGGTTGAACGCTACTTATGGCATGAGAAGGAATCGGTTATCTTAACCTCAGCCACACTTACCACAGCAGGAGAATTTCAATATCTTCGTCAGCGACTGAATGCATACGATGCGGATACACTTCTCTTAGGTTCCCCCTTCGACTATGAAACTTCCACCTTGCTGTACCTCGTTAACGACATCCCTGAACCCAACGAACGACATGCCTATCAGCGTGCAGTCGAACGAGGACTCTTCAAGTTATGCAAGGCAACAAGAGGCCGGACCCTGATCCTCTTTACTTCCTACGAGCAACTAAGGCGGACCGCAAACGCAATCACAGATCCACTGGCAGAGGAAGGCATTTTCGTTTTCGAGCAAGGTGAAGGTGCTTCTCGACACGCACTCCTTGAAACCTTCCGTGCTACTGATCAGGCCGTGCTGCTTGGTACGAGATCTTTCTGGGAGGGGGTGGACGTCCCCGGTCCTGCCTTATCCGTCCTGGTGATGGTACGGCTGCCTTTCGATGTGCCCAGCGACCCCATCGTCGCTGCCAGGGCAGAGACCTATGAAATGCCCTTTGACCAGTACACCGTTCCCGAAGCCATTCTCCGATTCCGGCAAGGATTTGGTCGACTCATTCGAACCAAGTCGGATCGCGGTGTCGTTGCTGTATTTGATAGCAGAGTCCTCACAAAGCGTTATGGGTCAGCCTTTATCGATTCCCTCCCCAATTGCAGCAAGCGTGTCGGGCCGATGTCGGAACTCCCCAAAGCTGCTGTCCGCTGGATTGGGGATTGATGAAGTCTAAGCCTGCCGCAGGTTTCTCTTTTGTGTCTTCATCCATTCGGGGAACCTGCGGCAGGCTATATTAATGTACTAGAATTGACGTCTCTGAGACGCAAGGGCTATAATCATTCATGCTTAAACTCGAAATGATGGTAGGGAGGATTGAAAAGACGTGATCGATGTTAATGAACTTCGGAATGGGGTGACTTTTGAACGTGATGGAAATCTCTATAAGGTCATCGAATACACACACCATAAACCTGGACGCGGTAAGGCAACCATCCGAACTCGGATCCGTGATTTACGCAGCGGAGCGATATTAGAGAAATCTTTCATCTCCGGCGATCGAGTGCAAGACGTGCGCCTTGATTACAGAGAAGTACAATATTTATATAACGATGGTGACATCTACTTCTTCATGGATACAGAAACCTTTGAACAACCTGCCATCAATGCCTCTACACTTGGAGATGTCGTATATTACTTGAAGGAGGGGCTGCAGGCAAAACTAACCCTCTATGAAAACGAGCCTTTGGATATCGAGCTTCCTACAGCCGTCGAATTGGAAGTTGTTGAAGCGGAGTTTGCCGTAAAGGGCGATACTGCTACAGGTGCGAATAAGCAAGTTACCCTGGAAACCGGTTTGAGAGTTCAAGTTCCTCTGTTTGTTGAGAAGGGGGATATCATCCGGGTTGACACTCGATACGGAAACTACCTCACGCGCGTCTAGAAAAACTCATCTGCTTTATGCGTACACCTGCTGGTAATGAGTGCCCATTCTATTATGAGGATTTCTTCCGGGGTCGAAACAAGCAGGCCTGCCGCTTGATTGAACGCACACCAAGAGGCGGCACTTGGTCCCCTGAACTTTGTTCCACTTGTCGCGTTCCCCGCATTGTGCTTTC
>MGNI01000116.1:32645-34390 GCA_001795115.1 Chloroflexi bacterium RBG_16_48_8 | reverse complement strand
TGGGGCGGAAAAAACACGTGGAGATCTCCGCCGTCTGCACACAAACCCTTGAGACAGTCGACGAACCAGAGATCGGCTGTGGTCGTTGTCACCAAGCATTTCCAACCATCCAGGTCGCTGGAGAGGAACCGTGATCACCACCCTGCTCTTAGACTTGGATGACACATTATTGGTCAATGATACGAATATCTTCATTCCGTCATATATGGAACTTCTGAGCCAGCATCTGGCTCCTATTTTGCCGACTGAAAAAATGGTTCATGCGCTCCATCAAGGCACCCAGGCTATGATGGGCAACAATGATCCCGATAAAACCCTTGCGGAAGTATTTATTGAAACTTTCTGCTCTGCCCTGGGGATGGTACATGAAGAAATAATGCCTCACTTTGATTCCTTCTATGCTGAGCAATTTAAAAAATTGAAACACCTGACACAACCGATTCCAGCTGCACATCGATTGATAACTTACGCAATGGAAAACCAATATGACATCGTGATCGCCACCAACTCACTTTTCCCACTCACAGCAATCGCCCAAAGGCTTGAGTGGGCCGGGTTACCTGTTGCTCAATACCCATTTACACTTATCACCAGCTATGAAACCTTTCACTATGCAAAACCTCAGTTGGAGTACATTGCGGAAATCCTGGCCAAATGTGGGAGACACTCTCATGAAGCTGCCATGATTGGAAATGATCTCCTCCTGGACCTTCCACCAGCTGCAGAGCTTGGAGTAGCCGTCTTCCACATTTCAGATGATACGGATAGTCCGTATCCGAGTGGAGATTTGGATGCAGCGATACAATGGTTGCAGGAAACCCCACCGGATTCGGACCCCACACGCTGCACATCCCCTAAGACCCTGCTAGCGCGCCTGCGTGGAAACCTCATCGTCTTTGCTGAGTTGGAGAACATGATCCGCGAGGATCAATGGCAGCGGAAAACCTCCCCGGAGGTATGGGCTCCGATTGAAGTCCTCTGCCATTTACGAGATGTCGAAAAAGAGATCAACCATCCTCGTACGGAAAGGATCCTTAAAGAAGTTAGACCCTTTCTCAATGCGCCTGATAGTGATCGGTGGGCTGAAGAACGCGGCTATATCAACGAGGAGCCCTCCCAAGTTTGCGATGACCTCACTCAAGCCCGTCGGCGCACCCTTTCCCTACTAGAAGTTCAGCCTCTCGATGCATGGGATCAACCTGCACGCCATGCCATCTTTGGACCCACCCAACTCTCTGAAATTGTTCGGATTTTCTTAGAGCACGACATCCTGCACATCCGCCAAATAAAAGAGACCATTGCTGCGTTAGATTCCATACAGTAAGGATCCGGATGTATTCCGCAATCAAGGTGCAACATCCTTCAGCATTGAGATGGAGGGTCATACCGGTTCTCGCCTTTGGAATAAGTGATACAGCATTTCTTGGAAACCATCCTCATGACACGGGCTTCTTTACAGCCCAGATACCGAAAGTTATAATGAAATCCTGACAGGGGAAGTGCTGGAATTGGCAGACAGGCGTGACTTAGGATCACGTGCCCTCGGGCGTGCGGGTTCAAATCCCGCCTTCCCCACCTGTTTCCCCAAGTCACTAAAACCAGGTCGAATCATGTCTGCCCCTGGAGCATGTGATGGGTCGCAACCAATACAAGAAGAGCAGGAGAAGTCCAGCCTGCTCTCTTTCATATTTTGAAAGGTCGGCTTGCACCATACTCACAGATTAGGGATGAAAATCACGCTCAAA
>MGNI01000116.1:27994-32638 GCA_001795115.1 Chloroflexi bacterium RBG_16_48_8 | reverse complement strand
ACACCGTATTAAGTTTTAGTATAAAGGACATAGCGATCCTCATTAACCATGACCACCATCCCCATTCCAGAAGGAAATCTTCAAATGAGGAATAGCATCGTCTCAGAGTAAGAATTTCACCTAAGTTTCTATCATCCTTTTAGGAGGGAATGTACTTTACCAGTTCTAGGATGGTTCTGGATACAGCCTCATCAACCTATCAATCACCATCGATTTTCACAGTAACCCATGTGTGTCCATCATCAGATTAAGTAGGCGTTCCCACCACAATCTTGCTGGACATCCATAGTTTTCTAGCACCCACTCTCTGAATGCTGTCTACCGCGAGCAATCCCAACGATGTCTTTTGCATTCTTCCTCCCTCTCAGGTACAGTGAGCTACTCCATCAGAGATAATTCTGGTGGAATGATGCACTCCAAATCATCATAATGATTGGGATACCCGTATCCATTCAAATTCCAGATCTTGGGCGGTTGAATTGGATCTATAGCAGCAAGGACTATAATAGGAATTTGTAGTAGGTTGATCCCCAAAAGCACCTTTTTCACAATCACTATCACTACCTTAAAGAAGGACAGAAATCAATCCAACATACAATCATAAATTTTGTTACTCGGCATGAGAACAAGGATGTCATTGAGGCGTTTAATGCCTGCTTTACATGGGTAAAAGTTTAGAACTTGCTAGGTTATAATTCACAAATAAACGATTCTTGGATTACTCTCATGGCAGATTACCATCGATGTGAATATTGTGGGGATCAATTCTCCTCAATAATTGAACTCAATATCCACAAAGCCGGCAACCACGCTTCCAAAGAAGCTGAGAACATGCGCTATCCATGCAAGCGTTGTGGTGAGGTTCTCAGCTCTCCACGTGAGGTTGCGGAACACATGAAAACTGATCATCCCGAGGCCGTGCGCTGGATTAACTTTTTTTGGTGGGTGATCACCATTGCTACAATCCTCTTTGTACTCTGGAAATACCTGACTTAAAGAAATCCTTTTTCTAACTTTCTCAAATAACGAGCCAGGCGGGTCATCTCGATGATTGGCCGGAAGTAATTTGACAAACAGCGAACGTAAAACCTAGCCAATCACTTAAGCAAACCGCCATTCAGGCAACTCATTTTATCAAAATACTTTCGGCGGTTTGCCTCGATGCACACAACTATCCGATGAACCCATGATCACTTTCATTCTTAAGGATCACTTCGAAAATCCATTAGGGATATTTCAGCCATCCGCTCACTGAGACCGTAAAATAACATGATGCCTCACTGAAAGCACCCACCTGAGGAGCGATCGTATAGATTCTTATCTGCTGCTAGGATTTCCCTTTGATCCACTTCTAACACGTCCACCACAATCAATCACAGATGCAACTATCGAGAGATGTTTTTATTTCAACTGAACAGAAATTGGAAATGAGGTCGATCATGTAAGGTTAAAAAGATCAATCTTATGTTAACACGGTGATTCATCACTCTGTTAATGGTAGAATTCCATCCAGCTTTCTTCGAAGCGTTGAAGCCGGAGATCTTCATAGATGATGGTAATCCAGAGAAAGCTTTTCTCATTCTCTTCACCATAGGAAGGTTTTTGGCTTGTTCCCAATCCGGTAGAATCTTGACGGATTGAGAAGAAGGCTTTGAATTCATCGATCACACGAAGATTGTAGGAAGGAAAGACGCTTGAAAATCGAAAGAGAAAATCTGGAGGATCGACAGATCCAATTGACAGTTGAGTTGGATGATGATCGGCTGGTGAGAGCGATGCGATCGGCCGCCAAACGTCTTGGTAAGAACAGTAAAATCGCTGGCTTTCGTCCTGGCAAAGCGCCCTACGAGGTTCTCCTGCGAAGATTCGGAGAGGATACAATCTTTGATGAGGCCTTAGAAAATCTTGGTCAAGAGTTATATCGAGAGGCGCTTGAAAAATCTGAAATCGATGCCTTCGCACCAGGGATGTTGGAAAAAGTAATCAGTCGAGAACCATTGACCCTTCGTTATACCGTTCCATTGGCTCCCGAAGTGGATCTTGGTGCCTATAAGGAATTACGTTTATCCTATGAGGAACCTGAAATTGAAGATGAAGCCGTCGATCGAGTCATGAAAAATCTACGAGAACGGCAGGCCTTGATTGAACATGTCGAACGTTCCGCAGCATTGGGAGATGTCATTGTCACAGACATTAAAGCTGAGATACTCGATGAAAACGATGACAAAGACCAAATCCTGCTCGATAATAAGGATGTTTCTATCTTAGTGGATGAAGAGACAAATTGGCCTATCCCAGGGATTTCAAATTTCTTAGTAGGACTTAAAGCAGGTGACGAAAAGAATTTCGAGTACACTTTTCCTGAAGATTATGTCAATGAACGCATGCGAGGAAAAAGTGCCACTTTTGAAATTAGCTGTTTAGAAGTAAAATCACGCTTCATCCCACAATGGACGGATGATCTGGCCAAGACCATCGGTGATTATGAAAGTCTGCTCGATCTTAGAATGAGTGTTCGTAACGATCTCACCAATGAAGCTATTCGCCAGGCCGAAACAAAACATGGCCGGGAGATCGTAGACAAAGTCGTCGAGGGTGCCACCGTAACCTACCCTCCAATCCTTCTCCAGCAAGAAATGAACGATATGCTCAAGGAATTAGAGGATCGATTACGGATGCAGAAGTTGAGCATCGACGACTATCTAAAGGTAGAGAACAAAACAGAAGAAGAATTGATTGAAGAGCTTCGACCCAAAGCTGAAGAACGCTTGAAACGAGCTCTGGTTCTTGGGGAATTGGTTTCGGCTGAGAATATTGAAGTAAATGATGCTGACATCGAGGCAGAGATCGATCGCATCATGGAGCACTTCAAGGATCGATCTGACCAAACCAGGAAATTATTCGATAATCCGGAGAGTCGGCATCGAATCGCCCTTGATCTCCTATCAGACAAAGCTATTAAGCGATTAATCGCTATTGCAGCTGGCGAGGTAGAAAAACAAAATGAACCCGAATTGGCGGCAGAGGATGGTTCTGAAATCGCTCATGAAACGCTTGAAGTGAAACCCGAATTGGATGAAGAAACAAGTGAAGAGCTTCCTGAGGCGAATGAAGCAACAACAGAACCCGTTTCCGAAATGGAAAAGAAAGCACCAGAATCTGCCCCTAAAACTACAGAGGAGTAAAGATTTATCATGCCCTATTATGATCCAACCTCACTAATTCCCATGGTTATTGAAACGACCGGCCGTGGAGAAAGAGCGTATGATATTTACTCGTTGCTCCTGAAAAACAGGATTGTTTTTCTGGGGACACCGATAAGCGACCAGGTATCCAATCTCATCGTTGCTCAACTTCTTTACCTTAATCAAGAGGATCCTGATAAGAATATTGAGATGTATATCAATTGTCCCGGTGGTGGTATTTATGCTGGATTAGCCATCTATGACACCATGCAGCAATTATCGAATCCCATCTCTACCGTTGCGGTGGGCGTGACAGCCTCTTTTGGAACCGTTCTTCTAACAGCTGGCACAAAAGATATGCGTTTTGCCTTGCCACATGCGACAATCCATCTCCATCAACCTTTAGGAGGCGTTCAGGGACAAGCAACGGATATCGAAATTCAAGCTAAGGAGATCTTGCGCCTGAAGGAAAAAATAAATAATATCTTGGTGAAGCACACCCACCAATCTCTTGAAGTAATTGATCGTGATACCGAACGCGATTTTTACATGGATGGTGAAGCTGCCAAAGAATATGGTTTAATCGATCATGTCCTCTACTCCTTTGAGGATACCGAGAAGAAAGAAAAAGCTCAAGCGGAAGAGAAAGAGAGTTCATAGCTTATGAGCCGGAAAGAACCGGCAACACCCGAGCCACGCAAGTGCTCATTCTGCAATCGCAATGAAACGGATGTTCAGCGCATCATTGCAGGTCCGGAAGGCGTATTCATCTGCAATGAGTGTGTCGATTTATGCCGTGATATTCTTGAAGGGGAAAGCCCGCGTACCACCTATGCTAGCTTAACCGGTTCAGGACGTCCCTCCCTTTCTCCCCACGAATTATTCGCAAAGCTGGATGAGTATGTCGTTGGCCAGGAGCATGCAAAGCGGGTTCTTTCTGTAGCTGTATATAATCATTACAAACGTATTGCTAATCGCGGTCGTTCCAGTGTGGAATTAGAGAAGAGCAATATCTTATTGATCGGTCCAACCGGGTGTGGAAAAACGCTCCTTGCCCAAACGCTTGCAAGGTCCCTGGATGTACCCTTCTGCATCGCAGATGCAACTGCCCTAACAGAAGCAGGCTATGTTGGTGAGGATGTTGAGAATATCCTCCTTCGTCTGCTTCAGGCTTCCGACTTTAATATTCCCAAGGCAGAACGCGGGATCGTCTATATCGACGAACTCGATAAAACAGCCAGAAAATCAGGAGATAATCCCAGCATCACCAGGGATGTTTCTGGCGAAGGTGTTCAGCAAGCGCTTCTCAAGATCATTGAAGGTGCTATCGTTAATGTACCTCCGCAAGGTGGTAGAAAACACCCTCAACAGGAATTCATCCAAATTCAGACAAAAGATATCCTCTTCGTTTGTGGTGGAACCTTCGACGGATTAGCCGAGATCGTAGGGGAGAGAATTG
>MGNI01000116.1:17845-27983 GCA_001795115.1 Chloroflexi bacterium RBG_16_48_8 | reverse complement strand
CGGTTGGGTTTCCCAGGAACAATGGAAGAAATCCAGGCCCGCCGCATTGATGAATCAGAAATCCTGGAAAAGCTATGTCCCGATGATCTAATGCGCTTTGGCATGATCCCTGAGCTTGTCGGCAGATTGCCCGTTACCACCAGCTTAGCTCCCCTCGATCTAACAACCTTGCGTGCGATCCTGACCAGGCCTAAAAACGCCCTTGTCCGTCAATATGAACGCCTGGTAGAGATGGATCAGGTAAAATTGATCTTCACTCCGGAATCGCTAGATGCGGCTGCTGAACTGGCTTTGGATCGGGAGACAGGAGCGCGCGGGTTGCGGTCCATCATTGAAGGCGCATTGTTGGATGTGATGTACGAGATCCCTTCCAGACCAGATGTGCGTAAAGTAGTTGTTGATGAAAAGGTGATACGGAATAATTTCCGTCCCCAGCTTTTTGATATCAATGATTCCCCGGTTCAATACAACGACGAGCTGCCCGACGCAGCCTAAACGCTATTTGTTTGCTCATGCAACGGGAACTAATATGAAAAAAATCAGCACCTTCTCAATTGTCGCCTATAGTCCTGAGGAAAATGCATGGGGAATAGCTGTTGCCTCGAAATTTCCAGCTGTGGGAGCTGTTGTCCCTTGGGCTAAAGCTGGCGCTGGAGCAGTTGCGACGCAATCCTATGCCAATACCACTTTCGGCCCTCGTGGTCTGGAACTCATGCAGAATGGGAAATCCGCTCAAGAAACACTCGACCAGATTCTGGCTGAAGATGATCAAAGGGACGTAAGGCAGGTCGGCATGGTAGACACCCATGGTCTGGCTGCAACCTATACGGGTGAGAACTGCCTCTCTTGGGCAGGGGGCATCGTTGGAAAGCATTTTGCAGTCCAAGGCAATATCCTTACAGGTCCCGAGACGGTGGAAGCCATGGCAGATGTTTTTCAGCATAAGCCTGGAGATCTCCCAGATCGTCTCTACGCAGCCCTAATAGCCGGCGATCGAGCTGGTGGTGACCGGCGTGGGAAACAGAGCGCAGCTATTTTGGTAGTAAAGCCCAATGCGGGATATGGAGGATATAACGACCGCTGGCTGGATTACCGTGTTGACGATCATGAAGAACCAGTACCTCGACTTGGGGATCTCATTGAAATGCATCAGCTCTACTTCGGCAAGAGCCAAGAGGAAGAGCGCCTACTGCTATCTGGAGAAACCCTCAAACAGCTTCAATTGATTGCTCAAGAACGTGGTTACTATGAAGGTAGCCTCCATGGAGAATACGACGAACCAACACGATCGGCTCTCCGGAGCTTCATGGGAAATGAAAATTTTGAGGACCGAGTAGATTTTGAAAAAGGGGAAATCGACGAACCTGTGCTGGTATTCTTACTAAAGAAATTCAACCGATAATCCATCGATTCTTGGTTAACAGGCTACTAACATAAACCACCCTAAAAAAATTCGGACTCTCACATACGCAGTTCCAGTCTCACTTTTCAGGTGTAAATGAATCTTTTCTACACGAGCTTCACCTGGGATGAATGAACTACACGAATAAAGCGAACTATAAATTAATCATAGGACATGTCCGGTTAGTAATGCCTTTAAGATAAAATGAGTCCAATGAAAATAGCCCCTCAAGATAGAAGAGAGAGGCATAGAACGTAAAATCTAATAAGCAGATTTTTGATATGGAGCGGGCTGAAATAGAACTCAGTCTTGGTCAGTAAAAACCCTCAGGAAAACGCCATGAAAGAACTTCATTCACTCCAGGGATTAATCATCGATCTCGATGGTGTGATTTGGCGTGGCGAAAAATTGCTGACTGGGGTACTGCCCTTTTTTAATGAGCTTCACAGCCGCTCTATTCCCTACATCTTTGCAACGAATAATGCGACCACAACGCCCCGTAAACTATGCCAGAGAGCGCATGGATTGGGCTTTGAAATGCGGGAAGAACAGATCATCACCTCCTCTCAAGCAGCTGTCAGCCTTCTCTGTCAACAACTACAAGAAGGTGCTGCAATTTATGTTATCGGTGAAGAAGGTATCCAGGAGGCATTAGAGGCAGCTCATTTTCAATTGACCCATTCTGCCGATCATGCCCAAGCAGTCGTTGTTGCGATGGACAGAAGAGTAAATTGGGATAAGATGGCTGAAGCTGCCTATGCAATTGCGAATGGAGCTATTTTTTTGGGGACAAATTCGGACCCATCCTTCCCCACAGAACGAGGCTTTGCACCCGGTAATGGAGCCATCTTGAACGCCCTTCAGCTCACAACGAACGTAGTGCCAATCGTTGTGGGGAAACCAGAGCCATTCCTCTTTCTGCACGCCCTCGATCATCTTGGTACAAAGCCTGAGTATACACTTGTGGTTGGCGATCGATTGACAACCGATATCCTGGGAGGGATCAACGCTGGCATGATGACAGCCTTGCTTCTAACGGGCGTAACTTCCCCTGAGGCTCTTGCAGAGTCATCCATCCAACCCGACTTTGTCTATGAGACGCTAGATGTCCTTGTAAAAAGCCTCCGACAAGAACCAAAGACGTAAACAGATGTTGATTTATGATTTCACTTTAGAAGCTCTGCAAAGCGATCTGAAAAGCTGGGGAGAACCAGACTATCGTGCCACACAGCTATGGCAAGGGCTTTACAAACATCTTTATGATACACCCAACCAATTCACAACCCTGCCACTACATCTCAGAAAAAAAATCGAAGAGAGATTCACATTCCACTCCTTTGAGTCACTCATTCATGTAAACTCTGAAGATGGAGAGACAGAGAAAGTACTCCTGAGAAGCGATGATGATCAGCGTATTGAGACGGTCCTCATGTATTACGACAAGCGAAGAACGGTATGCCTATCTACACAGGCTGGATGCGCCATGGGGTGTGTTTTTTGCGCCACTGGCCAAATGGGATTTCATGGGAATCTTAGCCGAGGCCAAATCGTGGAGCAGGTTTTATATTATGCTCGGAAATTGAGCCAAAGAGATGATCAAGTATCAAATATCGTAACCATGGGAATGGGAGAACCTTTCCATAATTACGACGCCACGATGGATGCCCTTGACATCCTCAATCACCCTGATGGATTTAACTTTGGTGCGCGAAGGATGACTGTATCCACGGTGGGAGTCATCCCCATGATAGAACGTTTCACTCGGGAAGGACGGAGAGTGAATCTCGCCGTCTCTCTTCATGCTGCCACAAATGAATTGCGTGATCAGCTTGTCCCAATCAACCGAAAATATCCTCTTGAAAGTCTCCTGCGTGCCTGCAACGAGTACGTTTCACTCAGCGGTCGGCGAATAAGCTTTGAATGGGCACTCATCGATGGTGTGAACGATAGTCTTGAACAAGCACAAAAATGTTCTGACCTTCTTAAAGGATTGGTTTGTCATGTTAATCTTATCCCCTTGAATCCTACAGATGGATATGCCCCCTCCGGCGCGAGTCAGGTAACTGCTACCACATTTCGTCATTTCCTCCAATCCCACGGTATTCCCACCACCATTCGGTTGCGACGAGGGATTGATATTCATGCCGGTTGTGGTCAGCTCGCAGGTTTGAATTGGAAGTAAAATAAAAAGGTGAGATCTTTCCTTATCCCACCTTAGATTCTTTAGAATATAAAATTCCAAATGGATTACTAATCAATCCGCACAAGCCAGGTGTTGTAATCATTTCCTTCCGCAGTCCAACCTGATTGACCTGCACCAACCGATCGAATTTCCCACCAAACCATTTTATCCGAACAGTTGGGACCGTTGAAAATCTCCACGATATCACCCGGCTCAATTTCCCCGGCGAGCGTTCCCATGAGGCTTGGCTCTCCCCTCAAACGAAGTTTGAAGGATGTACCTTCCACCACAGCCATATCTCCAACCTCTAATTGGGATGGAGGAGCATCATCACAAGGTTGCCAAGTTCCTGCATCCAGACCTGTACCCGGGATGCTGATCGGTGTCGGTGTCCATGCAGGAGGAAGGTGTTTACCCCCACTACTGCTACTTGTAGTACTGGCAGGATCTCCTCCTGCAATTGAACATCCCACAAGAAGAAGGGAGACGACAAGGCACAGACCAAATGGCAGCTGCTTTCTCTTCCCATCAGTACTTTTATTTTTACGATTTATTCTCTCAGCCATAGTTCATTCTCGTTTAACTCTTTTGATCATTGTGTCAAAATGTCATGATGCCTATTCTAAAGCATATCTTACCAACATCAAATGGAACTTTTGGACCATTGTTCCAATCAGAATATATGTTATATTAAAAATTTTATCTGCCTGAATTGTTGGGGATTCAAAAAGGTCAACAACACGATCTATCACCCACCCATTTGATCCTTTTTCTTTCCCAGTATCTTCAAGGACAGCCCTTAAAGCAATTAAAGTCGCAAAGAAGGGTGAAAAGATCCATTGTCGTTGAAAACAGCCGAAAAGGATGTCACCTTGTCAATTACGATCTGCAAAGGTATGATTGACGAAATGAAATCTCGACAAATTCTCGCAGCTTCAATCTTAGCGGCTGATTTTTCAAGACTGGGGGAGGAAATTCGGGAAGCTGAAGCGGGGGGTATAGACTGGATCCATGTTGATGTTATGGATGGTCATTTCGTCCCGAATCTTACAATGGGACCGCACGTCGTTGAAGCCTGCAGACGTGTCACGGATCTACCGCTCGACGTTCACCTCATGATCGAAAAACCCGAAAATCTTCTTGCGAATTTCGCTATAGCTGGTGCAACTCGGTTAACAGTTCATGTGGAGACTTGCCCGCACCTACATCATACCCTAAACTCGATCAAGGATCTTGGGATATCTGCAGGAGTTACACTTAACCCAGGTACACCCCTCACATTCATTAAAGAAGTGATGGATGAAGTCGATTTGATTCTAATTATGACTGTGAATCCAGGATTTGGAGGACAACAGCTTATCAAAAAAACCCTACAAAAGGTTATGGCAGCTCGAAAATTACAGACACTGCATCCAAGGGATCCAGCTTACATTGAGGTGGATGGAGGTATTGATCCACTTACCATTAAGGATACCGTTCACGCCGGTGCCGATGTGTTTGTTGCTGGTACAGCCATCTTCCAGCATCCCTTAGGAGCCAGATCAGGCGTTCAAGCCCTCCGTGAAGCACTTAAGTCTGGGAGTGTTAAAGAATAAAGCCGCTCAAATGCGGCTTTACCACGAGCAGCTTTGAGACAATTTATATGAGTGCTAGTCTTTTAATACACTTAGCGCAGAGCGTTTTTTGGACCAGACGACCATTTTCCATCACTCGCACTTTTTGTAGATTCGGGCGAAACTTGCGTTTCGTCGATTTCATAGAGAAACTGCGGCTCTGACCGAAGGTTGTGGTTTTTCCACAGTTCTGACACTTTGCCATTGTGGAAGGATCCTTTCATAATTGACGGTGTTAATTCAAGCGGGCGAAATCATACCACATGTCGGTCAGACCATCAATCCATGAAAGGCAATCTCGGAGGTAGCCAAACATGACTCGTGATACAAAAATCCTCGGCCGAATTATGATTTCCCCAAGAGCTATGGCCACGATTGCCGCCCATGCAGCCAATCAATCCTATGGCGTTGTTGGAATGGCTTCCAAAAACATTGTTGATGGCATTGTGGATATTCTGGCGCGAGATCCCCGACATGGTGTCGAGGTAGAAGTCGTTGAGGACGAGCTCATTGTTGACCTTTTCATCATTGTAGAATATGGAACTCGAATATCCTCTGTTGCTACAAGCGTCGCCAATAGCGTCCAATATCAACTTGAGCGTGCTATTGGACTGAGGGTAGCTGCAGTCAATGTGCATGTGCAAGGCCTGCGTATAAGCAATACAGACTAATGTGATGATATCGAATGAATAAGAACGAACTATCTATTGATGAAAAAACTCGTCAACGTCTGTATGAACGCTATCGAAGCATCGACGGTCGAGTTATGCGTCGGCTCATGGAAGCTGGTTTGATCTGGCTGCGCACCAATCAAGAAGTAGTGAATGCTCTCAACGTGTTTCCTGTCCCGGATGGGGATACAGGGACAAACATGGTTTTGACCATGCAAGCTGCCTGGGACGAAATCGCCACCCTTGGTGAGCGATCCATCGGAAAAATTGCACGTGCCATTGCACATGGCGCTCTTATGGGAGCCAGGGGCAACTCCGGAGTCATCCTCTCGCAATTGTGGAGA
The DNA here is from genome assembly GCA_001795115.1 of Chloroflexi bacterium RBG_16_48_8. GTDB lineage: Bacteria > Chloroflexota > Anaerolineae > Anaerolineales > E44-bin32 > MGNI01. The sequence goes on along the minus strand of MGNI01000116.1, from coordinate 21,771 downwards.
GGCTTCGCCCGTGCCTTAGATGATCACCCCAACATGGATGCGGGCCTCTTTGTGAAAGCACTTTCTGAGGCGCGAGACACTGCTTATAAAGGGGTCGTTCGCCCGGTCGAAGGAACCATCCTGACTGTATCATCCGATGCCGCGAAAGCCGCTGAAAAGGCCTTTTCAAACGGTGCCGATTCCTCTTTGGAGATTTTACAAATCGTTGTAACCGCCGCTGACGAATCCGTTCAGCGGACACCAGAATTGCTCCCCATTCTTAAGGAGGCGGGTGTTGTCGATTCTGGTGGTATCGGTCTTTATTACATCTTTGAAGGAATGCTGCGGGCTGCTTATCGACAACCACTTGATCAAGCGCTGGCCGCTGTGCAACCCTTAAGCGCGCTATCACTTGACCACGCAACCGAATCCGTTGAACCTGGGCAGGATTGGGAAGTTGTGATTGACTTTCGCCCTTATGGGGTGCTTGATATCCAAACATATTGTGAGCAATTGCAAAGTATCGGGACCTCCATTCAGGTCGGAGAAGGCGATGGCATGTATCGGATGCATATCCATGTGCCAGATAAAAAAGAATATGAACCGATTGAATGCACTCGCACGATGGGAACGATAACCAATATCGCCATTGAAAATTTGTTGGTTCAGATGGAGGATAAATCATCCCATGGTGAAATGTGGCAGGTTCGTCTGCCCTATGTTGAACCTGATCAGATTGCAGTGGTCACTGTTGCGCCTGGCTTTGGTATCGCAAGAGTATTCGCCAGTCTGGGAGCTGCCGCCATTGTCGAAGGTGGTCAAACGATGAATCCCAGCACTCAGGAGATCCTCAATGCAATTGAGAATTTACCAACAGATAAAGTCATCCTTCTACCAAACAACAAGAACATCATCCTTGCTGCTCAACAGGCTGCTGACTTTACTTTAAAAGATGTAACCGTCATTCCTGCTGTATCGATCCCCCAAGGCGTCTCGGCAATGCTATACCTGGAACCAGATGGTGAACTTTCGAAGGTCATTGAGAACATGCGGACAGCCATAGGGGAGGTACAATCTGGGGAGCTGACAGTTGCTACCCGGTCCGTTGAGATCGACGATGTGGCCGTGCAAGAAGGACAGGTTATTGGCCTGTTGAATGGCAAGCTAGCTGTCTCTGGCAATGATTTATCTGAATCTCTCATCGAGATGCTCAAGATGAGCGATGCAGATCATGCTGAGCTCATCACAATGTATTACGGGGAAGACCTATCCATCATGCATGCCAATAAGATTACAGATATCGTACGAGAACGCTGGCCAAATTTAGAGGTTGAGTTGGTTGAAGGCGGTCAGCCACACTATCAAATCATCTTCTCTGTTGAGTAAAAATGTCGCGTATTCGAATCGTAACTGACAGTACAATTCGTTTTACCACCCGTGGATTTTTGGAAAGATATCCGGTATCGATTGTGCCGCTTACCATTCGACACGGCAAAACCACGCTTCTTGATACAGGCAAATACGATCCTAAACAGATCGAAGGCTTATTCACCCGCCGGGATATATTACCCAGTGCGGATCCGCCCTCCCAAGAGGCGTTTTCACAGATTTACGCACAATTGAAGGACGAAACCGATCAAATCCTTTCCATCCATACCTCCTGCCTTATTACTCCGGCAACTGAAAATGCCTATGCTGCGAGCCAACGCTTCCTGGGACGTTGTGATATTCAAGTTATTGACTCCCAATCCATCTCGGTTGGATTGGGTTTTCTCGTTCAAGCTGCAGCCGAAGCAGCAGCTCAAGGACATGATTTTGATACGTTGGTTAGAATCGTACGGGGCATGATTCCCAGACTATACGCTATTTTCTCCGTTGATGACCTGGCTTATCTCGAACACAACCGTATGGTCAGCAGATCGCAAGCCATACTGGGTAATATGCTCGGCATTATCGCCCTCCTGACTATTGAAGAGGGCAAGATCATCCCTATGGAAAAGGTGCGTACACGAACTCGATCCATTGAGAAGATGGTGGAATTCACATCCGAGTTTACCTCCGTGGAGCAGATTGCGATATTACATAACAGTATGCGCTCACTCGATGAGTGCCGGACGCTGAAAGATCGCCTCCATGCTCTTTATCGAGGCGTTCCCATTTCCATCTCAGAATATGGTCCCTCTGTCGCGACCTTCATCGGCCCCAAGAGTGTGGGCGTTATCGTTTTGGAATCTGAAGAGGAGTGAGAATTGCCACGATGGGAAAGAAAATTGCTATTGTCACAGATAGTACAGCAGATGTTCCTATTGAGGACCAGAATACCCTCAACATTGTGGTGATCCCGGCAGTCGTAACCCTTGATGGGGAATCCTACGATGATGGCATGGACATCTCGCGATCAGAATTCTATAATCGCCTACCGAAACTCTCCTCCCCGCCGACAACAGGCGCCCCTTCGATGCAAGCCTTTGAAAACACCTACGAAGCGTTATTACAAAGTGGGATTGAGAAAATCCTCTCTATCCATCTCCCCCCATCCTTGAGTGGGATGCTGAGTGTTGCCACTCAAGCCGCAAAATCCTTTGGGGAGCGAGTAAGCACCTTCGACAGCGGCCAGGTATCCTTAGGGATGGGATTTCAGGTGATCGAAGCTGCTTCTGCCGTCTTGCAAGGTGGGACTTTCGAGAATGTTTTGGCAAAAGCACAGCGTGCTCGAGAGAATGTTCGACTTATTGCGCTCATCGATACATTGGAGTTCCTAAAACGTAGTGGAAGGGTAAGTTGGCTGACAGCCAGTTTGGGGAACTTACTCCGTGTTAAAATCATTCTTGAACTTATCGATGGCGTTGTCAATCGCTTGGGGCAAGTCCGGACTAGGAGTAAAGCCATAGCGCAACTTCAAGAAATCGCTGAGAGTTGGGGAAAGCTTGAACGCCTTGCGATCCCGTATTCCGCCAATTCAGAAGATGCCATTGCATTCGCTGACAGATTAAAGAAGCTTTGCACACGACCGCCCGTCATTATCGAAGTCACCACTGCCATTGGTGCCCATATCGGTCCCGGAGCTCTTGGTGTAATCGGCTTGAAACAATCACCATAAATTTCATCTTCTTACTTTTATGACCTTATTTTGGATAGACCATGCAGTCACCGATTGAAAAGTTAGCGAAGTTCTTGCGCCTTGAAGCCAGCCGTGGCTTTGATAACCGTGCCGTTTTTGGCGGTCTCCAGAACATGCTTGAGCCATGGAAGAAGGAAGCTCAAGAGAACCAGATTTCCCAACAACTCATCGAAGTCGTCTTATCCCGCCTTCGAGATTATCCAAAACTATCTCCCCAATCTCGTCAAGAGGTGCTTAATGGCCTTTGGAACCGGTTATGCTCGGAGTATCCAGAATTAAAATCGATCATGGCTGAGGTACCCTCCTTCGAGGATAGGAAAGCGAAAGATAAAGAAATGCAGGAATCCGAGATATTGGAGGAGAGGGCTGAAGTGGAAGCGGATCTGCCTTCAAAAGACGAAGGAGAAAAAAGCGAAGAAGCCTCTGCCCAACCCGAAGGAAAGGAACCTCCGGCCAAGCCAGAGAAGCCTCTCGAAACACCTATAGCACTGGCAGCTCCTCTGACAGCATTTCCAGGCATTGGACCCAAAACTGCTCGCACGCTGAAAAAATTAGGGCTGGAGACCCTAGGCGATTTACTCTGGCATCTTCCTCGACGCTATGACGATTACACCCAATTGAAAACCATCAACCGCCTATGGTATGGGGAGGAGGTGACGGTCATTGGAACTGTGGAGGACATCCAAGTCCGGCAAGTACGCAATGGTCGTATGAAACTGACGGAGGCCGTCATTGGTGATGGGACTGGTTCTTTGCGAGTCACATGGTTTAACCAACCTTGGATTTCCAATAAACTTACTCCTGGCAAAGGTGTTGTACTGTCTGG
>MGNI01000116.1:17708-17806 GCA_001795115.1 Chloroflexi bacterium RBG_16_48_8 | reverse complement strand
GGGAACATCTCGAACGAATACAACTTCATACAAATCGGATTGTCCCCGTTTACCCTCTCACTGCAGGTGTAACTGCCAAGTGGCTGAGGCGTGTCATC
>MGNI01000116.1:17479-17680 GCA_001795115.1 Chloroflexi bacterium RBG_16_48_8 | reverse complement strand
GAGTGCCCGAACCACTCCCCTTAACTGTACTCGAATCTGCCAAGCTGCTGCCGTTATCAGCCGCTCTGAAGCAAGTCCATTTCCCAGATGATTGGGATTCATTAGAGAAAGCTCAACATCGATTGGCCTTCGATGAGATGTTCTTCTTACAACTCGGCGTCCTGGCGCAAACACATGAGTGGGAAGAGTTACGAACCCACC
>MGNI01000116.1:3280-17421 GCA_001795115.1 Chloroflexi bacterium RBG_16_48_8 | reverse complement strand
AGGCGCGCCCTGGAAGATGTTCAGGCGGATCTTGCTGATTCTCACCCCATGAACAGGCTCATACAGGGCGATGTTGGTTCAGGGAAAACCGTCGTGTCAGCAGCGGCCATCGCTATCACAGCCGCCAACGGATTTCAATCCGCCTTCATGGCACCCACCAGCATCCTGGCAGAGCAACATCTGACGACCTTGACGGAACTCCTTAAAGAAGGGGCAGGGATACCCCCGGAGAAAATCCGACTATTACTCGGTTCGACCCCAGAATCCGAGAAAGCTGAAATTCGTGATGGTCTCTCCCAGGGTTCTATTCAGGTTGTCGTTGGAACCCACGCACTCATTGAAGATCCTATCCAGTTCGCCAAACTGGGGCTGGCCGTTATCGATGAACAGCATCGATTTGGGGTCAATCAACGTGCCTTGCTTCGATCCAAAGGCGAGAATCCCAACCTTCTTGTGATGACCGCCACACCCATCCCACGTTCATTAGCACTTACCGTCTATGGGGACTTGGACCTCACAGTAATCGACGAGATGCCCCCTGGAAGAAAACCAATAGAGACTCGCGTTTTAACACCGATTGAGCGTAATCGGGCTTATCAATTCATCAAAAGCCAAATAGAGGAGGGAAGGCAGGCTTTCATTATCTATCCACTCGTCGAAGAATCTGAAAAAGTAGAGGCAAAAGCAGCTGTTGAAGAACATGAACGGCTGCAGACTGAGGTTTTCCCAGCATATAAGGTCGGATTGCTGCATGGAAGGTTACGACCCGATGAGAAGGAAGATGTGATGAGGCGATTCCGATCTGGTGAATATCAAATACTTGTATCCACATCTGTTGTTGAACTTGGCATCGACATCCCCAATTCTAGTGTTATGCTCATCGAGGGTGCAAATCGCTTTGGGTTGGCTCAACTCCATCAATTTCGAGGTCGAGTAGGACGTGATGATCAGCCCTCCTATTGTCTCCTAATCCCGGATTCTGTCGATAACGCAGATAATGAACGTCTTAAAGCCATGGAAGAGATACAGGATGGGTTCAAGTTGGCGGAAATCGACCTCGACCAAAGGGGACCCGGTGATTTCCTTGGAACCCGCCAATCTGGATTTGCAGAACTACAGATGGCGCGTCTAACAGACGTGCATTTGATCGAAAAGGCGCGAAATGAAGCAAAGAAGATCTACAAGCTTGATCCTGATCTATCTCGTCCTGAACATCAAAATTTGACTGAAGTGCTGAAACGCTTTTGGTCAAGCGGAAGAGGAGAAATTAGCTAATGATCCGAGCGGTATTCCCAGGGACCTTCGATCCCATCCATTATGGTCATATCGACATCGCCCGAAGAGCAGTCCGGTTATTCGATGAGCTTATTGTGGCAGTTTACGATCGACCCTTAAAATCTTTACTATTCTCACCAAAAGAACGCCTGCAGTTGGTCGAGGAAACCTTTCAAAACGAGGAGAAAATTAAGGCTATGCTCTTTGGCGGTCTCATTGTTAATTTCTGTCGAAAGGTAGATTCCCAGGTTATCGTTCGCGGATTACGCGTTTTTTCAGATTTTGAGCATGAGTTCCGCATGGCACTGGCCAATCATCGGCTCGATCCTGAAATCGATGTGGTCGCTCTTATTACGAGTGAGGAGCATAGCTTCTTAACCGGTTCAACGGTAAAGGAAATCGCATCACTCAATGGAGATGTAAGCACATTCGTACCCCCCCACGTAAAGAAGGCTCTCAATGAAAAATTTTCAGAACTTAGTGATGAAGTCCGAGGGGGCCTTCCTATGAATTCTTTACGTGATTGAAGGGTTGCTATTAAATCGCTTTGAGTGTAGGCTTCGGCTTGAACCTTGCAACTCGTACTTTATTCAAAGCTAGCTACCGGCATCATGGACCGGAGGCAAATATGGATATCCTGCATCTGGTAGATCGACTAGAAGAACTTTTTAATGCAAGCCGTCCCATCCCACTCACTCGAAATGTGATTGTGGATGAGGACCGCTTCTTGGAAATCATCGATCAAATGCGCATTTCCATTCCTGAGGAAGTGAAAAAAGCCCAGCAAATTGATGCCCAAAAGGATCGGATCCTCGCTCAAGCCCAAGAAGAAGCGAACCGCACCATCGCCCTCGCCAAACAGAAAGGTGAGGATTTACTACATCGTGACTCCATCGTCCAAGCTGGTCAATCCCGAGCAGAACAAATCATCGAGCAATCCCGTATCGATGCAGAGGCCATTCGGCGGGATGCCGATGATTATGTAATCGAAGTCCTTGAGAACCTTGAAGCAGAATTGACGCGCCTTCTCACTCAAGCAAGAAATGGAATTGCGAAATTAACAGCAGAGAAACAGGCTTCGATGCGGCAAGAAGGTCGGGCTGAACTTACCTCAGAGTCTGAGACGAATAGACTTCGTTCCTCCTCGGATTGAGTTTAAGATTTATCACCCTTCAAGGAATTCATGGACACCCACTATACGGGTGGTTTCTCTCGAGTCACAAGCTTATTTACATTTTTGCGACACCCGGGTAAGTCGTCTCTTCATATCAAAAAAGGGGCATCCCGTAAGCTGCTCCTACTCCATTCATTAACACATCTATTGCAAGGCAAGTCTCTTATCATGCTCCAATCTTTCACTGAATCATACCGGGATCAGAATCCCACCCAAGTAGGATCCCGTTTACCATCCCCCCAAATAGGATCACCATTTAACCATAGATGTACTGGAAAAGATTCAAATACGCTTCCACGGGTCTTTAGCAAGAATAGATCTTCGAAAATCTTGGCTAAACCGGATAATACATGGAAACATGTGCAGAAAATGAATCATGACCCCCTAGTTTTTGGCCAAATTCTCTTCCCTCTTCTCTTTCCTGATATCAGCCTTCTTCGCCACTTCCTGTAAGAATTTTCTGAATAAGGGATGAGGTCGGTTAGGTCTTGACATGAACTCCGGATGGAATTGGCTCCCGACCATGAAGGGATGATCCCTCAACTCGACTATCTCCACCAAACGATTATCGGGTGACAATCCTGAGAAAACCATTCCATGTTCTGCAAATATCTCTCGATAGGTATTATTGAATTCAAAGCGATGTCGGTGCCTCTCATCAACAAGCGAAACCCCATATGCTTCCCCAGCCACGGTATTGGGAACGAGCCGGCATGGATAAAGCCCTAATCGCATCGTACCCCCTAGATCACCCACTGCCATTTGTTCGGGGAGTATATCAATCACTGGATGAGGCGTGTTTCGATTAAATTCGGTTGAATTCACATCATCTGAACCCAGAATAAATCGACCAAATTCAATCACCATCACCTGCATTCCAAGGCACAATCCTAAATAAGGTATTTTACGCTCTCTGGCCAACTTTGCCGCCAAAATCTTGCCCTCAATACCGCGTGAACCGAAGCCACCCGGAACGATGACCCCATGGCTGCTCTCTATCTCTTCCCACCCTTTTCCTTTCTCCAACTCCGTAGAGTGTAGCCATACGATTTCTGCCTCAACACCAGCATCTAAAGCAGCATGCCTCACCGCCTCTCGGACACTCATATAAGCGTCCTGCAGTTCGACATATTTTCCCACGAGCGTGATACGCACCTTCGGTCGGCTGGTTTTCTCCGCTGCAATCATTCGCTCCCATTCAGTCCAATCAGGTTTCTGTTTTGCTTCCAAACCCATACGATCCAAAATGTAATCCGCCAGTCTTTCGTGTTCAAGAAGCAAGGGCACCTCATACAAGAGTTCAGCGGTTGTAAGCGGGATAACTGCCCTTTTCTCCACATCGCAAAATAAAGCGATCTTTTCTCTTAACTCCTCCCCTACAGGATGGTCGGACCGAGCAACAATAACATCAGGGGAGATACCAATCGATCTCAATTCTCGGACAGAGTGTTGGGTAGGTTTGGTTTTTATCTCTCCAGTTGCTCCGATGTAAGGCAGCCAGGTGACATGAATGAAGAGGGTATTCTCACGACCGAGATCAGACCGCATCTGCCTGAGGGCTTCCAGGAAAGGCAGCGACTCAATATCACCGACGGTTCCCCCAATTTCGACCAATACTACATCCGCATCGGTAACTCTGGGCACCATACGTATCCTGCGCTTGATCTCGTTGGTGATATGTGGAATGACTTGAATCGTCCCGCCTAAGAAATCTCCATGACGCTCTTGAGCAATGACATGAGAATAGATTTGTCCGGTAGTGACATTGCAGGCCTGATTCAGACTTATATCAATAAAGCGTTCATAATGGCCCAAATCCAGATCTGTCTCGGCACCATCATCCAGAACGTAGACCTCTCCATGCTGATAGGGGCTCATGGTCCCAGGATCGACGTTAATATAAGGGTCTAATTTTTGGATAGTTGGTCTAAAACCGCGTTCCTTAAGAAGCTTCCCAATAGCAGCCGCTGTCACACCTTTTCCTACGGAACTCACAACGCCACCCGTCAGGAACAAATATTTGGTCATCCATCGCCTCCACCCTGAAGGATATAAAAGGAGCGGTGGGGAGGGTTATCTTTCGCTCCTCCCCACCGTTATTTCGCCTTCCATTGGATCGAATATAATATACCCATGTCATCCGACCAATTCTAATAGGTCCTCAGAAGCTCGTCGCATTTCCAAGAAGATCAGCCCTAATTTTGCTTGTTGACGAGCGAGTACTGTTAGAACGGCATCACTTCCCACAGAGACCAGGAGGACATACCCAGAACTGCCATGAATATACACCTCCTGTAAGAGCCCCCTTCCCAATTCCCCCGAGATCCGTTCTCCAAGACTGAGCATGGCGGCGGACATAGCCGAAATACGATCCTCTTCTACTCCTGAGGGTAAGGAAGATGCAATGATGAGGCCATCTACACTCACGACCGCAGAGGACTCCACATCAGGTGTGCTCGCCTGCATGGTACGTAGTCTTTGGACCATTAAATCTGTTCGGCTCTTTCCCATAGGAAATCCCCACATCACAATCCATTGGCCACAGTCTATCATAGGCATTTATATGAGGCAAGCACCTTCGCTTCGACGCAACCTTCGTTCCAGGTTAATAGGTCTTTTTATAGTAGGGAGCAAAAATAAAACGAGTTTAACTAAGCATTCTCCCCATTTATGAGGACTTCATGAGAAGCCTCTCCAATTCATTGACAACCCTTTAGGGCATTCATAGAATGATAGGTAAGATTTTGCGTCTTATTTTTTTCTAATATTATAAGACAATAATGATCATATAGATCATGTAATCTCCGCTGCCTTTCCATTAAATTAAGAGGTTTAACCATGCCTAGAAAATCGAATAACTCCATGTCAGAATCCCTTATCACCGAGGAAGATGGAATAAGGAAAGGTGAAAAAACGAATACTGCTGGGATTGAGGATGATGAAAATGGGATTCTCCCCATAGAACACTTCGTCCATCGTGCAAAAATGCAGCGAAATACCGAAGTGGAGGAGAACCCGGCATTTGAAGTGGACGAGGACGGTTTGAGTCTGGCTTCCTTCTCATCTGATCCAGATCAGATCTTTGATGAAGAAGATCTTACTGAGCACGATGACACAGAAGAGGATATCGAAATCGAGTCCTCTCCAATAACGAAAAATATCCCACTAGCTGATTATTTCGATCCGGCCGATCCGGTCTCTCTCTACTTCAGAGAAGTCAATAAGGTCCCCCTCCTCACCCATGAAGAGGAAATCTCTTTGGCCAAATGCATCGAAGCCGGACGAAAAGCCCGATCGACTTTGGCTGAAGGTCCTGTTACAGGAAAACGAAAGGGAGAATTAAAAAGAATCATCGAAGATGGCTGGGCTGCAAGAGAACATCTCATTACAGCGAACTTCCGATTGGTTATCAGCGTTGCAAAGAAATATTTGGGCCGTGGTGTTCCATTTTTGGACCTGATCCAAGACGGGAACATTGGCCTCATACGGGCAACAAAGAAATTCGATTACCGCAGAGGCCACCGATTTTCAACCTATGCCACTTGGTGGATCCGTCAGGCAGTCTCACGGAGCGTAGCTGATCATGGTCGAACGATCCGGCTCCCAGTGCATTTAGGCGATCAGATTAATCGATTGTGGCGAGAAAATCATAAGCTCACCCAGGAATTGGGGCGCGAAGCAACAATGGAAGAAATCGCCCATGCTCTTGATTTAGAAACGAGAAGAGTCGAGGAGTTGATGAAATTTGCCCAACGGCCGCTTTCCCTTGAGCTTCCATCCAGTGAGGATGAGGAGAACGAACTATCTGATTACACATCGGATGAAATCATCCCTCCTCCTGTTGAAACCGTCAATGAAAAAATTATGCAGGAGCATGTGAACCAGATTTTGACCACCTTGCCTCCACGTGAAGCTCGAATCCTGCAACTTCGTTACGGACTGCTCGATGGAAAGAGCCGGACCCTGGGTGAAGTGGGACGAAAAATGGGAGTGACCCGAGAACGCGTTCGACAAATCGAGGCTCAAGCTTTGCGCAGATTGCGCCAACCCAAATTGCGCCGGGAACTGCAGGATTACATTCGGGAGTAAATCCTAAAATAGGATCCCCACTCATGGCCATATCCATCCAACAAGTCGGGTGATGACAAAAGAACCTCCAATAAACATCCATTGGAGGTTTCTTCACATCCAGGGTTATGGCAGTCTTGGATCATGAGACTTTGCAGATGAACGTCTACTGACAGGCATTCATCTGATGCTCTTCAAAGGACTCCGCGAAGGAATGACGTCCAGAGCCATCACACGAGGCTCGAAAATACAGGTAAGATGTTGAGACCGGAAACGCCACCGCACGGAGTGAATCCAAACCAGGATTACAAATAGGACCTACGGACAATCCGTAATACAGGTACGTATTATAGAGTGAGTCGATCTCAAGATCCTCTAGGGAGAGGGGGGCTTTCCACCACCCCCCATCCGGCTGTTGGCCCATTGCATATTGAACTGTAGGATCTGCTTCCAGTTTCATCCCCAGGGAAAGACGATTTAGAAATACGGATGCGATGAGTGCTCGTTCATCCGCAACCCTTGCTTCACGTTCCACGATGGATGCCAATGTGACCGCTTGATATAAGCTCAAGCCCTGATTTGTAAATTCCTGACGAAGCTCTTCCGTCACACGCTGGTCGAAATTTTTCAGCATGGATAACACCAATTCCTCTGCACTTATGTCTGCATCTAATGAATAGGTATCGGGAAAGAGTAATCCTTCTAATGATGCAGACTGAGGGAGATTGACCAAGGAAGAATATGCAGCCGGAAGAAAGGATGAAGACCGCAGAAAATCAGCAGACTGGATTCCAAGATTGGCATCTTCCAGAGCCTGGGCGATTTGTTCTCGCCGCCAACCTTCCACAACCGTGAAGGATCTTTCCCGCACCTCTGCACGTTGTAACGCCTCTGCGATTTCACGAACGGTCATATCTCCTGTCAGGAGGTATCCCCCTGCTTCAATACTGATGTCCAACCCACGATAACGCAGATAATTTCTCAGGAGCGTACCATCTTGTACCAGACCTGAAGCCTCCAACTGGGAAACAACTGCAGCTGCACTTTCTCCTTGATTAATCGTTAATTCAAATGCCTGTTGAGGGTCACCTACAGAGGAATCTAGATCCCGAAGATGGTAAAGCAAGTAAGCTACTAAGGTCACTCTCTCGATAGGTTCCAATGCATCTGAGGCGGGTCCGATATGGGTCATGGTCTCAGGCAGATCAAGAAATACAATGGAGGTTACAACTGCGATGATACACATTAACCCTAAAACAAAGACAAAACCAACGATAACGCAACCCCGCTTACGTTTCTGTCTCATTAAGGTACTCCTGCAAGATCACAGTTGCTGCGCGTGCATCCAGCATGTCATCTTTCTTCTTCCCACGGTAAGCCTGTTGGGTAGAGCCGCTCTCATCCCAAGTTTCAACATGGAGAGATGTATTCTCCCGCAACTTTCCAATCAGACGAAGTGCTTTTCGTGCCTGGGGTCCATGCCTCCCCTCCCTATCTAGGGCAACACCGACGATAATACGTTCCACACCATGGGCTTCAGCTTCGCGAAGAATCGCATTTACATCCTCCTGCCGCGATCGATGGCGTAAGACTTTCAATGGTCGAGCGATCGTCCCGCTATCATCACTGATGGCAAGACCGATTCGAACTTCACCGGGATCAACCGCCATAATCTTCACGTGCCTTGTTCCCAATTCCAACTGAAATGTATCCGTTGATCGATCATTGGAAGGATTGGATACCAACTTGGTTTCAAGTGAAAATCTGGAGGCGAGGATAATGGATATCGTTCCTGAAGCAACCCCACTGCCTCGGATGGCTGCTGACCCCGGATCAAACGCTTCATGCCTCCAAAATCAAAGGCGTGAAAGGTATCCACCTCCGCCGCTACCTGGATCCATCTAGGCGCAGATCCATCCTCGGATTCCTGCATCTGGGAAAAAAAAGTAAAAGTTCCAGGAACAAGCATGAGATCTGATGATAGAACATCTGAGAACTGGATCGTTGTCAGGTCTTGCAAATCTTCGGTCGAAAGGGTCAGGGCTGAGAATTCAAGGGAAAGCTCAAGGGAGATTGTATCAACGACATCCCCAAGAACATGATCGTAGTGACGATCGAGAACTTTATTGAGTTCCAAACTGTTCTCTACCAGGATCCGATCCAAGGGTTTAGAGCCTGCCCAATCCCTCTCGGCTTCGTTCTTCAGACGGTTGATTAATTCTTCTTCAAGTCGCTCCAGATCAGCTTGAAGAACTTTTCCACGGACCTCATCTCGCCCTCCGCTCGTAGGCTCCCGATTCGACACCTTCACGAACAACCCAAGAGGACCATCAATCAGGGATATCGACCCTGCTGGTACATTTCCTATCCAACCAAGGGTTAAAGCCTCGATAGGCACCTCTACTTCGGACCCGATTTCTGCTCCCAGATTAGCAGGTCGGGTTGTCCTGAAACGAATTCCATCTTCACCGGACGTACGAAGGGTTGTATGAAGAGGGATTTCAATGGTTTCCTGCGCTAGACTGGTGAAGACCACCGTGCCCACTGCAGCAGATATTGGGACTTTCGCCAAACCGCTGGTACTCCTTGTGGATTCTCCCATAGAGTGTAGCCTTATTGTATGGATTGCAATCTCACTGGATTCTAACCCACCGTTATCAGCCTGCACGAGATCGATCTTAAAGTCAAAGTGTTCCCTTACAAGAGATGGTGAAAGAATGATCTGAGCAGACGGCATGAAAATATTGACCATCACGGTTAAGGAGAGCAAAACACCCATAACGAGGGTAACTTTCTGTGATGGTTTTAACCTTTCGAACCATCCCTTGCTGTACTCTAGAGGACGCCGATTGGATGATTCAACCGGCTCTATATCCTTGTTCCGCTGAAGTCTATCTTGCGGACGATCGCTTAAAGTCCATTCATCCTCTGGAAGATCATCCAATGAATCAAAGATAGGGATCCCTATCTCAGAAGCTTCGTCACGGATCTCTTTATCGAAAGTTAACAGCCCGATATCTATCTGGCGCTGGAACGAGTATCTTTTCAAGAGAACCAGATCCAACCGACGCGAGAGAACGTTCCCACGATCAGGCCAGACAAGCAAAACTCGCGGTGCCTTAACCCAACTCAGCATATCGCGAGTCGAATGAATATCATCCTCAGGACTTAGGTAGACGATTTGGACCTTCACCTAGTTCCGTGCCGTCCCTATCTGAAAAGATTAGCGCAAATGAGAACGCACCCACTCATCAACTCGTTGGAGGGCTTCGGGCAATTTGCTCGCGTCACTTCCACCGGCTTGAGCCATTGTGGGGCGGCCTCCTCCACTGCCCCCCACCACTCCCGCCACTTCTTTAATAAGATCTATCGCACTCAGGCCACATTCCACTAAATCCTGCGTCACTGCCGCGACAAGGAGTGGACGATCCTCTTGAGAGGACGCTAGAACCAGGATGCCTGATGGATAGCGATTACGGAAGCGATCGGTCAAGCCCCTCAATGTCTCCATATCAGCATCAGGAATCATCCCGCGCAGGAGGGGAATGCCCTCTATCTCCTCCACAGTAAGTGCTTGATAAACTGCTTCAGCCAGAAGATTTCGATAATGGCTTCTTTCCCTCAGCAATGAATCCCGTTCTTCAATCAAGTGATCCATTCTTTCTACTAGTTGATCCTCTGTGGTTGCCAGGCGACCTGACAGGTGCTTGAGGGCTGCCCGTTGTTTACGGATGAGCTCCAGAGCGCCTCTTCCTGTAACAGCTTCCACCCTTCGAATTCCAGCAGCAACACTACCTTCACTGACAATGAAAAACGGACCGATGATACCCGTCCTGGGTACATGAGTGCCTCCACAAAGCTCATAGGAAATGCGGTCTGTATCACCGATCTTTATGGTCCGGACAATCTCACCGTAGGATTCCCCAAACAAGGCCATGGCACCTTCGCCTAGTGCTTCTTCCTGGCTTTTATGATGGATTTCAAGCTTATGATCTGCCAGGATAGCTTCATTCACAAACGACTCAACCCTCTGGATTTGCTCTTCGGTCATCGCTTGCGGATGTGTGAAATCAAAGCGCAGTCGATCAGGCGCAACAAGGGATCCTGCCTGTCTGGCGTGTTCTCCCAAAACCCTTTGAAGGCCAGCGTGTAAGAGATGAGTGGCTGTATGGTTTCGCATGATGTCCCAGCGGCGTGTACGTGAAAGCACAGCTTGAACTTCATCCCCCACCTTAGGGTTTCCCCTTGTGACAATACCTTGGTGAACGACGAAACCGGAAAGAGGACGGAAGACATCCCTTATTTCAATTTCCCAATGGGGCTGCTTCGTGGAGGTGATCGTTCCCTTATCTGTTACCTGCCCGCCTGCCTCGATGTAAAAATTCGTCTTCGGAATGACGACATGAACCACGTCATCTGGCTGTGCTTCTTCGATCTGTTGGCCATCCTTGACGATGGCAAGGAGATGTCCCCTGATTGCCATCTCTTGATACGGGTCATAATTCACACCCTCCGAGTCAAGATGGCCAGCTTCGACCAATTGTCCATATATGCCACGGTAAAAATCCACATCATCCATCATCGTATCTTGTGTTTTACCTGTACCCGAAGCAAATCGGTGGGTTTCCAAAGCCAATGCGAATCCTTCCTGCTCAATCTCAAGATCTTCCTCTCGGGCAATATCCTGTGAGATTTCGAGGGGCAGTCCATAGGTGGCATAGAGATCGAAGGCTTCTTCACCTGGGAGCACTCTTCCTCCCTTGGATTTCAGGTCACCAAGCTGCTGTTGAAGTCTCGCCAGACCTATATCCAATGTATGATGAAAACGACGTTCCTCATCCGAGATGGTTGATAGAATGGCTGTACGGTTCCGCTTCAGTTCAGGATAGACCTCCCCATAGTTTTCAATGACGGTATCAGCCACCTGGGCTAAGAAGGGTTCGTTGAATCCCAGCTTGCCACCAAAACGGCTCGCACGCCTGATCACCATCCGGCAAACATAGTTCCTACCGGTATTCCCTGGAACCACACCATCAGCGATTAAGAAGGCTGCGGCTCGGCTGTGATCTGCGATCACCTGATAGGAGGTAAGGTGGTCTTCACGCTCCTGATCACTTTGTCCAACCATAGATTGGATCTGATCCATCATGGGGCTGAACAAATCCGTTTTGTAATTGGAGTCGACACCTTGCAGAACGGACACAACCCTCTCAAAGCCCAACCCTGTGTCGACATGCTTCTTTGGAAGAGGGACCAAATCCGTCGGGCTTGTGCGGTTATATTGAATGAAAACAAGATTCCAAAGTTCCAAATAACGTCCACAATCGCCATTTACCTGACACACATGCCCCTTGATATTTTGTTTATCACAGAATTGAAGCCCCCGATCGAAGTGAATTTCCGAATCTGGACCGCAAGGGCCTACATCCGCCATCTCCCAGAAATTCTCCTCCCGACCGAAAAATAGAATCTTGTTGGTATCAATGCCCGGTTGACGACTCCAAATTCCTGCAGCTTCTTCATCTCGGGGAATCTCCCCCTTCTCATCTTCAAACACCGTGGCCCAAAGGCGATCCTTAGGAAGTCCCCACACTTCCGTCATAAGTTGCCACGCCCAGGAAATAGCTTCTTCCTTGTAGTAATCGCCAAATGACCAATTACCCAGCATTTCAAAGAAAGTATGATGGCTATCATCACGACCCACATCATCTAAATCATTATGTTTTCCAGCCACACGCATGCATTTTTGTGAGTCTACGGCGCGTGTATAGGGTCGAGAACCCGTTCCCATGAATACATCCTTAAACTGAACCATGCCTGCATTGGTGAACAGCAGGGTTAGGTCATCACCTGGAACCAAAGAAGCAGAAGGGACAATCTTATGTCCTCGTTCTGCAAAGTATCCCAAAAAGGTTTGCCGAACTTTATCTCCTGGCCAAGCTAAAGAGTCATTCGATTTTTTGGAAGTCATCCTTTCTCCTCCATTAGTTAGGCGATTATACGCCATGAAAGAGGCTCCTTCAACCTGGAGAAAACCGATCTTCAGCCAGAATATGGTACATCTGTATTTGTGGCTTAACGATTGCCGCCAAGCTCTTATCCTCTCCCCTTTGGTTTCACCATCCAGCGATGTGAACAAATTAAGGTGGGAAGGTATAATCCGTCTTGTGGAACAACCGCCCGAATTTCTTACCTCTCCTCTGGAGCTTGCAGGCGAGGAGACCTTTCAACCAGCGCCGATTCCTCGCAGAGGAGGAATGATCGCTTGGATCGCCACGCTCCTCATTGCTATAGTAGCAATCATGTTAATATTTCAATCGGGACAGTTTCCCTGTCTCACAATCATACTCTTCCTCTTTTTTCTTATAGCTGCCATCTTGGTAAACCGCCGAAAGTATTTTGATAAAATGAGTTGCCTGAATTGCGGTTTGCTTAAGTGATTGGCTAGGTTTTACGTTCGCTATTTGTCAAATTACTTCCGGCCGATCATCTTGATCACCTTCAACTATTGGGTTGACTCTAAAACCATCATTCGGGTTACACCATCACAAATTTCGTATCGAAGCCCTTTTCGTAGATTTCTTCAGAATTGGGATCAGATTTCCGATATAAAAGTCTTGCATGCAGGTCATTCTTGGCGGGTATTCATAAATGGAAAAGAAACATTCTTCTCCATTAGGGTGGGAACGGAACTCACCTCGGAAACAAAACCCGAAAGGATCCTCGAGCTGCCCCATGGAGACAGACTCCTAAGGTTGATCTGTGGAATGGCCAATCTCTCCGAGATCGAAAAAATCGGGGAAAGCTGGAGATGTAGAAGAACCCCTCGAGCCTCGGATCATTGGTCCTTTAACTATTCCAAACGTTTGTATTCTATTTGGTTTTACGTACTGCTATCGGTGTGGTGGTAGAGGGTGGTGTCCCTCACCTTGAGAGTACAAAATGGAACATTGGATGAAATACACCCCTTCCAAATTAATCCCCCCAATATGGACCTTATGGTATGATAGGAACATGTTTGAGCAGGTGCATTTTCAGAAGGAGCGAGAGTACGTCTATCCTTGGGGCGGATGCCGCCCCTGTACCCACGCCCGCTATGCTTAAGCATGAATTCCGAAAGAATCAATTCAAAATCATCATGGATTGAACGGCGTGGCGTATGATCGTCGCCACGTTTTTTTATGCACTATTTGGAGTCAAATAGATGTCCGAAAAAACGATTGATGAGCAAGTCGACATTCTCATGCAAGGCACCGATTACGGTGATGATGCTTTGAAGCAGGCTATGGCACTGGAGTTGAAAGAACATCTCCTCCTCGCTCGGGAAGAGGGACGTCCCCTTCGAGTTTATTGCGGCTTTGATCCTCGCACCTCAGACTTACATATCGGGCATACAGTACCGATGAGAAAAATGCGTCAATTTCAAGAATTAGGTCATGAAGTGATCTTCGTTATTGGGCGGTTTACGTCATTGATAGGCGATCCCTCCGACAAGGACAAGGTTCGGGCACAACTGAGTCTTAATGAGGCCGCCATCAATGCTGAAACCTATGCAGAACAGGCATTTAAGATCCTCGAACCAGATAGAACCAGAATCGAATATAACGACTCCTGGCTCTCGAAA
>MGNI01000116.1:0-3268 GCA_001795115.1 Chloroflexi bacterium RBG_16_48_8 | reverse complement strand
GCGCAAAACTTCACGCTACAACAATTTCTGTCGAGGGAAAACTTTCGGAAGCGTTGGGATAATGGAGATCCCATTTATTTGCATGAAACTTTTTATGCTCTTATGCAAGGCTATGATGCCTTCCATCTTAAAACAGATGTTCAAATTGGTGGGACGGACCAGTTATTCAACATTGTAACAGCAGCTCGGAAATTAATGGAAGCTCTTGGAGCAAAGCCCAATATCGCCATTATACACAGCATCCTTCCCGGTACAGATGGCAAAATTAAAATGAGCAAATCCCTGGGAAACCACATTCCCATCAACTCCACACCGGAAGATATGTACGGCAAGGTTATGAGCGTCCCCGATCATGCCATGGGACATTTCTTCCGTCTTGTAACTCGATGGACACCAAAGAAGATCCTCGAACTCGAAACCCAACTGGCTTCCAGTGAGGTCAATCCTAGGGATATCAAGATGGAATTAGCCCGGGAGATTGTCTCAATCTACCATGGTGATAAAAATGCTGAAGCAGCAGAAAAGGAATTCCGCACTGTCTTCCAAAAACAAGGTCTACCAGAGGAAGTACCTGAATATCGGATGAAGGATGAAATCCTCCTTGTGGATTTAATTGCAGAGGCAGGTTTTGCTGCCAGCAAGAGTGAAGCCAGACGCATGATCCATCAAGGTGCTGTCAGGCTTGATGATGATGTCATTGAGGATATCAATGCCACTCTACAGGTGAAATCTCCACAAGTATTGAGGGTCGGAAAGCGAAGGTTTCTTCGGCTGCTTCCAGATGAAGAAACATGATCCCAATCAACCAATCCGGGGTTCCACCCGGGCTGGTTTCATTCCTCATTAAAAGAGGAAGTTAATCATCCTTTGATTACAGATAGGGGTACAAGGCGGGCAACTTTCTCGGCAATACCTGCTTATGATACAACCTCCACGACTGCGTCCACATCCTTGTAGGCTTCAGGTGCCTCCTCCGCCAGGCCAGGCAAAGAGCCTGTAAAGACATGGATGCCTCTTGACTCGAGTTGCCTTTTTAGTGCATCACCACGAATAATTTTCTTGGCACCCTTCCGGCTGAGCACTCTGCCTGCCCCATGACAGGAAGAACCAAAGGATTGTGACATACTTGTTTCTGTTCCCAATAAAACCCAGGAAGCCGTCCCCATGCTACCCGGAACAAGAACGGGTTGCCCCAAATCGCGGTATTGAGGTGGGAGACCTTCAAATCCAGGACCAAAAGCCCGTGTTGCCCCTTTGCGGTGCAGGCACACCTCAACCATCTTTCCGTTGATCTTATGCTTTTCGATCTTCCCCATATTATGAGCAATATCGTAAACCTGAAAGAGTTCCCAATCCCTCACCTTCCCTGCCAACACTTGCTCAAAGGAACGTCGTGCATGGGATGTCAGCACCTGTCGGTTACAGAAAGCGTAATTAGCTGCGCACCACATTGCAGACAGATAGCGTTTTCCTTCTGGGGAATCAAGGGGTGCACAAACCAGCTCGCGATCCGGTAAGTGAATCCCATATCTCTGCACCGCGCCCTGCAGTTCACGAACGTAATCTGAGCATACCTGATGGCCAAGCCCGCGCGATCCACAATGAATTTGAAGAGCCAGGTATCCCACTTGGAGACCCATGGCTTCCGCCGCGTCTGGGTGGTAGATCTCTTCAACAAGATCAATTTCTATGAAGTGGTTTCCTGCCCCGAGAGTGCCGAGTTGTGGCAAGCCACGTTCTTTTGCTCGCTTGCTAACTGTAGATGGATCTGCCCCTGATAATCTGCCCCCCTCCTCTGTGCAATCAAGATCCTCCTTTTTCGCAAACCCATTCTTTAAAGCCCACTCAGAGCCAAGCCGCAGGACAGCATCTAATTGCTGCGAGTTTAATCGAACACTTCCTTTACCTCCAACCCCAGAGGGACAATTGACATAAAGGGATGCTGTAAGATCCTTCAAATAGGGTTCTGCCATCTCATGAGGCAGTCGTGTGGAGAGGGGCCGGACACCACAATTAATATCATACCCAATGCCACCTGGAGAAATCACACCGCCTGGCAATTTTGTGGCAGCAACACCTCCAATCGGAAAACCATATCCCTGGTGAACATCCGGCATGACGACAACATGACTGACAAGCCCGGGAAGTGTACTCGCGTTTACTGCCTGAATGAGTGATTTATCCCCCAATGCCGCTTCAAGAAGGCGGTCATCTGCGAAGATCCGAACAGGAACACGCATATCATCTCGATAAGATGTTGGAATCTCCCAGACAACGTCTCCGATTCGCTTAATCTCTTGTTTTTGGATCATCAGCTTCCTCCCTACTAAACATCGAACACTATGGTGACTTCCAAGCCCCTCTCACATTCTGTAATCTCTAAGGCATGATAGGTCACCGCCTTGATTTCCTTGGATGGAACCATGCCCGGAATCTCTTCAGCAACGGCAACAAGGCTTCTATCATCGATATCTTCAATATCTATCTTACCAAATCCAACTCCATGCTTCTCCATCAAATATAAAAGTTCCTCTAGCCATGCTACCAGTAATCCCTCTCGGTCGATGCTCTCAACTTCAATCTTTCTTTTTCCTTCACCAACCTTATTTGTGGCCATGCCCATTAGAGTAAGCATTCCGGAGGCTGCGCCACAAAATAGTCCAGCCAAATCCTCGGCCCAAATGTGCAGTGCGCTATCTGCAGTATGTTCAATTTCATGGATACTACTTGTGCTCATTATTCCAGTATAGTACGATTTCTTTGCTTGTGGATCTTTCGCGCTCGCGTATAATCCGTTGCATGGATAAGAAGTTGGCTCATCTTCAGGATCTTATAGCTATATATATCACTGATTCCTTCGTTGGTCCCTCTGGCGAATATATCTCAAAAGAAGCCATCGCCAGCCAGATGACGAATGAAATTTCTTCCTGCTCACGAACGGACAGCCATGGTCAATCTTATGCGCCTGACCAATACACCCTAAGTCTAAACCCCTTGGATTTTGAGGATCTTCAAGATCATGCTTCGAAAGCTCAATCGAAATTATCCATCGCCCTCACAAAAGCATTAGACGCCACGGGTTACTTGTATATACGAGATCCGAATGTTACATTGGCAACCGATCCAACACTCTCCCGTAAAGATGTGCGCGTCATCGCTTGGCATAGCAGTGATCCTCTGCAATTCTCTAAAGAGATGAATGACAAAGATGTAGATAAGCTTACCAATCCACCACCAGGTGCCTTCTTCATCATCGAAGGAAAACGAT
>MGNI01000115.1:4094-5168 GCA_001795115.1 Chloroflexi bacterium RBG_16_48_8 | reverse complement strand
TGATTTGGAATTTCACTATCAGACTGGCTTTCGAGGAAAAAGCCTGCCAACTGCTTATGATCGTCTTCTGCTGGATGCACTGCAAGGAGATGCCTCCCTCTTCACTCGGTCAGATGAGATCGAGCTGGCATGGGGGATCATCGATCCCTTGATTGAGGCCTGGGAAACCGATCCTGCCCAAAAACCCGCAATGTATCCTGCCGGGACTTGGGGACCTCCTGAAGCGGATGAATTTATCATAAGAGATGGACGAGTTTGGCATCCCATCGTTGTGCATCAATGATGCGGGTATATATTCCTGATGGCAGGTCACAAACAGCTTGAAAAAATAAGCTCACTTCAGAATGAGCTCATCAAAGCTTTCCTGACTGCAATCCGCGATTGAATCCCTTTGAGTTAAGGGTAAGAGATTTTCCTTCAAACCCATCAATAGAATTAGGCACGCAAAAAAGGTTGGGGAAGAGAAGCCATGACTGATTTCAACAATAAGGTTGTCATGATCACAGGCGCCACAGGCAACCTAGGCATCGCCACCCTGAAGGCGTTTTCATACCAAGGAGCGAAGCTGGCTCTTTTGGCTATTGACGCGGATCGCATACCAAAGTTAGTTCCAGATCTGACGGAAACAGAGTCGGAATTCTTGTGTCTTTCGGTTAATTTAACCGTTGAAGATAAAGTCGAAACCGCTGTTCAGAAGATCATGGCTGAATTCGATCGGATCGATATTCTTATCAATATCGCAGGCGGATACAAGGGAGGGTTCAACATCCATGAGACTCCAAAAGAAGTTTTGGATTTTCTCCTTGACCTCAATTTTCGCACGACCTTCAACACCAGCAAAGCGGTTATCAAACACATGTTGAACCGTAATTCCGGCAGCATTATCAACATTGCCGCGAGGGCTGGCTTAACTGGTGCTGCGAAAATGGGGGTCTATTCTGCCTCAAAGAGTGCCGTGATCCGACTTACTGAGAGCATGTCCGCAGAGCTCAAGCATCAGGGTATTAGGGTTAACTGCATCCTGCCAGGTACGATCGATACGCCCAAAAATCGAGAAGAGTTGCCTGATGCCGA
>MGNI01000115.1:0-4083 GCA_001795115.1 Chloroflexi bacterium RBG_16_48_8 | reverse complement strand
GGGTACAACCAGAAGCCATTGCGGATGTGATCCTTTTCCTTGCATCCGATCAGGCTCGGGCTATAACAGGGGCATCCATACCGGTCTATGGCCGGAGCTGAGAGGTGCCAAATGCCATTTCATGACCTGGCTGGAATTGAAATCCCTTCGGTAACAGCAGAACAGTTGCGTGAAGTGGACCGTATTGCTGTTGAAAACGTCCAGCTTGGAATTCCTCCAATGATAGACAATGCAGGTAGGGATCTGGCGGAAGGTGCCATGAAGAATTGGGGGGATCCCGATAGCATCGCGGTTGTCCTTGCAGGACCGGGTGGGAATGGAGGGGACGGGCAGTAGAACTTATTCGATTATGCAATCAATACGCTCAACATGTGGTATCCCTTGACCTACCCTCTGGGATCGATCCAATAACTGGGAAAGCGTTGGGATGGATCCAATAACTAAAGCAGTGAAAGGAATTTAGGAGATAAACAATGCCAATACGACAAGCTGAAGCCATCTGGGAAGGCAATCTGAGGGAAGGACGAGGCAGGATGAAACTCAGTAGCGTTGCTTTCGAAGGTGCTTATTCGTACCCCTCCCGATTTGAAGATGGTGGAGGAACCAATCCTGAGGAACTCTTAGGTGCCGCGCACGCTGGTTGCTTCTCCATGGCCTTTTCAGCCGCTCTGACCCGCGCCGGATACACACCAGAAAAAATCCACACGACCGCAAGTGTCCATCTTGAAAAATTAGAGGAGGGCTTCACCATCGTCAGGATCAATCTCAAGACAAAGGTTAAGATACCCGGCATCCAGGAAGACGCCTTCCTTGAATTGGCCGAAGGCGCCAAGAAGAACTGCCCCATCTCTCGCGCTTTATCCGTGCCTGAGATCACATTAGAAGCTCAACTCGTCGATGAACCATAATTCAAGGAAGGAGAACTTTCATCCTTGAAGGCGCTGAGAGACAACAACACCGCAAGATCATCAGCGAAAGGTGTAAGTATGGTTCTTATTCCTCACCTAAGAACAATCCAGTATAATCCTTGATATGAGTGTCAAAGAAGACCGTATCCTGTCGCCAACTTCGAAGAGCGAAGATGCCAAAGAGCTTTTCCTTCGACCGAGCAAATTGGTTGAAATGATCGGTCAGAACCGGGTCCGTGAAAATCTCTTTATTTTGATCGAGGCTGCCCGCGAACGACGGGAAAGCCTTGATCATGTTCTTTTCTATGGACCTCAAGGCCTGGGCAAAACTACGCTGGCCCATATTCTGGCTAACGAGATGGATGCGAATATCAAGATAACCTCCGGACCCGCCATAGAGCGAGCCGGGGATCTGGCAGCCATTGTTACAAATTTGCAGCAAGGGGATCTTCTTTTCATTGATGAAATTCACCGCTTAGGTCGTGCCGTTGAGGAGATCCTCTATCCAGCCATGGAGGATTTCGCCCTTGACCTCACCATTGGGAAAGGGCCAAGTGCACGCTCCATCCGCCTCCAGTTGCCACACTTCACCGTCGTTGGCGCAACCACTCGCCTTGCATTGGTCACTTCCCCTTTACGTGCACGTTTTGGCGCAACGTATAGGTTGGATTTCTACGATCACGAATCAATGGAGACCATTGTCAGACGAGCTGCGCTTATCCTGGCGGTGGAAACCGATGATGGAGGAATTACGGAAATAGCCTGCCGGGCGAGAGGCACCCCCAGAGTTGCGATCCGCCTCCTTCGGCGAGTCCGAGACTTTGCTCAGGTTAGAGCGAATGGGAAAATCTCACGCAAGATAGCATCAGACGCCCTGGCTTTGATGGAAATTGATGAACTGGGTTTGGATGACGCCGATCGAATGGTCCTCAACTCGATTATCAAGAAGTTCTCAGGAGGTCCCGTAGGTTTACAGACCATCGCAGCTTCTATCAGCGAGGAACCCGATACCGTCATGGATGTGGTGGAACCTTACCTTCTACAGCTAGGTTTTATCGAACGGACGTCTCAAGGCCGAGTTGCCACTTCCTTGGCCTATAAGCATCTGGGTTATGATCCACCTCCACCGGCCCAAGCTCGGTTTCCTGATATATAGAATGAGTCCACTGAAAAAAGCCCTTCAGCATAGAAGAGAGAGTCATAGAATAAAAAATAGATGACAGAATTAAGCTCGATCGCACGTTGGTTGATTCTTTTTGGTCTCTTCATTGTGGTTGTGGGAATTCTTTTATGGATTGCTGCACGCTTCGATTTGCCCATCGGTAAACTACCAGGAGATTTCCGGTTCGAAACGAAAGGCTTCACCTGTGTTTTCCCACTGGCCACGTCCATCCTCATCAGTCTCCTGCTGACCCTGCTTCTCAATCTCATCCTGCGATGGATCCATAAATAACCTGTGCAAACCTCTGATTTCGATTATGATCTTCCAAAGGAACTTATCGCCCAACGTCCAGCTGAGCCCAGGGATAGTTCCCGGCTTCTTGTTTTCCATCGTGAGACGGATCGAATTGAACATCGCATTTTCAATGAGATTGCTGAATATCTTTCCCCCAATGATGTTTTAGTCTTGAATGAGACCAAAGTATTTCCGGCCAGACTTCGTGCTCGGAAGCTTCCAACAGGTGGAGCGGTTGAAGTTCTACTCCTTAGACGGTACAGCCCTCAGACTTGGCTCGCGCTCGTTGGGGGGAAAGGCATCCAGCTCGGGCAAAAGCTCCAGATCCAAAATGGACCAATTGCAGAGGTCACGGAAGATCTCGGAGGATCACGACGCCTCATTCATTTCGATGTGCCTATCTCTGGTCAACTGGATGTCCTGGGCGAAATGCCGGTTCCGCCTTATATCCACACCCCGCTTCAAAATCCCGATGAATATCAAACCGTGTTTGCTGAAGTCCTCGGTTCGGCTGCAGCACCAACGGCTGGCCTGCATTTTACCCTACCCCTGCTTGAAACCATTCGTTCTAAGGGTACGCATATCGTCAAAGTCCTACTACATGTCGGCATGGACACGTTTGCTCCCGTAAATGCGAAGGACCCTTTGGATCATACTATCCATAAGGAATGGTGCCAGGTAACTCCTGAAGCAGCCTCCATCATCAATCACATACCTACTACGGGCGGTCGGGTGATTGCAGTAGGCACAACTACTGTGCGCACATTAGAGACTGCTGCTCGGTATGCAGACAACCATGAGCAAGTTGTCGCTTTCGATGGAGACACAGACCTTTTTATCCTTCCGGGATATCAATTTCGAACCATTGACGGAATGCTTACCAATTTCCACCTGCCTCGTTCGACCTTGCTCATGATGGTCAGTGCCTTCACTGGGCGAGAGAGGCTTTTAGAAATTTATCAACAAGCCATAGAAGCTAACTATCGCTTTTACTCTTTTGGCGACGCCATGCTCATCCTGTGATTGACTAGATCCTATTTGTATGAGATACTTTCACCAGAATTGTTTACAAGCACTCTCCTTTGCCATCTTTACATGGAGGAGGTGATGCCTATGAGTAGTAGCTCTACCAAACATGCTGCGGCATCCCTCCTCCTGATGAGTTGAGGATGCCGCAGCGCATACAAGGCCGTCCCAATGGACGGCCTTCAAGCTACATGAAGAGTGATGAACTCCTTTCCCCTCGGTAAATTACCGTCTGCAGAGCTCAACCGACTATTCTCTCATCTGCGAAAAGATGATCCTCGTGTCCTCCTAGGCCCTGGTGTCGGATTAGATTGTGCGGTGATTGATTTCGGTGAGACACTTCTTGTAGCAAAATCTGACCCAATTACTTTCACAGGTGAGGATATTGGATGGTATTGCGTCCATGTTAATGCCAATGACATCGTTACAACAGGTGCCCAGCCAAGATGGTTCTTAATCACTCTTCTGCTCCCCGAAAAGGGGAGTTATAGGGACTTTGTCGACAGGATCTTCTTTCAAATAGAAAGCGCTTGCAGGGAATTGGACATTACAGTCATTGGTGGTCACACCGAGATCACGGTTGGGCTCGATCGCCCCATCCTCTCAGGAACCATGCTTGGAGAGGTCCCACGAGATTCTCTTATCACCCCTCAAGGGGCACGACCAGGAGATGCGCTTCTTCTGACGAAAGGT